>CALWKZ010000073.1 GCA_944381385.1 uncultured Anaerotignum sp. | reverse complement strand
AAGAAAGGATTTTGCCTTATGAAATATAATATCGCTTTGATCCACGGCGACGGCATCGGCCCTGAGGTCGTCAATGAGGCCGTCAACGTGCTGGATACTGTCGCAAAGAAATTTGGTCATGAATTCTGCTATACCCCCTTGCTGGCCGGCGGCTGTGCCATCGACGCAAAAGGTGAATGCCTGCCCCAGGAGACCATCGACGCCTGCAAAAAAGCGGACGCCGTTCTTTTGGGTGCCGTAGGCGGCTGGAAATGGGATACCCTGCCCGGTGACAAACGCCCCGAACGGGCCTTGCTGGGTCTGCGGAAGGAACTGGGCCTATTTGCCAATATCCGTCCCGCTCTGCTCTTTGACGCTCTGGCGGAGGCTTGTCCTCTGAAACCGGAAATCGTGGAAGGCGGTCTGGATATCGTCGTCGTCAGAGAGCTGACCGGCGGCATCTACTTCGGCGAAAGAGGCACCAAGGAGACTCCTATGGGTCTTGCCGCTTATGACGTGGAGCAGTACGCCGAGGAAGAGGTCAGACGGATCGCCGTCACAGCCTTTGATATGGCCATGAAACGCAATAAAAAAGTTACCAGCGTTGACAAAGCCAACGTGCTGGACAGCTCCCGCCTATGGAGACGCGTGGTAACGGAAGTAGCAAAAGATTATCCCGAGGTCACATTGGAACATCTTTATATCGACAATGCAGCTATGCAGCTGGTACGCAACCCCAAACAGTTTGACGTCATCGTCACAGGGAATATCTTCGGCGACATTCTTTCCGATGAAGCCAGCATGATTACCGGTTCCATCGGCATGCTGCCCTCCGCCAGCCTGGCGGCAGGCAATTTCGGCATGTACGAGCCTGTACACGGCTCTGCGCCCGATATTGCCGGACAGGATAAGGCCAATCCTCTGGCTACCATTCTGTCCGCCGCTATGATGCTGCGGTATACCTTCGGTCTTTCCAAGGAAGCCGATGCCATCGAAAACGCCGTCAAGGCCGTTCTGGCAAAGGGCTACCGCACACCGGACATCTATACGGAAGGCACCACCCTGGTGGGCACCAAAGAAGCCGGCAGACTGGTCTGCGCGGAGATCTGATCGATATAAAAACACACGGAAGCAAAAGACAGCGGGCTGTATCCAGTCCGCTGTTTTATTTTTACATACGAAAGAAAAAACGGAGGCGATTATTATGAATATGACAGGCGCGCAAAGTATGGTACGTTGTTTGGAAGAAGAGGATGTAAGCCACATTTTCGGCTATCCAGGCGCCACCATCTGTCCTTTTTACGAAGCGTTGTATCACAGTGAATCCATTAGGCATATTCTGGTGCGGCAGGAGCAAAACGCCGCCCATATGGCATCGGGCTACGCCCGCATCACCGGCAAAGCCGGCGTATGTGTGGTAACTTCCGGCCCGGGAGCCACCAATCTGATCACCGGCATTGCCACCGCCTATATGGACAGTATCCCCCTCATCGCCATTACCGGCCAGGTACAGAGCTATCTGCTGGGCAGGGATATTTTCCAGGAGATAGATATTACCGGTGCCGTATCTCCTTTTATCAAGCATACTTACCTCATCAAAAAAGCGGCGGATATCCCCCGCGTCTTTAAAGAAGCCTTCCATATCGCCACCACAGGACGTCCCGGCCCTGTGCTCATTGATGTGCCCATTGATATGCAGGAAGCGGAAATCGACTTTTCCTATCCGGAGGAAGTCAATATCCGCGGCTATAAACCTACAGTCAACGGCAATCTGAAGCAGCTGAAAAAAGTGGTGGAAACCATCGGCAAAGCAGAACGCCCGCTGATCTGTGTCGGCGGCGGCGCTTTCTGTGCCAAAGCTCAGGAGCAGGTACGCCGGCTCTGCGAGGAAACAAAAATCCCCATGGTCACCACTATGATGGGTCTGGGTGTACTGCCCACTTCCCATCCCCTGAATATCGGCATGATCGGTTCCTTTGGCCATAAAACAGCCAACATGGCCCTGTCCCAGACAGACCTGCTGATCCTGGTCGGCGCCCGTGTCGGCGACCGTGCTATCACCGCTCCGGAAAAAATCAGCAGCCATTCCAAAACCATTCATATCGACATCGACCCGGCGGAGATCGGCAAAAACGTCAGCCCTACGGTACCCTTGGTCGGCGACCTGCGTGTCGTACTGGAAAGCCTGCTGGCGGAGCATCCCAGTTCCAACTGCACCCAGTGGTCGGAATATCTGCAAAAAGAAGCGGATGCGGAAAAACACACCATGCCGGAGGCTCGCCCCAGCACCATTCAGCCCAAGCGTCTGATGGCAGAAATTGGAAAGCAGATTTTCCCCGATGCCTGTGTTGTCGCTGACGTTGGTCAGAATCAGATCTGGGCTGCGAAATATCTGCCCATGCAGCAGGGGCGTTTCCTGACCACCGGCGGTCTGGGCACCATGGGCTACGCCCTGCCTGCCGCCATTGGCGTAAAAATCGCCCAGCCGGAAAAACAGACTGTCGTTGTCTGCGGCGACGGCGCCTTCCAGATGACCAACAATGAGTTGTCCACAATGGTGGAGCAAGGCTGCGACGTAAAGATCGTCCTGCTGAACAACCGTACATTAGGTATGGTATGCGAACTGCAGCGCATTGCCAAACGCCATAAATTCGGCGTCGCTCTGCCGGATACTCCGGATTTCGGAAAGCTGGCGGACGCCTTTGGCGTAAAGAGCCGCCGCATCAGCCAGGACGAGGATATGGCCTCCGCCATTGCCGAAATGCTGGCCTATGACGGTCCTTATCTGCTGGAATGCGTTGTATCGGAAGCGGAAAATTCCAAGGTCAATATGTAAGGAGGGGTTCCAGATGAAACAGGTTATATCCGTACTGGTTGAAAATCAACCAGGCGTATTGAATAAAATCACAGGGCTGTTTTCCCGGAGAGGCTTTAACATTGAAAGCCTCGCTGTCAGCGTCACGGAGGACGAAAGCGTGTCCCGTATCACCATGATTATTGATATCGGCCATAACGCCGTAGACCAGCTGGAAAAGCAGCTGAATAAGCTGATCTGTGTATTAAAGATCAAACGGCTGGACAATGTGGAGATGACCGGCAGAGAGCTGATTCTGGTCAAGGTATCCGCTACCCCCTCCACCCGCCGCAATATCAAAGACCTCTGCGATATCATGCACGCCAAAATCGATGATATCTCCGCCGCCACACTGACGGTGGAGCTGGCGGACGTACCTCAGCAGATCAATCTGTTTTTGGAAATGCTCCAGCCCTTCGGCATCGTCGAGGTGGCTCGTACCGGCCTGATCGCCGTACAAAAAGGCTCCGCCTCCATGAATTAACTATGAAAAACATCCTCTCGCACAAAGGTGGAGGATGTTTTTAATTTTATATTTTTTCCCATTTTTCCATAAAAACCCCCATATTTTTTTCAAAAAAAACTCTCCCCGAAAATCATGTATTTTCTCCTTATTTTCCCCCGTCTCCCCCTGAAAAACATATGTTTTCCGCCTTTTTGAAACCTCCAGTAAATGGAGAGTTTCTTTATTTTTTCATTAAAACCCTCGAAAAAAAGTTTTTATGCCCTGTTGACTTTCCATTTGGAGTATGTACTAAAGTAAAGACATAGAAAACAACAAGCCACTAAAAATAAAAAGGAGGAATTTGTTATGGTAGGTAAAAAGGTAGTACATCATCTGATGATGAGCGCAAAAGACGGTCACTATGTTGGCGATCTGGTAAACGGCGCTAGAATCGTAAACCAGTGGGGCGATGTTGGTACAGAACTGATGGTTTATGTTGACGGCGACATCAGCTTGTTCCTGGGCTACAAAGACATCGAATTCACAGCTCCTGTTTATGTAGGCGATTTCATGGAATACCACGGCTGGATCGAAAAAGTTGGCAATCAGTCCTACACCTGCAAATTTGAAGCATGGAAGGTTGCTACTATGCTGAACCAGACAGACGCAGATATGACAGGCATCGCGCACACAGCAGCAACAGCTTGTGAACCTCCTGTACTGTGCGGTAGAGCAACAGGCAGCCTGTACATCGCAAAGAAAGACCAGAGAGGTCCTCAGGAATCTTCCTTCAAGGATGCAAAACATCCCGAATAATTCCTTTGCCCTCCCAAAAAAAAGCGGCATAACGGTATGACCAAAAATCCCATCACGAATCTTCGTTTTGGGATTTTTGTATACATACCCTTTTCAAAGATCATTGTCCATACTACAACCAAAGAAAGAGGTGTCACCCTATGAACAGACCATTGGAAGGTATCCGCGTATTAGACTTGACACAGGCTTACAGCGGCCCCTACTGCACAATGAACCTGGCGGATCACGGTGCAGAAGTTATTAAGATCGAACGTCCCGGCACAGGCGACCAGACCCGCGGCTGGGGCCCCATGAAAAATGATTTCAGCGGCTACTACGCATACATCAACCGTAATAAAAAAGGTATCACACTGAATCTGGCTTCCGATGAAGGCAAAGAAATCTTCCGGGAACTGGTAAAAACCGCCGACGTTGTCTGCGAAAACTACAAAGTAGGCGTTTTGGAAAAACTGGGCTTCTCTTATGAAGTATTGAAAGAAATCAACCCTCGTATTATTTACGGCTCCATCAGCGGCTTCGGTTTGGAAGGCCCTCTGGCTTCCCGCCCCTGCTACGACATCGTTGCACAGGCTATGAGCGGCATGATGAGCGTTACAGGCTTTGCAGATGGCCCTCCGTGCAAAATCGGTCCTTCCATCGCGGATAACTACTCCGGCGCACAGCTTTGCATGGGCATTTTGATGGCCCTGTATGAACGGGAAAAAACAGGTGTAGGCCGCCGTATCGACGTTGCCATGGTTGACACACTGTTCTCCGTTATGGAAAACTTTGTTGTGGAATATACTATCGCCGGCAAAACCCCTCATCGTGCAGGCAATCAGGACCCCAGTATCGCACCTTTTGACTCCTTCCGGGCGAAGGACGGCGAATTTGTTATGGGCTGCGGCACAGACAAGATGTTCGCAGGTCTCTGCGGCGCCATGGGCAGAGAGGATCTTATCGAAAACCCTCTGTACAAAACAAACCTGGATCGCTGCGACAACTATTTGAACGGTCTGAAGCCCATCATTGAAGAATGGACCATGACAAAGACTATCGCTGAACTGGAAGACATCATCACTGCTCTGGCAATCCCCTTCGGCGTAATCCTGAATATCCCCGAAGCAGCAGAGCATCCTCAGCTGCAATCCAGAAATATGCTTTGGAACGTATACCAGAAAGGTATGGATACAGAAATTCGTATCCCCGGCACCCCTATCAAGATTCATGGAGAACCGGACGAAGTACAGAAAGGCGCTCCTCTGCTGGGCGAGGACAACGATGCCGTTTACAGCCAGCTTTTGGGCTATTCTCCTGAAAAACTGGAAGAACTTCGCAAGAATAATACGATTTGATACTTCACAGTATAAAATATTGCAATTTCTTTTGTCCATTCGATATAATAAGCTATGGGCAAAAACCCACTGGATACACTACGAAGAAAGGAGTAACAGCCATGTCTGAGCGCTCAAATTATTATTCCATAGGCAAAGTATCCTCACTTTGTAATGTGCCGGTAAAAACACTACGTTATTACGATAAGATCGGTCTGCTTGTTCCGCAGTACCGAAAAGAAGGCAGTAACTATCGCTATTATGAACATACCCAGCTTTTGACCCTGTTCATCATTCGGAAGCTGCGGCTGCTGGGCGTTTCTCTGAAAGAGATTCAGTCCATCATTTATAATAGCGATACTACTGTCATGGAACAGTGTATCGTTACGAGGATGGACGAAATTTCTCAAACGATCCATGAGCTTCAAGAGCAGTATGCCGTCGGTGAACGGCTTCTGGAACGGCTCCACGAAGGCGATATGATCCTTCAGGCAGCCGATACGGAAAATGCAGATGACGGCGGCATACGCATTGAAAAAATCCCTGTCACAGACGTAATCTTCACACGCAGAATCAAATCTGATTATCACAATGCAGATGTATCGGTAGACCGCTGGTTTGAGCTGTTTGAAATGGCAAGCAAGCAAAATCTGAACGTCACCGGTCCCGTTATCCTAACTTATCATAACGCTCCTCTGGAGCAATTTTTCAACAAGGACTGCGATCTGGAAGCCAGTATTCAGGTTAGCGAATCCAGACCCAGCCCCGAATTTAAAAAATTCGGCGGTTTTACGGCGGTAACCGCCATCCACGTCGGAAAGAATGACGAGATCATTCAGGTCCACGCCAAAGCCATTAAATGGCTCAATCAACACGGCTATGAAATTTCTGGTCCTATTTCAGAAGAATACGTCATTTCCCCAGTTGATATTGGTAACGAGGAAAACCATATCACAAAAATAATCATCCCCGTAAAAAAAGCGTAGGTTACACAAAAAGTAATCGGCCAAAAAAACACAACTCCATAAAGAAACAGGCCAATGAATTCCCTGTAAGGAGCAGTTCAAACGGAAATACTGACTTCTTACAGGGAATCTCTGCGGCGATCCATTCCACACGCCTTCCCTTCCTTCAGAGGGCTTTTTTTATGGATAAAAACCTGCTTTATCTCCTTTCCCTCCGCTGCCAGCTCCATTTCTATCGGAAAAACATCTCAGGGCTTATGCAATAACCACGAAGGAGCTCCCGATCCTATGCAGCATCCTTCTTTCCGTAGGGACAGTATTCCTTTTCCCCTGTCAAATTAACTTCTCCCACAGACCTTTCCTTCTTCCTCAGCTCCTGACAACAGCCTTTCCCACTCCTCAAAAATATCCCTTTGTCTTCGTCATTTCTCTGTCTGGCCCTTCTTTCCGCCCCCTGCCTGGTTCTTTCTCCTTCTGCGGTGCGGCAAAACGGTTCTGCCGCCTCTTATGGCTCTTCAGGCGCTCTTTTGCTCACCCAGGTTTTTTATTGCCAAAAGGAAATGGGCTCTTCCCAGCGGCATTAACAGCCCCAGCTATCCTATGGAAGTATAAGACATGTTTCTCTCTTTCCTGCGCAGATGCCCCTTTTGATTTTTCCATATAAAAAGAGTATGACGTCTTATTTCGACGTCATACTCTGGAACAACTTATGATTCTTTTGCAAAATCTTTCTCTACCGCGAAACAACCGAAGCTGTCAGAGATCAGATCTTGCCTTCTTCTTTCATCTTAGAATACAGAATCTGTTCAACGGATACTCCCTTCCACTTACCATTGATATAACGCTGCTTGATGGAGAAGTAGAAGATGATACCGATAACCACCCAAACACCCAGAATGATGAAGGAAGGTACAGACAGGAAGCCGGGCATGCCGGGTACAAATGTAATGATCAGGAATACGGAAGCTACCGCAACACCCAGGATACTGATCCACATCTGTTTTGTTTCGCCGTCTCTTTTCGCAACAACTGCTGCAGATGCGCAGGTATATGTAAAGCCCATACCAGCGCCTACACAAGTCATATCTACGATCCATGTCAGTACCTGACGGCCGAACCAAGGAGCGATCAGCGCCAGAACCATCATGAAGATAATACCTGTTTTCGGTGTGCCCTGAGGAGACAGGTGCGCAAATTTTGCGGGCAGAGCGTCTGCATAGGACATGGAGTACAGCAGACGGCTGGATGCCAGGTAGAAACCGTTGATACTAGCAACAACGGCACACAGCATCGCCAGACCGATAAAGAATACGCCCACATAACCGATAGATTTCAAAATCATTTCGCCAGTCGCCCAGTCAGGATTGGAAGCCAGCATAGTCTGCCAAGGATCTACAACAGATGTAACGAATACAACTGCGGAATAGATGATACCGCCGATGAGGATCGCCGTAATCATCAGTCCCAAAGCAGCCTTATGGGAGAAGCTGTATTCCTCCGCCGCCTGCGGGATACAGTCAAAACCTACGAAGCAATATGGTGTAAATGCAACGATGGCCATGATCTGTGCAAATTTGCTGCCGCCATCTTCTGTGGAAAGGAAATGAGGCTGCAGATTGGTAAAGTCAGGTTTTGTCAGCAATACGCCTATCAATACGAACATAACGGAACCAAACAGGGCAACCGCAACCAGTGTCTGGAACCAGCCGGCGCTTTTAACGCCTTTGATGTTGACAATACCCAGACCAATGATAAACGCATACGCCAGAGCGATCTCACCCAGATATACGTCCCAGCCGGCAATGGTATACAGGTAACCTACCTGGAAAGGCGAACCGGGAATGATATACCGAGAAACCATGGCAAGAGCCGTAGAGTTCAGAGGGATCAGGGACCAGTATGCCAAAACGATCATCCAGCCGCAGACAAAAGCGTGTTTTTTGCCGAAAGCGGAGTCAGCATATACGAACTCACCGCCGGAAAGAGGGAATTTCCGAATCATGTAGCCGTAGCTGATACTGATGATACAGATAATGCAGGCACCCAGCATCAGACCCACAATGGAACCAATGGGGCCCGCTTTGGGCAGGAAGTTAGTACCGGGCATAACGAAGCAGCCCCAACCGATGATTGCGCCAAGGGCTAACGCCCAAATGTCAATCTTACGCAAATCCTTCTTAAACGCACCTTCTTGTTGTTGTTTTCCAGACATAGACAAACCTCCTTTTGTATCATAATATAAATGGAGTAAATAATTGCCGTGTTCCTAAGAACCAAATGTTGTTTTACCCAGTCGCCGCGATAGCGTCCGGCAAAAACATAAATGAACCGTAAAATATCGCCGCCAGTATCCGCGGTCATACTCAGCTCTGCACTTCCTTCACAAAAGGGAGGAAAAACCGAGCGTCTTCGGGCGATATTCTATTGTTATTTCTCAATATAATGGATACCTCAAATGGACAGTCAATACGAAAAAACCTATTTTTATCCATATTTTGGCGGTTTATTTCTGTAAAGTTTCCCCCTCCTGCCGCGTTTTTGGTTCTGCATTTTTTCCGTAAATCCCTGTTTTTTTGCAGAAATTCCGTCAAAAACAATTTATTTCTTTTTTTTATGGTTTTTCCTCACAATTTTCATGTATTTGTTTTAGTACATTTTACTTTTTTCGTATGGGGAAAACTCTCCCAAAAAATTAAAGAACGCAGCGTTATGGCTTGCAAAAACGCACAGAAGGGTTTTTCTTCTATTTTTGAAAAACCCTCTATTTTTTCAGTTTTGGCCCGTTTTTTCTAAGAGAAAATTCCCATTTTTTGGGTTCTGTTATGACGCACAAAAAAAGAAAGTACGAATTATTCCGAAAATTCAGAAAATTCGTACTTTTTTCTTATTTACAAACACTGCCAAAAGACAGCTTTATAGAACCTTTATATTTCGTTCCTTACTTTGCAGGAAAAATCAGCCGGATTACTGTGCCCTTCTCCGGTTCACTCTCCAGAGAAAGTGACGCATTATGGAGCATAGCCCCATGCTTGACAATAGACAGGCCCAGCCCGGTCCCTTCCACTTCTTTGGAACGGCTGCGGCTGACACGGTAGAACCGTTCAAATACCCGCTCCTGCTCCTCATAAGGAATGCCGATACCCGTATCACTGACGATCACAACAGCCTGATCGCCTTCTTTTTTCACCTGCAAATGCACACTTCCCTTTTCTCTGTTATACAAGATCGCGTTATCGCACAAATTATAAATGATTTCCTCCAGCACATGAGGAACTCCCATGATCTGTGCCGGCTCTGTATCTGTCTGAAGGCTGATGCCCTTTTGCTCCGCCAGCGGACGCAGGCGGGAAATGGCACTTTGGGCTACCGCCGCCAAATCCACCGGTATCTTTTCCATACCGCTGTCGCCCTCATCCAGCCGGGAAAGCTGTATGATATCCTGTACCATAGAAATCAGCCGTTGGGCCTCCTGGTAAATATTTTCCGCAAAACGCGGCACATCCTCCTGACGAACCATGCCATTTTTGATGATTTCCGCAAAACCGGAAATAGAGGTCAGCGGCGTTTTCAGCTCATGGGACACATTAGCCGTAAATTCCCTGCGCAGCTTCTCCCGCTCCGCCTTTTCCGTATTGTCAAACAGCACCAGCACCGCGCCAACCACCGTGTTCTCTTCCATGACCGGATTGGCTAAGAGCTGATAGCTTCTGCCCCCCTGTTCCATGGTAATTTCCTCGTGTTTCCCATGGAGGGCCGCCTCTACGCAGGTACGGAAGCCTTCGCTTCGATTTAAGGTATAGATATTTTCCTTTTCCGTAATGCTGTCTATGCCCATCAGCCGCATAGCGCCCGTATTATAGGAAAGGACCTCTCCTCTGGTATCCAGCACCAGTATCCCCTCCTGCATATTCTCCGTAATGGTACGGAACTCCCTCTGTCTGCGCTGCATCTCCCGCATCTGCCGCTGGATCTGCCGGTTCTGCGCGGAGATCCGCCGCAGGAAGGGAGACAGCTCATCGTAAACCAGCGCCTGTTCCGGATGCTCCAGATCCACTTCCTCCAATGGCTTTGTAATATGCTTGGATGTTTTGGAGGCCAGGAACAAAGCCAATACCAAGGCCAGCACCAGCGCCACCGCCATGGGCTGTGTCATGGAAAGAAAAATACTCAGCGTCGTCAGCGTTGTGGCGGAAATACGCAGCACCGTGCCGTCATCCAGCCGCAAGGCGTAGTTTTCTGTTTTCTCCGCCAGGGTGGTGGAGTAGCGGGAACTTTCTCCCCGGCCCGTAGCCAACGCTTCCTGGACCTCTTCCCTTTCCTTATGGTTTTCCATGGTAGAGGCGTCCGCCTGGGAATCGTAAAGCACTACGCCGTCCTCATCAATCCATGTAATGCGGTTGCTGTCCTTGGGCAGTCCTTCCAAATAGGAGATACCGCCATAGGACAGCCCATCAGCGATATACTCCGCTTCATTTTTCATTTGCTCACGATAATTATTTTTGTTGAAATCCCGGATAAAGGCCAAAATAATTACCATCGCCGCAATCAGTATGACCAGTGTCACATAGAATATGGCACGGAAAATCCTCTTTGTCATCCGTTTCCTCCTATCTTATACCCTATGCCCCGGATGGTTTCGATGTATTTCCCGCACTCGCCCAATTTCTGGCGCAGGGTTCGGATATGCACATCGACCGTACGGTTCTCCCCATCAAAGGCGTAACCCCAGATCTTGTTCAAAAGCTGGTCCCTGGTCAGGACCCTGCCTTTGTTTTCCAATAAATAACACAGCATTTCGAATTCCTTGCGCGTCAGAGCGACTTCTTCCCCCTGTGAAAGCACCCGGTACTGGTCCACATTGACTTCCAGCCCTTCCAGACGGTAAATCTTTTCCCCGCCATTGGGCCGCAGCTCTTCCGTCCGGCGCAGCAGTGCCTTCACTCTGGCCAAAAGCTCCATCATGCCGAAGGGCTTCGCCACATAATCGTCGGCGCCGTTTTCCAGACCGAATACCTTGTCATACTCACTGCCCTTTGCCGTCAGCATAATGACCGGCATCCGTCTGGTCGCCTCGTTTTGCCGCAGCTTCTGCAAAATCTGTATGCCATCCTCCTCCGGCAGCATAATGTCCAGCAGGACCAGATCCGGTAGCTGCTTTTCGCAGGCCGCCCAAAACGCAGAAGGCCGTTCAAAGCCCTCCGCCTCCAGCCCCGTACTGTTCAAAGTATAAGCTACCAGCTCCCGTATGCTTTTATCGTCTTCCACCAGATAGATCAATCTTTTCTCACCTCTTACATCAATGACTGTTCGTTGATCATCAGCTGAAACCGCAGTCCTAAGGTCTCCGCGGCCTTTCGGCAGAGCATCATCCGTTCCAGGAAAATTTCAAAATAGTCCATGACGGAACTGTAATGGGTGTCTACCGTCAGCTTCAGCTTAATCAGCGTATGAGCTTCGTTGATCTTCAAAACAGATTTTTCCACAGAGTAATTCACTCTGTCGTGGATATCAAATGTCTTTTGCTCCCGGTTGCGCACGCGGGACCGGCGCACATCGGATTTATCCGCCAGAATCAGTGCCGCCGCAATGGCATTGACCGGAACGCCGTGGCCCTCATCATGATTGCCGATGGCCGCCACTACCGTGGCGATATCCGCCGCCGGCATTCCCAGCTTATCCAAAATACGAAAGGCCATGACAGCGCCGCTCTGGGAATGATCGACCCGATTTACCACATTGCCAATATCATGCATAAATCCGGCGATCCTGGCCAGTTCCACCTCATGAGCGGAATACCCCAGTGTCTCCAGAATGTATTTCGCTGTTTCCGCCACCTTCGTTACATGAGCAAAAGAGTGCTCCGTGTAGCCCAAAGCGCTCAAGGATTCATCCGCCCTTTGAATATAGGTACGGATATCTTCGTTTTTCTGTATTTCTTCAAATGTGATCATGCTTCTCCTCCGTCCATTTTTCCATGGACGCCTGTGATGGAATATTCTACCCATTCCGCGATATTGGTGGCATGGTCAGCAATACGCTCCAGATACTTGGCGATCATCAAAAGGTCAATGTACACTTCTCCTTCTGTGCCGCCCTGGCGCATCAGCTCGATCAGTTCTTCCCGGATCTTGGCAAACAGATCATCCACGATATCATCGTAGCGGATCACTTCCTCCGCCAGGGCCAAGTCCCGTTTTACGAAGGAATCCACACTGTTTGTCACCATTTTTACCGCTTCCTTGGACATGGAATGGATATGGATGCTGCTGGCGATCTCGAAATTCTTGTCGTGCATGTTTTCCGTAATCTCCACAATATCCGCCGCCTGGTCACCGATTCTCTCCATATCGGAAATCATCTTTAAGGCGGAGGAAATGGTGCGAAGGTCTCTGGCCACAGGCTGCTGCTGCAGCAAAAGCCGCATGCACAGGGCTTCGATCTCCCGTTCCTTCCGGTCGATTTCGCCGTCCTTTTCCAGCACCACGGGAATCAGACTCATATCCCGTTCAAAAAGAGACCGCAGCGCCGCCGTGATCGCTTCCTCACAAAGCGCCCCCATTTTTATCAGTTCTATATGCAGCTGATCCAGCTGCTCATCAAATCTAGTACGCATATCAGCCAAACCTCCCTGTAATATAATCCTCTGTACGTCTATCCTGTGGCATGGAGAAAATCTGCTCCGTTTCTCCAAATTCCACCACTTCCCCTAAAAGGAAAAATGCCGTTCTGTCAGAAATGCGGGCTGCCTGCTGCATATTGTGCGTTACCATAATGATAGTATAGTCTTTTTTCAATTCCACCGCAAGTTCCTCGATCCTGGAGGTAGAAATGGGGTCCAGAGCCGAAGTAGGCTCATCCATCAGCAGTACCTCCGGCTGCACCGCCAGAGCGCGCGCGATGCAAAGACGTTGCTGCTGGCCGCCGCTCATGCCGAGGGCGTTCTTTTTCAGACGATCCTTTACCTCCTCCCAAATGGCCGCGTCCCGCAGGGCTTTCTCCACGATCTCATCCAGCTTTACCTTGGAATGGATGCCATGGGTACGGGGACCATATGCCACATTATCATAAATGCTCATAGGGAAGGGATTGGGCTTCTGGAATACCATGCCTACTCGTTTGCGCAGCAGGTTGATGTCCATATTCCCATAAATATCCTCGCCATCCAGCAGCACTTTCCCGTCGATACGGCAGCCTTCCACCAGATCGTTCATCCGGTTCAGGGACTTCAGAAGGGTAGACTTGCCGCAGCCGGAAGGCCCGATAAAGGCCGTGATATCCCCCGCCGGTATATTCAAATTGATATTTTTCAGCGCTTTAAAGTCGCCGTAATGCAGATCCAAATTAGAAATCTCAAATTTATCCATGCTTAATCCTTCACTCCTACCTTCTTCGCGATCAACCCGGACAACGCGTTGATACCGATAACGATCACCAGCAGAACTACTGCCGTAGCATAAGCCTGCTCTATATACAAACCTTCATTCAGCAGCGCGTACATATGCACCGCCAGGGTACGGCCGGAGGACATGAGCCCGTCGGCCACCTGTGCCGCTGTACCGGCGGGATATAATAACGCCGCCGTTTCCCCTACGATCCTGCCTACTGCCAGAATCACGCCGGCCAGAATCCCAGGTACCGCCGAAGGCAGTACAATACGAAATACGGTACGCAATTTACCTGCCCCCAGACCAAAGCTGCCTTCCCGGTACAAATCGGGAACGGCGATCAGCGCTTCCTCCGTGGTACGCATAATCAAAGGCAGAATCATGATAGCCAAAGTCAGGGAACCGCCTAAGATGGTATAGCTCCATCCCAGGAAAATATTAAAAAACAAATAGCCGAACAGACCATATACGATGGAAGGAATCCCGGACAAAGTCTCCGTGGTGATTCGTACCAGAGAAACCAGCTTGTTCCCCCGTTTGGCGTACTCCACCAGATAAATGGCGGAGGCGATGCCTACGGGCAGCGCAAACAGCAGAGATAGTGCCGTAATCATCAGCGTATTGATAATAGCAGGCATCATGGAAACGTTCTCTGTGGTATATTCCCAGGCAAACAACTCCGGACTCAGATTAGGAATACCCTTGATTAGGATATAGGCAATCAACGCAATCAGCACCGACAGCGTAACAACGGCGGAAATCAATACCAGCAGGAACAAAAAGGCAGATAAGGGCCGTTTTTTATAACTGCGCAGCCGCTGTGAAAATCTTTCTCTATTTTGTACTTGCATCAGGATTTCCTCCTTTTCAAAGCCGAGAAGGACAGATTGATCAACAGGATAAATACAAACAGTACCACACCGGTGCCTAATAACGCTTCTCTATGCAGATCCGCCGCATAGCCCATTTCCATAACGATATTCGCTGTCAGGGTACGCACGCCGCCGAAAATGCTGTCCGGTACAACCGGCTGGTTCCCGGCGATCATAACCACCGCCATGGTCTCACCGATGGCACGGCCAACGCCCAAAATCACACCGGCCAGAATCCCCTGCTTCGCCGCAGGCAAAAGTGTAAAAAATACGCTTCTCTCATGGGTAGCCCCTAAAGCCAAAGCACCTTCATAATAAGAATTGGGCACAGCACGGATCGCTGATTCCGAAACGCCGATGACTGTCGGCAAAATCATAATGCCAAGCAGAATAGATGCCGTCAAAACACCTTTCCCGCTGCCTCCCACCAGATCCTGCATGATGGGCACAATGACCACCAGGCCAAAGAAACCGTATACGATGGAAGGGATACCCGCCAGCAGGGAAACCGCTGGCTTTATTACTTTATATAATTTCTCGGGACAAAATCTTGCCAGAAAAACCGCGCATAATATCCCCATAGGAACACCGATGATGATGGCCCCTGCCGTTACGTATACACTGCCGACGATCATGGGGAAAATGCCAAATATATTATTGGAAGGCATCCACTTCTGTCCCAGCAGGAAATCAAACACACCAATCTTCAAAATCGCCGGTACGCCGTTGGCAAACAGGAAGACACAAATCAACGCTACCGCCAGTATGGAGAAACACGCCGCCAACAAGAAAACTATCTTCATCACGCCTTCTTTCATTGGCTCTCTTCGCTCCTTTCTGAAAAATTATGCCGAAAGAAGTACTCTTTCGGCATAAAATATTCCTTCTCTTTTCACTTTTTATCTTATGTGGTTAGGCAATTTCGGACCAGTCTGTTACAGCGCCTGTGAAGATTGCTTTTACTGTATCACTTGTCATATCGCTTACAGTATTTTCCTGGTTCACGATCACTGCGATGCCATCCAGAGCGATGGTTGTGGGCTGCAGACCCTTTTCCAGTTCGCTGTCTTTTACTTCTCTGGAAGCCATACCGATATCACAGCCGCCTTCTGCTACGGAAGTCATGCCTGTGGTGGAGTCGTTCTGCTGTACTTCGATGGTTACGTCAGGATTCAGCGCTACATAGGCCTCTTTCAGTTTTTCCATAACAGGTGTTACGGAAGAGGAACCAGCCACAACGATCTTGCCGCTCATGCCGGATGCTGTGTATGCACCTGTGCTGCCTTCGCTGATGTAGCCGTTTTCTTCTACCACAGCCTGGCCTTCATCACTCAGAATAAATGCGATAAAGTCGCTTGCCACCTCGGAAATATCCGCTTTTGTTGCGATATTGAAAGGACGGGATACTTTGTAAGTGCCGCTTTTGATGTTGTCTACAGTTGCCTCTGCACCGTCGATCTTCAGCGCTTTTACACTGTCATCCAGGGAACCCAGGGAAATGTAGCCGATAGCGCTTGTATTGCCTGCTACTGTTGTCATCATAACAGCGGTGCTGTTGGTGATCTCCGCAGCGGTGGTCGTATTGTCTACCTTTTCCCCTGCTTCGTTCTCTTCTTCGATGCCGAACAGTTCGATAAATGCGCCTCTGGTACCGGAACCGTCTTCTCTGGATACTACGGAAATCGGACCGCTCATAGCTGTGCTTTCCGCTGTATCGCCGCCTGTTGTTTCTTCACTGCCGCCGCAGCCTGCCAGTGCAGATACTGCAACTACCATGGTTAATGCCAATGCTAAAAACTTTTTCATATTTTTCTCTCCTTTTTTTCTGCTTTTTTCTTTCTTCTACAATATAATCCTGCTTTGTTAAATCCAAAATCTTCTTTATGTTAAATCCATGTAAAAAAGATAACTCTCCCATTTTTATAAAAATAAGAAATTTAACATAAACTCTCCTAATTGATTGACTTTTCGACATTTTTGTGATAGCATACCTCTGCCTATAATAATTATAAAGAAAGGACTGTATCTCCTATGATTCACAATCGGGCTTTTGTAGGCTCCGCACTCTGTATCTTCAGTGCCTGCCTCTGGGGCGTCACTGGAACCGTCGGCCAGTTCCTCTTTCAGGAAATGGGCTTTTCCTCCAAATGGCTGGCTTCTGTGCGTATGCTTCTGGCTGGTACATTTCTTTTATCCTATTTATTTTACAAATCAGGAAAAAAGATCTTTTATATATGGAAGAGAAAAAAAGACGTCAAAGAACTTTTGCTGTTTTCTCTTTTCGGGATGCTTTTTGTACAGTACGGCTATTTTGTAGCCATTGGCTATTCCAATGCCGCCACCGCTACGGTGCTGCAATACCTGGCGCCGGTGATGCTGGTGGTATACGGTACCATCCGTATACGCAAAGCGCCCTCTTTTGCGGAAATCATTGCTGTGGCTTTTGCTCTCATTGGCACTTTCCTTTTGGCGACCCACGGCAACATCCATACCTTGAATATTTCCGGCGCGGCGTTGTTCTGGGGCCTGCTTTCCGCTGTGGCCCTGGCCTTTTATACCGCCTACCCCCAGCGTCTGCTGCGGCGGTACAACACCATCCATCTGATCGCCTGGGGAATGCTGCTGGGCGGCATCTGCACCACTTTCGTCAAGCCCTTCTGGCAGATCGAGGGTACCGTCAGTGTCCTTTCCATAGGCTGTCTGCTGTTTGTGGTATTTTTCGGCGCTATGCTGCCGTACATTACTTTTCTTTATGGCGTAAAATACATCGGGCCCACCAAATCCAGCCTGCTGGCCAGTGTGGAACCCCTTTCCTCCACCCTGGCTTCGGTGCTCTGGCTCCAAACAAAACTGGAATGGATCGACTATTTAGGCTTTCTGTTTATTGTGGCTACCGTTTTTGTTCTTTCTTTGAAAAGACGCCCTGCCGCAGAGCCTTCTTCTTGAGATATATTCTTGGCAGAAAGAAAAAAGACTATACAATGAAAAAAGCGCAAAAAAAGAACGGGGCAGATCTCTTCTTCCGAGATCCGCTCCGTTTTTTGAATTTATCTTATTTATACTGATGCAGAACGTGGTCTACGATGCCAACGATTTTGCCGCCTTCCAGATATACACGAGGTACTCTCTTAGTAACGACACAGGTCAGCTCATAGTTGATGGTGCCCAGCATATCTGCCAGTTCTTCAATGGGCAGGCACTGATCGCCCTGCTTACCGAATACAACAACTTCATCGCCCATTTTTACATCGGGAATATCTGTTACGTCGATCATGCACTGGTCCATGCAGACACGTCCAACCACGGGAGCAAACTTGCCATTAACCAGCATTCTTGCTTTATTGGACAGGTTTCTGTTATAGCCATCCGCATAGCCAATGGGTACCGTCGCGATCACACGGTCTGTTTCCGCTGTGTAGGTTCTGCCGTAAGACAGCTGAGAACCGGCCTTTACATGTTTTACCAGACCGATGGAGGTCTTTAATGTCATCAAAGGTTTCAGATCGATGCGGCCTTCGCATTCGCCGGAGGGCAGCATACCATATGTAATGATACCGGAACGGCACATATCCAGATGTTTTTCAGGATAGGAAATGATGGTAGCGCTGTTTGCGCAGTGGCGCAGGCCTACATCCACGCCGGCAGCCTGGAGCGCTTCGATCATTTTTGTGAAGCGTGTGAACTGCATATCTGTAAACTGAGGGTTGTCGCCCTGATATGCGTCCGCTACTGCGTGATGGGTAAAAATACCTGTAATATGGATATTGGGCATTTTGCTTACTTCCTGAATCTCTTTCAGGGATTCCTCGAAGTTTTCGTCGTCTGTCTGGAAGCCGACACGTGTCATACCGGTATCCAGTTTAATGTGACCGTCTACCACAACACCAGCTTTTGCAGCGGCATCCTGCAGCGCACGGCAATATTCCATACCGATCAAAGCCTGTGTGATCTTTTTGTCTGCCATAATGGAAGCGCAGTCCACAGGTGTATAACCCAAAACCAGAATCGGTTTTTCAATGCCTTCGTTGCGCAGGCTCATGCCTTCCTCGATATTGGAAACGCCGAACCAGTCAAAACCTGCATCCTGCAATTTGCGGGAAATAAAGCCGTCTCCATGACCATAGCAGTCCGCCTTTACGATCCCCATTACCTTTTGACCGTCTTTCATTTTGGATTTGATGCTTTTGATGTTATAATCCAATGCATCCAAATCAATTTCTGCCCAAGTTCTTCTAATAAAATCCATTTCATCCGCTTCCTTTCACTTACTGAATATTTCAGTCCATTGATAACGTCAGATTAGCCAAAACGTTGTACTAATTGTAGCACATTCCACTGTTTTTTACAATATTCTATGAAAAATATTATCTTCACTCCACAAATATTCATCATATTCTACAACACTTGTCTAACATTATCTTATGCCAGATAGAAACGGGAAAACAGGGAAAATACACTTTCCAGGCCCTCTCCCACATCTGCCGGGTGATCCGCGTCTCCCACCACCGCATAAGAGAGCCGTTCATCCATCAGCGCCATGGCGATCTCCGGCTCCGGAGCCGCCTCCGCTCCTGCCGCTGTAATGATATGATCCGCCTGCACAAAAAAGGTCTGGCCCGCCAAAGAAATAAATACTTTCTTCTCCTCCGCGGAAACAGCCGTCGTATCCGCCATCAGCTGCACACCTGCCTGCTTCAGCTCCCGCAGCAGCGGTCTGGCCAAAGCACCCAGCGCAGCGCCCATTTTACTGCTCTGTTCCAGCACCTTTATTTTCGCACCGGGCACCTTCTCCGCCAGATAAGCCGCCGTCTCCAGCCCCAGCGCGCCACCGCCGATGATGATGGTCTGGCCCTGGCGGTAGACTTCTAATTCCTCCTGTGTCATGGATAAAACTTCCTGTGCCAGACAGACCTTTTCTCTTTCCAGGCCATCTATCTGCGGGAACACAGGACTGCTGCCGGTGGCGATTACCGTCAGATAAGGCTTTTTCTCCATCACAAAATCGGTATCGCCTTTCTGCCCCAATAAAACATGCACACCCAGCCGTTCCAGTTCATGTTCCAGCCATTCCACAAACCGGCCCAAATCCTGCTTATGGGGCGGCAGTTTTGCCAGATGCAGCTGACCGCCCAGAGTTTCCTCTTGGCTGACCAGAGTTGTCACAAATCCGCGCTCCGCCGCTTTCTTTGCGGCGTACATTCCCACCGGCCCGCCGCCGATCACCAGAACCTCTTTTCTTGTCGCAATCTTCCTGCGCTGGTTTTCCATATACTCCCGTCCTGTTTCCGGACAGAAGGCACAGCGCAGCTCCTTGCCCTTAAGTACATCCATAATACAGCGGTTGCAGCCCTGACAAGGGTTATAGATCTCTTCCTTTTCTATCTTTTCCACGAAATAAGGATCTGCCAGAAACGCCCGGGCAGAGCCTACCAGATCACAGGCGCCTTCCTCCAGCAGCTTTTCCGCTGTCTCCCGGTCCTGTATCCTGTTGCAGGCAATTACCGGAAGCTCTGTATATTTCCGTACCGCCGCCGCGAAAGGCCCATAGGCCCCCTTCTCTACAAAATAAGAGATCTGCTCCACAGGGGACTCATGCCAGCCGCCGGTAACGGTAAACCCATCGGCCCAATCTCGAGCCTTCCGGCAGAATACGATGGTATCCGTCAGATCGTAACCGCCCTCCACCATCTGCGCGCCGGATACCTTTACCAGCACCGGAAAATCCCCTACAGCTTCACGAACAGCCTGGAGAACCTCCAGCGGATACGTCATGCCCTTGTCCGTTCCATAGCCATAGGCATCTTCCCGCAGATTGGTCAAAGGAGACAAAAACTCCGATAACAAATAACCGGCGGAAGCGCTGACCTCCACCGCATCCACACCACAGGCTTTACAAAGAGCAGCTGTTTTGGCAAAAGCCTCCTTTGTTTCTGCCAGTTCCTCCGCTGTCATTTCCTTCGGTTCCGTCCGGAAAATAGGAGAGCTGACGGCGGAAGGCGCCAGAAGAGGCTTCTCCCCATGGTTTTTTCCGCTTTCATTCCGTCCGCAGTGAAACAGCTGTACCATCAGCTTACAGTCATAGGCATGGACTTTTTCCGCCAGTGTTCGCAGGCTCTCCTGCTCCAGCGTATCCCCGTGGTACATGCCTTTTAACGCGCCCGCCTCATTGACGGCCAACACCATGGTCACAGCGGCTGCGCCGCCCTTAGCCCGTTCCTCATAAAAGGCAAACTCACGCTCGCCCAAAGCGTTTCCTTCTCCAAAACCCGTATGGGCCGCCAGCATAATCCATCTGTTTTTTAATTCCATGGTTCTGATATGATATGGTGAAAACTGCATCGTTTTTCCTCCTTTTTTCCTCTATTTTGTTCAGCATATCATAAAACGCTTTGTTTTTCCACCATAAACAAAAACAGAAAAGGCGGAGCGTACTCGCTCCGCCAAATTTTATTCTTCCATTGTATGAGAGGCATATTTTTTCCTCAGCCGAATGATACAAATAAAATAGATGATAGAAATCACTCCGGCAATCCCGTAGGCTGTGTACAGCGGCAGACCAAATCCGATGGACTGACTCAGCAGGAAAGAGGAGATAATAAACAGATAAAACGTTCCCGGCACCAGAGAAAGGAGAAAGGCCAGCTTTGGCGCTCCCTTTTTGGAAATCAGATATACACTGATGGCCGCGAAGGCAAATACGGCAATGGTCTGATTTGCCCAGGCAAAATACCGCCACAATATATTGAAGCCCTGGGCATTCAGCTTCGCAAAGACCAGAATCGCAACAACCGGAATAAAAATCCCCAGCGTCACGGCGATTCGATTTCTTTTTTCTTTCTGGCTAATGTGCAGATATTCCGCCACCATCAGGCGACAGGAACGCATTGCCGTATCCCCAGAAATAATCGGCAAAACAATAACGCCTAGAATCGCGATAATGCCGCCAATGGGCCCCAGCAGATCCATAGCCACTTCACCGACCACATTAGTGGTGCCGCTGACAGAACCTGCGTTGTAAATCCCCATGGCCGCCGCTGCCCAGATCATGGCGATCAGACCTTCCAGAATCATCATCCAGTAAAATGTAAATTTCCCTTCTCTTTCCGACGTCACACTGCGTCCAATCAGTGTACATTGTGTGGAATGGAAACCGGAGGTGATGCCGCAAGCCACCGTTACAAAAAACACAGGAATAAATGGCGTTCCCGCACCAGTATTCCCTTCCGCATTCCACATAGGGTGCATCTGGAACAAGCCGGAAATGCCATGAGACAGATCTATATGATTCCATTCGTAGCCCTTTAGAAATATACTTTTACATCCTGTCACATTACAGAGATTTATCAGAGAAAATTCAATAGAGTGTTCCAAATTTGAATAAAAAATGTATTTTATTTTTTTCCACAAAAAAGGAACTCTCTTTCGAGAGTTCCTTTCGTTCCATTATGCAGAAATCAAGCGATTAGCAGCCTTCCTTCATTTCTTTCAGGCCCATCAGACCATCTGTGAACAGTTTTGCATCCATCAGTTTGATCTGGCCGTTTTCGTCTCTGTCGATGATAGGCTCGAAGTCCATCATATCCAGGATCTGTGTCTGCAGATCAATACCAGGAGCGATTTCTGTCAGATGCATACCATCTTCCTGCAGATGGAATACGCATCTTTCTGTCAAGTACATTACCTGCTGTTTGTTCTTCAGCGCGATGTCGCCGTTGAATGTAACCTGTTCTACATCTTTCAGGAATTTTTTCTGTTTACCTTCCTGCAGAATTACAACTTTGCCATCCTGAACAGCTACTTTCAGGCCGCCAGCTGTAAAGGTACCGCAGAAGAATACCTTAGGTGTGTTCTGAGTGATGTTGATGAAGCCGCCGCAGCCAGCGATTCTAGGACCAAATCTGGAAACGTTGATATTACCATGGCCATCGCATTCTGCCAGACCCAGGTAGCACAGATCCAGACCGCCGCCATCATAGAAGTCGAACTGGTAACCCTGGTCGATCAGAGCGTCTGCGTTGTATGCGGAACCGAAACGAATGCCGCCAGCGGGTACGCCGCCAACAGCGCCGCCTTCTACGGTCAGTGTCATGAAGTCGCCGATACCTTCTTCGTTTGCAACGGATGCAACATATTCAGGAACACCAACGCCCAGGTTAACTGCAACGTCTTTTTCCAGTTCCATTGCGCCACGACGACCGATAACTTTCTTAGCGGACAGAGGCAGAGGAGCGGGAGCTTCTTCCGGTCTGCGCTGTTCACCAGACAGAGTAGGATCGTAATCGCAATCCAGTGTCTGCTGATGGTCAGCGGGATCAGCTACAACTACATAGTCAACATAGATACCAGGAACTTTAACCAGTCTAGGATCCAGTGTACCAGCTTTTACAACTCTTTCTACCTGAACGATAACGATACCGCCGCTGTTTTTAACAGCCTGGCATACGGAAGTGCCTTCCAGAGGGGATACTTCCTTTTCAAAGGAGATGTTGCCGCTCTCGTCTGCATATGTACCTCTGATCATAGCTACATGAATGGGGAATGCAGGGTAGAACAGATAATCCTGGCCTTTGATATTTACCAGTTCGATGATATCTTCTTTTGTAATATCGTTTACTTTACCGCCGCCGTTTCTGGGGTCGATAAATGTACCCAGACCTACTTTTGTAAATGTACCGGGTTTATGAGCAGCGATATCTCTGAACAGGTGGCACAGAGCGCCCTGAGATACGTTGTATGCTTCCATTTTGTTTTCCAGCGCCATTTTTGCCAGAGCAGGAACAGTTGCCCAGTGGCCTGCGATGTATCTTTTCAGCATGCCTTCATGTGCATAGTGTTCTGCGCCACGGCCGTCTTTGTTACCCTGAGAACCGCAGTATACATATGTCAGGTTGTTGGGTTCGCCTGTTTCCAGGAATCTTTTTTCAACAGCTTTGTTCAGCGCTTCGGGAATAGCACTTGCAACGAAACCGCTGGTGGTAATGGTATCGCCATTTTTAACCAGTTTAGCTGCTTCATCAGCAGTAATAATTTTAACTTTTCTCATCGTTAAAATCCTCCTAAATCTTTGTGTTACATAATTCTAAGACACTGGGGCGGTTTTCTGCCCCAGTGTCCCATATGTTTGTTATACTACGTTACTTCATTCTGAAAGAGTTTTTAGATTACATCATTTCAACGAAGGACTGCAGTCTTGTCTTAACCTGTTCGAAGGATGTTACTTCCTGGTCAACTTCGATCATCAGGTTCTTAACGCCTCTTTCTTCAAATTCTCTGTACAGTACAGGGTAATCCCATTCTTCGGGATCACAGAATTTCATCTGAGCGATAATAACTGCGTCTGCGCCTGTCTGAGCCATTTTGTTCATCAGCATCTTGCCGCGGCCTTTCTTTGTATCTGTAGCTACGGAGCAGCCGTACATCTGCTGCCATGCTTTTGCCATTCTGTACAGAGGGCCTTCTTCGCCATCCAGAACGTCTACACGGATCTGTCTGGATTCCTGAGCCAGGTCGTCGTCTACGATAGCCAGACCGAATTCGTTGAAGATGTCAAGCAGTTCGTTGGGCTCCAGCAGGATGCCGGCAACGATAACTTTCTTACCTGTCCAAGGCTGAACGGGCATAGCTTTTACTTCTGCGATCAGTTCTTTTACCAGTTCTGTGTGTTTTTCTTTCAGCATGAACTGTCTAGCTTTGAATACAGCGTGACGGCTAACAGCGTCGATTACCTGAGGGTAGTCAGCTGCTACTTTTACGAATTCACGCATAACTGCTCTGTTTTCGTTGTAGATTGCGATGGATCTTTCCAGATCAGCGTTTGTGATCTTAACGCCCAGATAGTGTTCCAGCTGAGCTTTTACCAATTCGTATTCTTTTACCAGGAAAGTATTTGCTGCTTCCAGGCCTCTGTTCTGAGGATGTGTGAATACGATTACAGGGGATGTGCCTTTCCATTTCTGGCTCAGGCATTTCAGTGTGTCACAAGGTACGGAGAACAGTACAGCTGCCAGGTCGTCATAAGCGCCTTCGCACTGCAGTTCCATAACCTGCTGCATAATGGAACAAGCGAAAGGAGGCAGGTATGTACGAGCTTTGGAAATTGTTTTGCCCTGTGCGCCCCAGATACCCATAGGCAGATAGCCTGTAGCGTGGATCATTTCTTCGGGTGCGTAAATAGGCATAACACCTACAGCGCCTTTCCCTGTTTCTGCTTTATAATCGTCCATTGCTTTCTTGGGATTTGCTGCAATGTCTTTTAATTGGGATAAGATAGCTTCAACTTTACTCATCGTTTTCTCCTCCTTATTCTGCTGCCATATTAGCTTCCATCATTTCAACCAGAGCCTGAACACGAGTATCATACTGTGCAGGAGAGAATACGCGAGGGTCTGTCTGGTCGCCGTCAAAGCTTACGTAAGGCAGGCCGTTCTTTTCTTTGATCACTTCGGCTGTTTCTACGTTCAGGAAGCTCATCAGCTTACAGCTTCTGTTCAGGTGATAGATTACACCGTCAACTTTACCATGTTCCATGATATCCATCAATACAGCTGCTTTGTTGCTCAGGCATGTGTTGATGTATGTTCTTGTGTATGCTTCTGCCATGGAGTGCAGAGACTCATCGTTTGCGTCATAGGTCAGATCCCAGATTGCAGGATATGCGGAACCAGTCATGATGGTACCCATATTCTTCAGGGATTTGAATGTGTGACCCAGATGAGGCCATACAGCGATACCTTCCCACTGAACACGAGTCTTTTCTGCGCCCTTGAATGCGTAGATACCTGCTTTCAGGTTTTCTTCCAGCTCGTCTGCAAATGCTTTGAATGTGATTTCAGCATAGTCCAAAGAACGGCAAGCAACGATCAGTGCCATGTAGTTGAACAGGTCGAAACCATTCAGAGGAGAGGGTTTATACTTTGTGAAGTCAGCGATTCTGTTCCACTGATATACGGAACGCTGTGTCTGTGCTTTAACTTCCTGGAATTTCTTCCAATCGAAAGGTCTGCCGCAGATTACTTCCAGCTGAGAAATTGCGTTTCTGAATTCATCAGCAATGTAAGCCTTCGCATATTCAGGGATGGGCATTGTGTGGTTGAAAGGTACGTCGATTACGATGCAGGGGATATCCAGTTCTACTGCAAGGTTTTCATACCATTTCAGCAGTGTGTTACAAATGTTGTTACATGTGATTACCAGGTCGGGCAGAGGAACGTCAGCTGCGGGAGAGTTTACCAGAACTTCAGGTTTAACGCCTGTGATTGCAGCTTCTTTCAAGCATTCCATGTAACCCATGTTTACTCTACCATAAGAACAGCAGTCGATGTTGTAGCCTTTTCTTTCTGCTACATCCAGCATATCCATAGCGCCTTTTCTTGCGCCGATACCAGCTGCATGTGTTTCAGGATAAACCATAGCGATGCCCATGGTTACGCAGAATTCCGGAGGAGCTACAGATGCGGACCAGCATACCAGGCCGCCTCTTTCTTTCGCTTCTCTAGCGTCCTGATCGGCTTTGTTCTGATAGTAGCCTAACAATTGTTTTGCTTTCATGCCTTGTGTTAAACTCATTCTAATCCCTCTTTCTTATTTTTTTTGAGCCGCTTCGTATGCAAACAGTGCTGCACCGAGCGCGCCTGTTGTTTGTGGATTTGGAGCCACAATTACGTCTGTTTTCAATACGCCGGCAACCGCTCTTACCACACCTGCGTTTTTGGCAACGCCGCCTGTCATGACAACGTCCTTTTCCAAACCGCCTCTGTAAGCAAGACCGCAGGCTCTGCTGGCTACGGACAAATGCACGCCCTTGATGATGTTGTTTCTGCTTTCACCGCTGGAAAGCTGGGAAATAACTTCAGACTCCGCAAATACGGTGCAAGTGCTGCTGATAGGCGCCGTATCTGTGGCCTGCGCATCCAGGTCTGCCATTTCGTCCAGTGTCGTTTCCAGAACTCTTGCCATAACTTCCAGGAAACGGCCTGTACCCGCTGCACATTTATCATTCATAAAAAACTGCTTGATGCCACCCTTATCGTCCAGACGGATCGCTTTCGCATCCTGACCACCGATATCGATAATGGTGCGTGCAGTCGGTACCAAATGGTAAATACCTTTGGCATGGCAGCTGATTTCGCTGATCTGTTTGTCAGCGCCCTCAAAAGCAAATCTGCCATAGCCGGTGGCTACAACAAAAGATATATCCTCTCTTGTCAAGCCGCTCACTTTGAAAGCCTGTTCCAAAGCTCTCTGGGGACCTGTGGAACCTGTTCCTACCTGAACAACCTCCGCAGCTACAACGTCCTTCCCATCCTTCAGGATCACAACCTTGGAAGAAGCGGAACCAACGTCAATACCCAATGTGTACATCCTTTGACCTCCTTAGTATCTATATTTGACCATGCGATAAAAACAAATGAAACATGAAATCATAAATCATTCCGGAAAACGCGCCCCGTAACTATGCGTTTCCCGACGGAAGGATCTCCTTCCGGACGCTACAAAAAACCTATATTGCAAAATATAAGTTTTTCTGGCATTTTCTCAATGGCTGGTGTAATTTCCACCCTCTGCCATTTGTCTTGATTATAGCATCTTTGCATTTTGATTGCAACCATATTGTTAAAAATTTATTCTAATTTTCCATTTTTCAAAGAAAAAAAACGCTGCTCCTGCAAAAGAAGGAATTTTGTATACAATCCATGGACGTTCCTGACAAATTTCTTCCTTTTTTTGCCGATTTCTTTTTCTTTTTTGTGAAATTCTCCATAGTTGCAGGCTTTTCCGTCAAAACTTATCGTCATTCCTGCTTGATTTCGCCATACAATTCCTAGCGGAAGCATGGCCTAAAACTCCTTTGTATGCGAATAATTTGGATAGGAAATCCTTCTGTTTTAGTAGATTTTGTTAAATTATCGGCAAAAATTTGTTAATCATCCACATAACTATTTGTCTTTTGTCTATAAAAAAACGAAGCCCCTTTGCTTTTATGCAAAAAGGCTTCGTTCTAACGCTTCTTCTAACTTTTCTGTTTTTGGATAATCTGCGCGTACAATTCTTCTTCTGTCAACACCTGGAAAGGAGAAATCTCCATTTCCTCGGCTCTGCGTTCCAGCACCCGCAGTGTGAGAGCGTAATAATCCCCTTTGCTCTTTATTTTTTTTGCCAGTCTGGGAATACGCTCCTCATTCAATTCCCGCAGCGTAATTTCCTCACCGTTTTTTTCAGCCTCATTCCGCAAAAGGTGTTTCAGAACCTCGTAGGCCTGTTCCTCGCTCCACCGGCGGTCGATATAATACTTTTCGCCCCGAAGGCCGTATATGGTCCGCAGACCATCGAAATATCCTAAGGTCATATCCCGTTTTGTCTGCGCGCTGTCAAACTGCAGCACACCGCCCAGCTTTTCTCTTGGCGCGATTTCCGTAACAGATACCTCCTCCGGAATCTCCACCTTCTTCTCAAAGCCCAGACCAAAAATGCGGATCACCAGGATATTCTCATATCCTCGCCGCAAAAGGCTGTCTACCGGCACCAGGTTCTGTATGCCGCCGTCGGTATAATATTTCCCCTCCAGCCGTTCCATCCGGAACATCGGGAAATAGGCGCTGGCCAGCAGCATATCCACCAGACAGCCCTCCTGGATTTCCTCAACGCTCAAATCCAGCTCTTCCATATCGCTGAGGGAATAAGTCACCAGATACAGGGACATCGGCGACCTACGTATTTTCTCCTCGTCGATATTTTCTTCCAGCAGCCGCCGCAAGGGGTCTGTGCAAAAGCCGCCTTCCCGAAGCACCTCCGCCATATCCCGCAAAAAACTCCGCAGCTCTCCGCCCCGCAGTTCCTTCTTATAATATGCGCTCATCTGCTGGTCGTCTACATCCATGACCTGAGAAAACCGGATATTGCTCCAAAGCTCCTCCGCGCGCTCCAGATCCCTCATGGCCATCAGCGCGCCGTTCAAGGCGCCTACAGATACGCCGGAGACAGCGCAAATTTTCACGCCGGCCTCCCGCAGCGCCCTCCAGACGCCGATCTGATAGGCTCCTTTGGCGCCGCCGCCTTCCAGCGCCACCGCGTATTCTTTTGTCAGATCCAGCTTTGGCTCCATGTTTTCTCCTATTCCGCCATATTTTCCAGTGCCGCCTTCAATACCTTCCCGGCAACGGGCGTCGCGCTGCCATAGGCCTCCGAATTTTCGATGATCACAGCGATGCTCACCTGCGGGTCCTCCGCCGGCGCATAGCCAATGAACCAGGAATGGTCTTTGCCCGTAGCATTTTCCGCCGTACCGGTCTTGCCCGCCACAGTCACGCCGCTGATCTGCGCCGCTGTGCCTGTGCCGTTTTCCACAACGCCGATGAGCATTTCCTGCAGCACCGCCGCTTCCTCGGCCGTACAAATATCCATCAGCTTATTGGGCACTGTCGTTTTTCCCGTCTCTCCATTATAATACTGCACATGGTCGATAATATACGGCTCCATCATCACACCGTCATTGGCGATCGCAGAGATCAGCATTGCCATATACAGCGGAGATACACTGGTCTTGCCCTGACCAATGGCCGTTTCCACCAGCTCGCTTTCCGTAGAATCTTTATCCAGGTGCATAATACTGCTGCTGTAAGCCAGATCAAAGCCATAATCCGCCGTAATGCCGCAGGCCTTCATTTCTTTGCTCAGATTCTCCGCGCCGATTTCCTCCGCCAAAGCCGCGAAATAGCAGTTGCAGGAGGCTGCCAGCGCGCCCGCCATGTCCACCGTACCATGGGCCTTATTATTGTAGCAATGGATGACCTTGTTCTCAAAGGTCTCCTCGCCGGTACAGGTATACGTAAAGTTCTGCCAATCAGGATAATATTCCATGGCAGCCAGGGCTGTAATGGTCTTGAAGGTAGAGCCCGGCGGATAAAGTCCCTGTGTGGCACGGTTTACCAAAGGACTGTCCTCGTCGGCGATCAGATAATCCCAGTCCGCGGAAACGGTATTGGGGTCAAAGTCCGGGTATGCCTGCATAGCCAGCACACGCCCCGTAGAAGGTTCCATCACCACAATGGCGCCCTTGGCGCTGCCCAGCAGATCCCCGGCAATGCTCTGGATATCCATATCAATGGTCAGCACCACGTCATTCCCTTTGGGGTCTGTGCCGGAAAGCAGGCCCTCTATTCTCTGGAGCAGTTCCCGGTAAGGCGTCATCAGTTCAAAATTAGCCGCTGCCTCTACGCCGGTCTTGCCTACGCTGCTGTACCCTGTAATATGGGCCGCCATTCTGGCTCTCTCATACTGGCGCAGATAGGAGCCGTCCTCCTGCTGGATACTGGTTGCCAGCACCTCGCCGTCCCGATCCAGGATATCCCCCCTCTGGATGCCTTCCATATCCGTACGCATACGGATATTATAAGAATTGGCGGAAATGGTCTCTCTGTCCACCAGAGCCAGCTTGCCCAAATATCCCAAAAGAAGGAAGAAACACAACGCCAGCAGCCAGAATACCCGTCTGGCGCTTTTTTTCATATTATTCATCGCCGTAGCCTCCTTCCAGATACTGCAGCCGCTGCTCCTCCGCCGCCTGATTATGCTGTTCGCAGTATACGCAGACCCACTGGAGAATGCCCATCATCATCAGGCTCACCAGTACGGAGCTGCCGCCATAGCTAATCAGCGGCAAAGTCACGCCTGTCAGCGGAATCAGCTTGATAACGCCGCCGATAATCAGGAACGCCTGGAAGGACAGCATTACAATAATGCCCACTGCCAAAAGACTGTAATATCTTCTGGTGCAGTCCAGAGTAATCCGGATGCCCCGGTATAATATCATAATAAAAATACAGATGATGCCGGCGCCGAACAATACGCCCATTTCCTCGCAGATGGCGGCAAAAATGCAGTCACTTTCCACCACCGGGATGCTGACGGGCATCCCCTTTGTCAGCCCGCTGCCAAAAAGGCCGTAAGTCGTAATGGCAAACAAAGACGTCACGATCTGATAGCCGCCGCTGTCGATATCCGCCCAAGGGTCCCGCCAGGCCGCCACACGGACACGCACATGGGAAAAGAGCTTGTAGGCCACAACAGAGGCCAGACTGGCAGCTCCCATCCCCAGCAGGACCAGAATCTCATTGGATGTGGCGATATACAGCATAGCCATATAGGTCATAAAGAAGATCAGGGCGCTGCCCAGATCCTTCTGCAGCACCAGAAGGGCCACTACCCCGGCGCTTAATATAGAAGTAATCAGAAATTCCCGCAGCTCCACACGCTTGCGGAACACACTGGCCAGATAAAACACAAACAGGAATTTCGCGATCTCCGAGGGCTGGAAGCTGATACTGCCGATCTGCAGCCAGTTCTGGGAGCCGCCGTGCTCCACGCCGAAAATCTGCGTCAGCAGCAGCAGACCATAGCACACAATGATATAGGCCCATTCAAAGATCTCAAACCGGGGAATCAGCCGCAGCACAGAAGGCAGCAGCAGCATCCCCGCCAGTCCCAGCGCCATCCAAACCAGCTGCTTATAGGCCAGCGCCGCGTCTACACGGTGCAGTATGATAAGACTGACGTCCATCAAAAACAGCATCCCTGTCCAGATCAGCGGACACCCTTCATAATAAAACCGATCCAAAAGCTGTATGGCGACCAAGATGAACACCAGCGCCGCAGCGCCAAAGGCCAGCGCCTGCCAATGGAACAAATGGGTATCCGTATTATAGGACAGAATCAGAAAAGCCGTCAGATGCATCAGCACCACCAGCCGCCGCTGGATGGACACCGCCCGGTAAGGGCTGCCCAGATAGCCCCCCTGCTCATAGGCGATATATACAATGGCCTCCCATAAAAACAGCCCGATATAGATCACAAATAAATACCTGCTCAGCATGATCACTAAATCAAACATCGTCTCACTCCACTCCACGGAAGAAATGCCCTTTGGTACTTCCTTTTTCACTCATTTGCTGCAATAACTGCTTCGTTTCGGCGCCGCAGCGCTGAGGGTCCTTCGTCATTTCGCAGTAGGCCCGCAGAACCCGCTCCGTCCGGCCGGGCCCTTCCTTTGTAAACTGTAACCGCACACTGCCTACAGCGTTTTCCAGAATCTCATCATAAAATTTCAGGGTAAAGAGCGGTTTCCCGTTCAAAATACCGCAGACACACCGTTCACAGTCCGTCATCAGCGGGAACTTTTCTCCTTTTCTGTCCCGCAGGAAATACAGATCGTTATGGTACCGTTTGCTGCAATACTGGCCGCTGGTCTTTCCTCCGGCAAAGTTCCCCACAGGGCACTGCTGTGTGGTCATCAGCGGCAGATAGCCGTATACGATCATCTCACAGTCCCGGTCCGCCATGGCCCGGATCTCCTGCAAATTATTTTCCACAGAAAGACAGACCTCATCCGCCCCCTGTTCTTTCCAGAAGTCCACAGAGGCCCGGTTCATCACATTCAAATTATGATCCGTCACGATTTTCTTGCCGCTTTGGGCCACTGCCCCCAGCTGTCCCGCGGAACGGACCAAAAAACCATCCAGACCACTTTCCAGATACTGTTTCAGGCGTTCCTCGTCCTCCGGCCGTTCCCGATCTATACGAGGCAGCGCCGCAAAGCACTCGATCTCCTTCCGGCGGCATTTTTCCACACAGTCTTCCAGTGCCTCCGCAAAGGCCGCCGTGGATTCCACATAGATTCTGGATACGCCCGCCTGGCGCACCGCCGTCTCAAACTGCTCTAAGGTCTGCACCAAAACCGTGACCCTCTTTTTATATACGTTCCGCTCCGCCTTTTTGCCGGGCAGAGCCGCCTGCTCTTTCTCTTTTCGCTTGGATTTTTTCAAAATGGCCTGCTCCAAGGCCTCCGCCGCTTCTCTGCGCAGACGGTTGATGGAACTGATACCTACATAAATATCCTGATCCATTTCCACAGCCAGTTCCGCGAACACAAAAGGCGTCGCCCCCATCTTTTCCGCCTGCTGCCGCAGGGCCTCCTCTGTCAAAGGCCGGTTGGAGGCTTTCTCCACCACATCTCCCGTCACATAGACGCTGCTGCCCAGATTGTCCCAAAGCTGCAAGGCCATGGGCTCTCCCGCTCTGGCCTTCAAAATGCCCCAGACCGGCAGCTTTCTGCTGTCTTTTTCCCAGGTTTTGCGCAGTTCGTCGTTCAGCGCCTTGCCATAGGTGCGGTATACCACATCATTCTTCTCAATCTCCCCTTCCAAAGTCAAAGTGATAAATTCCCCGGCCTTGGAGGGCTTTGTGATATTGCAGCCTACATGCGGTCCCCGCTTCGTCCAGATCTCTATGCCGTCCCCGGGGATCAGCGGTTCTCTGGTACGGATGGTAACTTTTTTATATTTCGGCAGATAGGCGTCTACCATGCCTACCTTCAATCCCCAGGTTTTCGGCCGCTCCACGCTCATCATATCCAGACCGCCCCGGGCCGTATAATAGCCTTCCGTAAAACCGCCGCGATTAAAGAGCTGGGTCAGCTCCTTCATATCCTCGGCGGTAACTTCATAATGGTCCGGGTCCGCAAAATACAGATCAATATATTTCCGGTAAATCCTCGTGACTCCCGCCACATATTCCGGATTTTTCATTCTTCCTTCAATTTTCAAAGAAGCGATGCCCGCCTCGATCAGTTCCGGCAGAATCGTCACCGTAGCCACATCTTTCGGGGAAAGCAGGTATCCCTCCGCCACTTTATCATAGCCGCAGTATAAGGTATAAGGCAGCCGGCAGGTCTGGGCGCATCTGCCCCGATTGCCGCTTCTGCCTCCCAGCATACTGCTCATAATGCACTGGCCAGAATAGCAGACGCAGAGAGCGCCGTGGACGAAGGTCTCCACTTCCGCCTCTGTATGCTCTGTAATATGACGGATCTCCGGCAATGTCAGTTCCCGGCTCAGCACCACCTTCTGAAAGCCCTTTCCATGCCAGTATTCCACATCCGCCAGAGAGTTGGCCGTCATCTGGGTGCTGGCATGGAGGCAAAAATCAGGATAATTCTCCTGCACCAGCTTAGCCGCGCCTGTATCCTGCATAATCAGCGCGTCGACGCCCATATGGTACAGTCTGCCCACGAAAGAAAGGAACCCCTGCAATTCTTCATTTTTATACACCGTATTTACGGTAACGTACACCTTCACACCGCGCAGATGGCAGTAATCACAGGCTTCCTCCAGCTCCTCCAGAGAAAAATTCCCCGCGTACTGTCTGGCGCTGAATTCCTTTCCTCCCAGATATACGGCGTCACATCCATTATTCACTGCCGCCCGCAGGCTTTCCATAGAGCCGGCAGGCGCCAGCAGCTCCGGTTTCTGTCCAAATGGCATGGTCGTTCTCCTTTCCTTTTTTCTCTCCGCAGAAAAGGAAAAACAGCAGTCCTCTCCGCCTTAGGCGGAATATCCCCTGCTATTTTCCCTGTGTATAATCATCTTCTCCTGTTTTTATATCTGCCGCCGGATTCCTGTACGTTTTTCTCCGCCGGCGCATCCTCCGGAGCGGCTTCCTCCGGCTGTGCCTTTGGCGCCTGCTCCAGCTTGTTTTCCAATTCCGATATGGTATTTTTCAGCGTCATGCACTGCAGCTTCAGCTCATCCACCTCCGCCTCCAGCGCTAGACTTCTTTCCACTTCCTTAAAATAATCATCTGCTACATTGATGGAAGTCAGCACATAGGCCAAACTGGAATCCAGCGATACCGACTGCGCCGTTTTGCGGATCTCCCGCATCTTCTGGTCGATATAAGCCGCCACATTCTGCATATGCTCCTCTGTTTCATTGCCCATAAGGGTAAATGATTTTCCGTCTATCGTAATCCGCACTTTGTTTTTCACAAATACCACGTTCTCCTTCCACCCCGTCGGCTCCTGCCGCAAAAGCGTACTGCGTCCATAGACCGCTGCGAGCCACAAAACTTCGTTTTGCGGATATTATACCATAAACCGCCGTGAATGAAAATATTTTCTCTCTCTTTGCCCTGTTTCAAAAAAAAAGCGGATAAACCACTGTATTCCAATGATTTATCCGCCAAAACACTGTTTTAGTTCCTACACAAGGTCAATACGCCCCGAAGGATCGGTTTAGCAGTGTTCCTTTGCGTAGTTGTAGCCCAGTTCAAAGGCTTTCTTGTTGTCAGGGATGAATTTTGCTTTGCCGCCTTCAAATACATGGGCAAAGGTTTCATCCATGCCGTCCTGTTTGATTGCGCCTGTTGCGTAAACAACTGCGCCCAGCATTACCAGGTTAGCCAGCTTGGAGCCGCCGAATGCGTCTGCCGCGATTCTGTTTGCGGGAACCGCGAATACTTTTACGCCGTCTTTAATCTGGATATTTTCTGCGGAGCAAAGGTCTGCATTGATTACCAGGGAACCGCCTACTTTTACAACAGGTGCGAATTTATCCAAAGAAGGCTGATTCAGTGCAACGATGCAGTCTGCGTCCTTTGTGATAACGGGAGAACCGATACCTTCGTCAGAGATGATAACGTTTACGTTCGCTGTACCGCCACGCATTTCGGGACCATAAGAAGGACACCAGGATACTTCTTTGCCTTCCAGCATACCGGAGTAAGCCATAATCTTACCCATCAGCAACGAACCCTGACCGCCAAAACCTGCAATGATAGAAGAAAATGTACTCATATTATTTGCCCTCCTCTGCTGTAATGTCTTTGTAAACGCCAAGAGGATAGTAAGGGATCATTTTTTCTCTTACGAATTCCATGGATTTTACAGGAGTCAGACCCCAGTTTGTAGGGCAGCTGGATACAACTTCGACCAGTGTGAAGCCCAGACCCTGTCTCTGGATCTCAAATGCTTTTTTGATAGCTCTCTTTGCAGCTGTAACCTGTGCAGGTGTGGAAATGCTTACTCTTTCGATGTAAGCGGGACCTGTCAGTGTTGCCAGCATTTCGCAAACGCGCAGGGGGTTACCATTGATCTTGGGATCACGGCCTTTTTTCGCTGTTGTTGCTTTCATGCCGGGCAGTGTGGTAGGAGCCATCTGACCGCCTGTCATACCATAGATACCATTGTTGATAAAGATGGTTGTGATCTTTTCACCTCTTGCTGCTGCGTGGATGATCTCACAAGTACCGATGGATGCCAAGTCGCCGTCGCCCTGGTATGTCATAACGATATTGTCGGGATGTACTCTCTTGATACCGGTTGCTGTTGCGGGAGCACGGCCATGCGCACACTGGATCGCGTCAAAGTTGAAATAATTGTTCGCAAATACGGAGCAGCCTACGGGTACGCAAGCGATCGCGTTTTCTACTTCGCCCAGTTCTTCCAGAACTTCTGCTACCAGTCTATGTACGATACCATGTGCACAACCAGGACAATAATGCAATTTGACATCAGTTAACGCTTTTGTTTTTTCGAATACAACTGCCATTATTTGCCACCTCCCATAACTTCTTTACCGAATGCAACCACTTCGTCAACAGTAGGTACGTTACCGCCTGTTCTGCCGTGGAATACTACTTTGTTCTTGTCGTTGCAGGCATATGCAACGTCTTCCACCATCTGGCCCATGGACATTTCTACATCCAGATACTTTTTGATCTGGTCATTCCATTTGTCAAAGCCTTTCTGAGGGAAGGGCCACAGTGTCTTGGGTCTGAGCATACCAACCTTGAAGCCTTCTGCTCTCAGGTAACCGATGGCTGTTCTTACAACTCTGGATGCTGTGCCGTAGGATACGAAAGCGTATTCTGCGTCGTCCAGCAGGTATTCTTCCCAAGCCTGTTCGTTTGCTTCGATCTTTTCGTATACTTCAAAGTGTTCATGGTTCCAATCTTCACAATCGTCGGGATCGATAACCAGGTTCTTGATGTTGTGTCTTTCGCCTTTGCCTTTGCCTGTCAGCGCCCATGTCTTTGCGGGGATGCCTTCTCTGGGAACGTAGTTGAATTCTACGGGTTCCATCATCTGGCCGATCAGACCGTCTGCCAGAACGATAACAGGTGTGCCATACATATCAGCGATATCAAATGCTTCCATAACCATGTCAACAGCTTCCTGTACGGATGCGGGAGCCAGTACTACGTTGTGGTAGTCACCGTTGGAACCGCCCTTTACTGCCATGTTATAGTCAGCCTGACCGGGCTGAATGGTACCCAGGCCCGGGCCGCCGCGCATCATGTTGATAACGACTGCGGGAAGACCTGCGTTAGAGATGTAACCAATACCTTCCTGTTTCAGCGCAATACCAGGAGAGGAAGAGCTGGTCAGAACACGTGCGCCTGCTGCTGCCGCGCCGTAAACCATGTTGATTGCCGCTACTTCGGATTCTGCCTGTACGAATGTACCGCCTACCTTGGGCAGTTCATCGGATAAATATTCGGGCACTTCGCTCTGAGGAGTGATGGGATAACCAAAGAAATATCTGCAACCCGCCTCAATCGCTGCTTTGCCAACTGCTTCGTTGCCTTTCATTAAAACCTTTGCCATTGATTGTTCCTCCTCCCTTGATCAGTCGAGCTTTTCTACTGTGATTGCGCAGTCAGGACACATTTTCGCGCAGCTTGTGCAAGCGATACAGTCGTCGCTTACCATTTCTGCGGGATTGTAGCCTGCGGGATTGATCTTTGTTGTCGAAAGAGCCAGTACGTTCTTAGGACAAACAGATACGCAAAGTCCACAACCCTTGCAAATCACTTCATTGATTGTTACTCTACCTTTTGCCATTCAAAATACACCTCCATAAATATTTGAATTTACATCCAGGTTTTCCGCATATTAAACTTCATGGGGAACAATTCCCCAGCAAGCCCTTCCGGCAGTTCTTCTGTCAAGAGCTCCTCGACATAAGAAACATACTTCACAGGGACGCCTGTGCGTTTGGTTACTTCTCTCAATATCGCGTCTCCTTCGGCAAGGCACTGGGCCGTCGTTTCCCGAACCAGATTTGTGTTATTGATGAAGCCAGTCACTTTCAGTCCCGACGCGTACTCCAGATTTTCCATCTGCTCGATGACGCCTTCCGGTGTAGAGGTATTGGGACGATATGTATTGACTACCATAAAAAATTCAGTTTCCGCCGGGTCCAGAAGGGGCTTCATTCTGCCCAGAACCAGAGTGCCTACGTCATTGCCGCCCAGATCCACCACATACTGGAACTCCTTATTGGTCACAGGCATCGTCATCGCGCCTGAGACGGCGGGAACATCCACGCCGGAGCCTTCCAGAGAGGAAGCAATTACCATGATCCCCTGTTCTTCCAGTTCCTTCTTTTTCTCCCGGGAACGGAAATAAACATTTACGATATCCAAATCGGCAATGGCAACCTTCTGCTCCGTCTGCTTTCTCAGCTGTGTGACATAGTTGACCGCGAACTCCGTTTTGCCGCTGCCGTAGTGACCAGTAATGATGCGAACTCTTTTATCATCTAAAACCATTCCGCTTCACCTCCAAATTCGATAAAGCAACCTCAATTTTTAGTCTTTAAATTATACTATTTGAACAAAACATCACTTATTCTATTTTTTTATATGCATTTTAACCAAAAACAATCTGTTTATTTTTCATATTTTGTTCATGCTTTCTGCTTTCTGTATACATTATAACCCTTTCTATGTGACATTGCAAGAAATTTAACATATTTTTTCATAAGTATCGAAAAAAAAACATAAACTCTCTGCAATTTTTTCTCCGACAAGCCTCCCGTATCTAAAATTCATTTGTAAAATTTCTATATTTTTTAAATATTTTTCATGAATCATTTATCTCTTTTTTCGCTTTGTATGACAAATTTTTCCTGCGGTATTCTTCTCTTACTCTGCGAAAAATCAATAAAAAAGCACCGGTTTCTCCGCACTTTTTCCACGAAAATTCCGATGCTTTTTGTTTTATTTTTACAGTTGTCTTACAAGATATCAGATATTGTACAGCAGCTCCGCGTAAGTCGGGAACGGCCATACATCCTCATCCACCAGCATTTCCAATTTATCCGCCGGCTCCCGGAGCTTCTCCATGGCCGCCAGCACATAGTCCCGGCAGAATACGGCCTGAGAACGGCTGCTGCCCTGCAGAAGCTGTGCCTGACCTTCCACTTCCTCCAGGTATTTCAGTCCCTCATGGAACAGCTTCATATTTTCATTGATTTCCTTCAGCAGTTCCTCCTCTACGGAAGTATCCCCGCCGACCGCTTTCACAGCCGCCAAAGACTGTGCCACACTGCCGGCGTATTTGACCACCGCAGGACGGATCTGTTTGGAGGCAATGTCGATCATGGTCTTTGCCTCAATATTGATCTGCTTGATATACGCTTCGTAATTGATCTCCGCTCTGGAGTGAAGCTCCAGACGATTCAATACATGGTGTCTCTCAAACAGGGCAATGGCCTTTTCCGTCGTCAGCGCCGGAATGGCGTCTACGGTATTGGTGATATTGGGCAGGCCTCTGCGCTCCGCTTCCTCTCTCCATTCCTTAGAGTAGCCGTTGCCGTCAAAAATAATGCGCTTATGCGCAATATAGGTATCCCGGATCAGATCATGGACCGCCTGATTGAAGTCCTCCGCTTTTTCCAGATGGTCGGCGAATTCCTCCAGCACATCGGCCACAATGGTATTCAGCACAAAATTGGGGCCGGAGATAGAACCGGAAGAAGGCGGCATACGGAACTCGAACTTATTGCCCGTAAAAGCAAAGGGCGAGGTTCTGTTTCGGTCTGTAGCGTCTCGTTTCAGATAAGGCAGCGTGTTTACGCCGACCCGCATCTTTCCGCCCTGGATACTGCTGGTAGCTTCCCCATGCTCAATCTGGTCGAAAATATCCACCAGCTGATCTCCCAGGAAAATAGAGATCACCGCAGGAGGCGCCTCGGAGGAACCCAGACGATGGTCGTTGCCATGGCTGGCTGCCGCCAGACGCAGGATATCCGCATATTTGTCCACACCTTTGATGATCGCCGTCAGGAACACCAGGAACTGCGCGTTTTCATGAGGTGTCTTGCCGGGGTCCAGCAGGTTCTGGCCGTCATCTGTGCCCAGGGACCAGTTATTGTGCTTACCGCTGCCGTTTACGCCGGCAAAGGGCTTTTCATGAAGCAGACAGGCCATGCCATGATGAGAGGCGATTCGTTTCATAGCCTCCATAATCAGCTGGTTATGGTCTGTAGCCGTATTGCAGTCGCTGAAGATGGGCGCCAGTTCATGCTGGGCAGGCGCTACTTCGTTGTGCTGGGTCTTTGCGGAAACCCCCAGCTTCCACAGCTCCACATTCAGCTCATGCATGAAGCAGGCAATTCTTTCCTTAATATTACCGAAATAATGATCGTCCAGCTCCTGTCCTTTAGGCGGCGCCGCGCCAAACAGCGTTCTGCCCGCAAAGATCAGGTCCTTTCTCTGCTTATACAGCTCTCTGTCAATGAGGAAATATTCCTGTTCCGCCCCGGCATATACGGTGATCTTTTTGGCCGTTGTATTGCCGAACAGGCGCAGGATACGCATGGCCTGCTTGCTGACTGCCTCCATGGAACGCAGCAAAGGCGTTTTTTTGTCCAGAGATTCCCCTGTATAAGAACAGAAAGCCGTGGGGATATACAGTGTCACACCGCCGGCATCCTCACGCAGAAAAGCGGGAGAGGTGCAGTCCCAGGCCGTATAGCCTCTGGCCTCGAAGGTCGCCCGCAGGCCGCCGGAGGGGAAGGAAGAAGCGTCAGATTCCCCCTTGATCAGCTCCTTGCCGGAAAATTCCATAATGGCTTTTCCATTGGTAGGCGGCGCCAAAAAAGAATCATGCTTTTCCGCTGTGATCCCTGTCATAGGCTGGAACCAATGGGTATAGTGGGTCGCTCCCCGCTCTATGGCCCAATCCTTCATGGCGTTGGCGATAATATCCGCGATGGAGGAATTCAGCATTTCTCCCCGCTCAATGGTTTTCTTCAGCTCCTGATATACGGGCTTGGGCAAGTGCTCCCGCATCATATTGTCATTAAATACATTCATCCCGAAAATCTCGGGAATAGATACTTTTTCGTACATAGGCCGGTCCTTTCTTTCCTGCTGGATTTCATGAAAAAACAGATATGTTTATTATACAAACCCGCTTTCTCTTTTGCAACGATTTTCCTTCCTCCTTAGCAAAAAACAGCGAAACCATCACCTTTTTTGTTTTCTCCCGGTTCTTTTTCGTGATTTTGCAAAGGAACGTCTCTTCCGGACAAAAAAAGAAGGGGCTCCTTTTGCAAAGGAACTCCTTCCGCCCGTCTTTTCTCCGCAGGATATACAAATGTTTTCAGCCACCGATCAAAAAATCCAGAATATTGGAACCCATGGTCGTCTCCTCCCGGTAGATTTCCGTATAACCGCAGCGCTCGCAGCTGATGGTGATAAATTTCTTATTCTGGATGTCAAACATTTTGGCCAATGTTCCGCCTGTGGCCTGGAACTGGTCCTGCACAAAGCCGTGATGGCCGCACTTGGGACATTCAAACCTTCTTTTTTCCATCGCGTCCATATACCAACCCCTCCTTTTCCTTTCCATATCGTTTCTTTTTTCCCATCATACGAAAGCCTTTGGCAGATTACAACACTTTTTTCCATTTTTAAGAAAATCCTAAGAACTGTTCCCGCCAAAAATTTCCCCCTTGAATAAGAACATAAGTTCGTATATAATAGAGCTATACCATGCAAGGAGGGAGCGCCATGAAACTGTTAAACCGCCAAATTGATATGATTTCCTGGACGTCGAAAGAAGGCGTTCTGACACCGGTCCGCTTTCGTATGGAAGAAAACGGGGAACCTGTGGTCGTTAAAATCGGAAAAATATTGCAGACAGAGAAAAATATGTTCGGCGGAACGCCCACACTTTCCTACCGCTGTGCCAGCACCATCCACGGCATAGAACGTATCTACGAGCTGACCTATCACAGCCACAGCCAGCAATGGCTTCTGAAAAAATTCTGAACGCCTTCCGCCAAAAAAAGAAAGCCTCCGTATATCACAGAGGCTTTCCTGCTTTACTACATTTGCAAAAAACAAATCATCCTTGATACTTCCATTCCTGCTCCAGCATATAATCATCCGCCAGAGCCACCAATTCCACCGGCATTGCATCCCCGTTGCACAACCGGTCCAAAAACAGCATTGCGTCTTCTTTCCGTTCTGAAAGACCCAATACCTCATCCCGTTCCACTATCTTTTCCGCTGCGCACTGGTCTATGGCCGCACCAAACACTTCTCCGCCCTCTGCGGTATGAACCAAAAGCCAGTACCGCATCGTCCATATGCGGTCATTTTCATCCTTGATCTGTTTTGTCTGGATTATTTTCTGCTCCATCCTGCACAACCCCTCTCCCTTCTGTATCTTTATTACATATTATAAATATTCTCTCCCAAAAGAATCTATAAAATTCCTGTTAAGAACTGTCTGTTTTCTTTATTTTTACACTTTCTTTACTGTAATATTTTTCCATAAGTTCAGTTTTTTGGCTATTTCTTCCATTTATTTGAAAAAAGCGTCTGCGGCGAAAAGAATTTCTCCTCTTCTCACTGCAGACGTTTTAAATATTCAAAATCATGTATTTTTATCCAATTTTAGGAATTGCCGCTCTGTTCTTAATACGAAAATATTCCGCCATCACAGCGATAAACTGACCATTGGTAGGCTTTTCCGCCATCAAGCATCCGGAAATCTCAAAATACACCTGCTGACCGTTGGCTTTCCACGCCGCCGAAACGGCATGGCGGATGGCCCGCTCCACTTTACTGGCGGTCGTTTTATACATTTTGGCAATATCCGGGTACAGACCTTTGGTGATCCCTGTCAGGACCTCCTGGTCCTCTACCGCCATCATCACCGCCTGTCTGACGAAATGGTATCCCTTCAGCCCCGCCGAAATCCCCATACGGCTCAGGCAGACGGATACCTCCGCCTCCAGCCCTTCCCAAGGATCTCTTTTCACAACGGTCAAAGGCTCCTCCGTTTTCTGGCTCCGCAGCAGCTCCTTCCGTTCTCCCCGAATATCCAACAACTGCTCTATCCGCTCCAGCAAAAGATCCCCCTGGATGGGCTTTGCCATATAATAGGCGGCGCCCAGGGTAATGGCCCTGCGAACCAGCACATCATTGTCTATGGCCGAAACCATAATGCAAAGGCTGCCGCTGTCCTTGATCCGCTCCAGCACCCAAAAACCGTCCCTTTCCCCCAACAGCACATCCATCAGTACTACATCCGGCCGGTGCCTGCGGATGATCTCCAATAACTCCGGGCCATTGTCTGTCATCCCCACGACATGGAGACTGCCCCGGCGTTCCAGAGAATACTTGAGCCTTTGGGAATAGAAAAGATCCCTGTCCCCGATTACTACACTTACCTTTCTTTGTTCCATCATTTGGACCCCCATTTCTTATTTTTTCCCGGAGCTTCCCTTCTCCGTTCTGCAAAATTCATTATAATATGACAGTCTTTGCCCTTCCAGTGGGTTTCCTCCGGATGCCTCTTCCCTCCCTCCAGCGGCACAGAAAAAAATATCCGCTCCCTTTATACCTCAAAATGTGCATTTCGTACTCCTCTTGGCCCAAAAGAAAAAGCCGGCGAAAATGCCCGGCAGTCGTAAAACAATACTATGTGAATTTCCTTGAACAGACATGATTTCGATCATGTCTGTTCTGCTTTTATCAGTTCATTCATGGGAATATGGCCAACAAGGTCATACTCCATATATACTCTCTGTTTGTGTCTGCCGCCCAGGCTTGCTCAGCCTAAACCGATTTTACAAGCTCTCTGAGGGCGTATAGTACGAGTTCTGTGAGGCTGGTATATCTGCATACCGCGATTTTTTCACAAAATCGGCTACGTTCCTACGGAGCTGAATGTCATTCTATCACGGCAAGCGAGGTAAGGATTTTTCGGGTTCCCTCGCATAGTTCTTCCTGATTCTTTTTTGATTTCTTCGATATCAGCTTCATGAATGCTGCTGCTTTCATTTTACAGTTCAATCCTGTCCGGAAACGCTTTCTTTCGCATGATGCCCCACATTTTGTCGATATAGGACAGCGTATAGAAATTCTCGTAATAATGGTAATAGAATGCGCCCTTCAAAGTCATGGAATACATACCGTTTTCTT
>CALWKZ010000072.1 GCA_944381385.1 uncultured Anaerotignum sp. | reverse complement strand
GTGGATGAGGAACGGGCCAGAGCCGCAGGGGTTATTTACAACAGACTGGATGAGGATATGTCTCTGGGCATTGACGCTACGGTGCTTTACGCCGTGGGAAGGGACAGCGGTTCCCTGACACAGGAAGAATTACAGACAGACTCTCCCTATAACACACGTTTGAATAAGGGACTTCCTCTGGGGCCGATCTCCAATCCCGGCGAGGCTTCTTTCCGGGCGGCGGTAATGCCGGAGGATAACAATTACCTGTATTATGTGCTGGAAGGCGAGGGACAGTCCAACCACATTTTCTGTGAGACCTATGACCAGTTCCTGGAGGCCAAGGCAAACTATCAGGCCACCATTTCTGAGTAAAGCAAGGAGAGTTATATCATGAACTATGTTACAGACGATACCATGAACGCTTATCTGCGGACGGTGCAGCCGATGTATGACGGCGTTCTGGGAGAGATACAGCGGGAAGCGCTGGCGGCGGAGGTGCCGATCATTCCTCTGGAAACGGCGCGGCTGCTGAGCGTGCTGCTGACTATGCAGAAACCGAAGCATATTCTGGAGATCGGTACGGCCGTTGGATTTTCCGCCGGCCTGATGTGCCGTTATCTGCCGGAGGATGGCACGGTGACCACCATTGACCGCTTTGAGGTCATGCTGAAGGACGCCAGAGTCAATATCAAACGCATGGGACTGGAAGAAAAGATCAAAATACTGGAAGGGGACGCGGCGGATATCCTGCCGGAGCTGGAAGGCCCTTATGATGTGATCTTTCTGGATGCGGCAAAAGGGCAGTACGGCAATTTCCTGCCCCATTGCCTGCGGCTGCTGCCGGTGGGCGGCCTGCTGATTGTGGATGATGTGCTCCAGGGCGGCACTATTGCCCAGACCAGATTCAGCGTACCCAGAAGACAGCGTACCATCCATAAGCGTCTGCGGAATTTCCTTTGGGATATTACCCACAACGATGCTTTGGAAACCTCCATTATCCCCATTGGAGACGGCATGGCGCTGTGCTACAAGAAAAAAGAAATTCCTCTGGAGGGAGAACAGAATGATGTTGAATAAAACGAAACCAGAATTGCTGGCGCCAGCCGGTGATCTGGAGAAATTGAAAATCGCGGTGCTGTATGGGGCCGATGCGGTATACATCGGCGGCGAGGCATACAGCCTGCGGGCCAAGGCGAAAAACTTCGACCATGAAACCATGGCGGAAGGCATCCGCTTTGCCCATGAACATGGGGCGAAGGTATATGTGACAGCCAATATTTTCGCCCATAACGCCGATTTTGAGGGAATGGCGGAGTATTTTAAAGAGATTTATGAGCTGGGGGCCGACGCGGTGCTGATCTCCGATCTGGGGGTTTTTGCCGTGGCCAGAGAGGCCGCGCCTGATTTGGAGATTCATGTTTCCACGCAGGCCAATAACACCAACTACCAGAGTGCCCGCATGTGGTACCGGCTGGGCGCCAGAAGAGTGGTAGTCGCCAGAGAGCTTTCCCTTCGGGAGATTCGGGAGATTCGGGAAAATATTCCGGAAGATATGGAAATCGAGGCCTTTGTTCATGGGGCCATGTGTATTTCATATTCCGGAAGATGCCTTTTGAGCAATTATCTGAGCGGACGGGACTCCAATAAAGGCGCCTGTGCCCATCCCTGCCGCTGGAAATACCATTTGGTAGAGGAAACAAGGCCCGGCGAATATATGCCTGTGGAGGAAAACGAGAGAGGCACATATATCTATAATTCCAAAGATCTCTGCATGATCGACCACATTCCGGATCTGATAGACGCGGGTGTCGTCAGCCTGAAAATTGAGGGCCGTATGAAAACGCCTTTCTATGTGGGCACTGTTATTAAGGCTTACCGCCGTGCCATAGACGATTATTTTCAGGACCCGGAACTTTACGAGAAAAACCGCGAGTATTATCTGGAAGAGGTCTCCAAGGCCAGCCATCGGGATTATACCACTGCTTTTTATTATGGGAAGCCGGATGGGAACCAGCAGGTATATACCAACAACAGCTATATCCGTCCTTTTGACTTTATCGGCGTTGTGATGGAGGACAGCAACGAGGACGGTTATGCGTGGATAGAGCAGCGCAATAAATTTTCCGTAGGGGAGGAGATCGAGGTCATGCCGGCAAAAGGAGAATCCTTCTCCATGACAGTGACGGAGATATGGAATGAAGAAGGCGAAGCGGTGGAATCCGCGCCTCATCCCCAGCAGCGGCTCCGCGTAAAATTTACGCAGCCGGTCCATGCTTTCGATATGATGCGGAAATTTATTTCGCATACCGAATAAAAAAACTTGATTTTCTATGAATTTATAGATATTCTATATGTATAGTGATTAAAGGAAAAGGAAAAGGAAAAACATATGGAATTAACACAATGTATCAATTATCTGCTGACTACGGCCCAGCATTCCGTATTTCAGTATTTGAATGGAAAATTATCCGCATATGATATTACACCGTCCCAGTATGGCGTGCTCAGCTGCTTGTGGCAGAGAGAATTTGCCACACCGAAACAGATCTCAGAGATTCTTTGTCTGGAAACATCCACGATTTCTGGGGTGTTGGATCGTATGCAGAAAAAAGGGCTCATTGACCGCGTCATCAATCGGGAGGACCGCAGAGAGGTGCGGGTAATTCCTACGGAAAAAGGGAAGGCTCTGGAAGAGCCTATTTCCAAGATCATTGACGAGGTGAATGAGGAAGTGCTGAAGTGCTTTTCGGAGGAAGAGGTGCAGCTTCTGAAAAATCAGCTTCGGATCATTGCAGAAGCGAAACATTTCTAAAGAACAAACAAAGTGTATGAAAAAAAGAGCGGGTAGGGATACCTGCTTTTTTTGTGTCCAAAAATATAAAACTGCATATGTAAGCAGGGCCTTAGCCCTGGAATTCCTGCAAGGCGGCATTGAGTTTTTTCAATGCCTTTTTTTCTATTCTGGATACATAGGATCTGGAAATTCCCATCATTTCCGCGATTTCCTGCTGGGTTTTTACATCCTGCTGGAACAGTCCGTACCGCAGACAGATTACCTTTCTTTCTCTGGGAGTCAGAACGGTTTTGACGGCTTCCAGCATCCGCTTTGTCTGGATGGAAAGATCCAGGGTGTCCGCGAAATCTGGTGTATCACTATTGATGATATCCAGTATGACAATCTCGTTTCCGTCCCGATCTGTGCCGATAGGGTCATACAGAGAAACATCGTGCTGCGTTTTTTTCCCGGCCCGAAGGGACATAAGCAATTCGTTTTCGATGCAGCGGGAAGCATAAGAGGCCAGGCGGATATTTTTTTCAAAATCATAGGTCAGGATGGCTTTCATCAATCCTACGGTACCGATGGAGATCATTTCTTCCGTATCTTTTTGGGCACTGCTGTATTTCTTTACGATATGGGCCACCAGTCTGAGGTTATGAAGCACCAGTTTGTCTTTCGCTTCTTTTTTCTCTTCTTCCGTTCCGTTTTTGTACTGCATCAGCCACTTGGTCTCTTCTTCTTTGGATAATGGCTTGGGGAAAGACCCGGCGGAGGAAAAACCAAAGAATATACAGGAGCACAGACAAAAAAAGAACACAACAACACCTCCCGACACCTCAAAAAGAGGGATTGCTTTATCTTATGTCAGGACAAATTTCGCTGTGCGTGTCTGAATGAGAGGCTTTCTGTCCTTTTTTGAGAGGACAGGGCGGACAAGGGGAGAATTTGCGGACGAAAGTATCCTAAAAGCAGGAAAAGATCATGTATAGTGGACAGGAAGGGAGGAAGATTATGGAAGTCAGTTACGAAAAAAAAGAAAATATATTGATCGTAAAGATCATTGGTGAGATCGATCACCACAGCTCAAATATTCTGCGTGCCCAAACAGACGCGCAGCTGGATAACATCAATGGAAAGCATCTTTTGTTCTGCTTTCAGCAGGTCACCTTTATGGACAGCGCAGGGATCGGCGTGATTCTGGGCAGATATAAGCGTGTGCAGAGCCTGGGCGGCAGAATCGCCATTGCCTGTGCAGGAGAGCGGGTACTGGAGATTCTGCGCATTTCCGCCTTAACAAAGATCATACCGTCTTTTTCGTCAAAGGAAGACGCTTTGCGCTATTTGGAAGGGGGAAAGCTCAAATGATCAATTGGATGCGTGCGTTTTTTGAGGCAAAGTCCGAAAACGAAAGCCTGGCCAGAATGATGGCGGCAGGTTTTTTTTCCGCTCTCAATCCAACAATTTCAGAAATAACAGACGTAAAAACTGCCGTTTCGGAAGCGGTCACCAATGCTATTATCCATGGCTACGAGGGAAAGGGCGGTTCTGTGGAGCTGTATTGCGCTTATGATACGCAGAAACTGTATGTAGAGGTGGCAGATCAAGGCATTGGCATTGGGGATATCCCTAAGGCTATGGAGCCGCTGTATACATCAAAACCGGAAATGGAACGCTCCGGGATGGGGTTCACCATTATGGAAACCTTTATGGATAGTGTGCGGGTAGAAAGCCAGCCGGAAAAAGGCACTCGAATCTATATGGAAAAACAGCTTTCCCGGGAATGAGGTGGTTTCCATGGAGACCATTCGGGAGCAGATACGTCTGGCCCAGCAGGGCAGCAAGGAAGCGAGAGAGCGGCTGGTAGTAGACAATGCAGGGCTGATCTGGAGCGTGGTAAAGCGATTTTACGGCAGAGGCTATGATCCGGAGGATCTGTACCAGATCGGCGTCATAGGACTGCTGAAATCTATCGACAAGTTTGATTTTCAATATGATGTGAAGTTTTCTACCTATGCGGTGCCCATGATATTAGGGGAGATACGCAGATTCCTGCGGGATGACGGCATGATTAAAGTAAGCCGGCCTCTGCGAGAAACTGCTGTACGTGCCAATGCTGTGCGGGAGCGGCTGATGAAAGAAAAGAATCGGGAGATCACAGTGCTGGAGCTGGCGGAAGCCATGGAAATGAAGGTGGAAGATCTAGTTCCGGCGTTAGAAGCGGGCAGGGAAGTAGAAAGCCTCTCCGCGGTAGTATACGCAAAGGAGGGCGAGAAAGGGCTTTCTCTGGAGGAATGTATCCCCGATCAGCGTAAGGAAGAGAATATGGTGGAACGCATACTGCTGCAGGAGGCTTTGGCAAAGCTGTCTCCAAGAGAAAGGCGGGTGATCCTGCTGCGGTACTTCGAGGATAAAACGCAGATGGATATTGCAAAGATCATGGGGATATCTCAGGTGCAGGTTTCCCGCATCGAGAAGAAAGTACTTCTTTCTTTGCGGCGGAATATGGAAGAGGCCTGACAGTCAACGAGAAAGACAAGGGACAAAGGCTGTGTCATCAGCAAGTAAAATGCTATTGGCCGCAGCCTTTTTTTTGCGGCAGGTTAAACTGTACTTTTATGAAAGAATGTGCTATACTTTCCTTTGCATTTATACAATCGGCGGCAATAAACTGCCGCCGGACTGGTTCGTGAACTTCCCAGGATAAAAAACCAAGTATCTCAACCACGCACCGGCGCGTTCCCGTCGAGGTGCGTCCCGATGTGTGGAACAAAAATCGGAAAGGAGATTGGAGAATGAATGCAAGAAAAGTAATCATTGACTGTGATCCCGGCATTGATGATGTGCTGGCGCTGATGTTGGCGCTGCGCTCACCGGAAATGGAGGTGCTGGGTGTTACAACGGTATGCGGAAACGTACCGGCGGCGCAGGGAGGAGAAAATGCCCTGAAGACGCTGGAGTTTCTGAAAAGGTTGGATGTTCCTGTTTATCTGGGAGAAGCCAGACCTTTGCGAAGAGCGTATGTAGATGCCACGGATACCCACGGCGCTGACGGTTTGGGAGAGAGCTTTCTGCCCAATGTGGAAAAGGTTCGTCCAAAAGAAGGCGCGGTGGATTTTTTGGCGGAAACATTAAAACGGGAAAAGCAGGTTTCCATTATTGCCTTAGGGCCGCTGACCAATATTGCGCGTCTTATAGAATGCCATCCAGAGGCGTTGTACAGTCTGGATGAGCTGATCTCCATGGGCGGCAGCTATAAAAGCCATGGAAACTGCTCCCCTGTGGCGGAGTATAACTACTGGTGCGACCCGGACGCGGCTAAGGCAGTCTATGAAGCCTTTGACCGGCATCCTGCCCTGCGGGAAAAGCAGGTACATATGGTAGGGCTGGATGTGACGAGAGAAATTCTTTTGACACCGAATCTGGTGGAATATATGTGCTGTCTGTCCCGTGAGATAGGAGCGTTTATCCGAAAGATCACCAGATTTTATTTTGATTTCCACTGGAAGCAGGAAGGGGTTATCGGCTGTGTTATCAACGACCCATTGGCTGTAGCATATTTCATAGACCGCAGTCTTTGCGATGGTATAGACGCCTATACCCAAGTGGAAACAGAGGGTAATTCATTTGGTCAGACTTTGGCAGATCCTTATGGCATCTGGAAAAAGGAAAAAAACAGCCATATCCTGACCAAAACAGATCCCATGAAATTTATGGAGTTTTTCATTACAAGAGTCTTTGGAGTGCCTGCTTCGCAAGTGCGGCCCATACTGCGGCAGATCATGGTGGAAAACGCGGGAAAATTGGTATGGGCCCAAAAAGAAGCCTCTCTTTTCGATGAAGGGGAAGGAGGCGCAGAAGAATGAAGAAGATTACCATTTCACAGATTTGTTTGTTGGGGATTGCCGCGGCCTTAAATATTGTCGGCGCTAATATTGCCCTGCTGCTGCGCCTGCCCATTTATCTGGATTCTCTGGGCACCATATTGGCGGCGGCTGTGCTGGGGCCTGTATACGGGATGCTGCCGGGGATCGCCAGCGGCGTGATCAGCGGCTGTACCACAGATGTATATTCTTTTTACTACATCCCTGTACAGATGATTATCGGTATGACGGCAGGCATTTTCTATCAAAGAATACAGCCAAAGGCGGCACGGCCGTGGAAAATCCTTCTGACGGCAGTTTGTATTTCTTTGCCGGGGACGGTGGTCAGCTCTGTAATTACCGCCATGGTCTTTGGAGGTATCACATCCTCCGGTTCCAGCATATTGGTGCAGCTGCTGCACGCAGGTGGGCTGGGTATGGCGGCCAGTGTCTGCGTGGTACAGGCGGCGACTGACTATGTTGATCGTGTGGTCATGGTATTCTGCGTATCCATGCTCTATGGCCTGCTGCCGGCATCCTTTAAAACCAGAGGGGAAAAGGAGGGATCTCATGGAACGGTATAATCAGATCACCAATAAAAATCAGCGGGAGATCGTTTTGCTGCAGGGGCGGCCCTGTGCCTGGGGCAGGTGTCTTTTTTGTGATTATATCGCTGATAATTCCAGAGATGAGGCGGCCATGGTGCGGTTGAACCACCAGGTTCTTTCTCAGGTAACCGGAAAATTTGGCGTTCTGGAAGTCATCAATTCCGGCAGCTGTTTTGAGCTTCCAAAACAGACGCTGGAGGAGATTCGCAGGCTGATTCAGGAGAAGCAAATACAGAAATTATTTTTTGAGGCGCACTGGATGTACCGCCACAGACTGAAGGAAATGCGGAAATATATGGGTATCCCCATTATATTTAAAATCGGCGTGGAGACCTTCGACTGGGATTTCCGGGAGAATTATCTGCGAAAGCACGCCGGATTTCATTCTCCCGAGGAGGTCAGGGAATACTTTGAATCCCCCTGTCTAATGGTGGGGATTCAAGGGCAGACAAAAGAAATGATTGCCAAAGATATAGAGCTACTGAAAAAATATTTTCCTCTGGGTACCATCAATGTTTTTACCAACAACAGCACACCGGTGAAGCGGGACGAGAAATTAGTGGACTGGTTTATGAAAACTTATGAGTGGCTGCTGGAAGATCCTTCCGTGGAAGTGCTTTATGAGAAAACGGACTTTGGTGTGGGAGATTAAACTAGGCTGTCAGTTTTTTTCTTTAGAATAAAATGAAAAAGTAAAAGCCGGAATCCTTTGCAAAAAGGATTCCGGCATATTTTTTTACCAAACAGCTATTTATGGCATATCATCCAGTTTTCTGCCGCAGCCGGGACAGTAGGTATAGCCGCCCTGCAAAGGATAGCCGCAGTTGGGACATCTTCTGTCCCGTTCCATTGCCTCCCCGGTAGGCGTCAGGTCGTCCTCCGTTAGTGTGACGGTCTCCCCGCGCTCTATGGCACGGCCAAGCACATCGGGGATGGCATAGACTGTGTTGCAGCAGGAAGTAACTGCGTAATATTTTTTGCCCCATTTGAATAAGGGGATAAAGAAAAAGGAAAAATATGTGTATGTCATATATACGGAAATGCCGGTATATCTGCCGCAGTTTTTGCAGATCATGGTCTGTATGAAGTCCAGCATTTTTTGCCCCATGGAAATACCGCCGATAAAGATCATGATTGTCCTCCTTTTTTGCGAAACATTTTATTTTACAACCTATGACTTACATGATAGAATATTTTTAGCTGTAATGCAAATTATTTATGAGCCGGGAGGAATTGAATATGAAAATTTCCAAACTTGTTGTCAGCGCTGTATCTTTTGCTGTATCTGCCGCGCTGCTTACACTGTGCATCGTAGACCTTCTGAAAAAAGAAGAATACTGAAATCGGGATTTCTGGGGAGAAAATTCTGAAAAAAACCATATTTTTCATGAAAATTTGTTGGTACAATCGGAAAAATGTGGTATACTAAACTTTAGTGGTGGCCGCGAAGCCGAAAATTTTAAAAGTGGCCGCTAATGTAATCAAAAGAGGAGGAATTGAATATGGTAAAGGTTGGTATTAACGGATTTGGTCGTATTGGGCGTCTGGTATTCCGTGCCGCAATGGAAAGAGGGGACGTGGATGTTGTAGCCATCAACGATCCTTTCATTGATGTGGATTACATGATCTACATGCTGAAATATGATTCAGCGCACAGCCGTTTCCGTGCGGAAATGTCCAATAAGGACGGCAAACTGGTGGTAAATGGCCACGAAGTAACAGTTTTCAATATTATGGACCCCAAGGAAATTCCTTGGAAGGATGCTGGCGCAGAATATATTCTGGAGTCCACAGGTCTGAACACAACTATGGAGAAGGCATCTGCGCACTTCGCAGGCGGCGCGAAAAAAGTAATTATTTCCGCTCCTTCTGCTGATGCTCCTATGTTTGTTATGGGTGTAAACAATGAAACATATACAAAGGATATGAACATCGTTTCCAACGCATCCTGCACAACAAACTGCCTGGCTCCTTTGACAAAAGTAGTGAACGACCATTTTGGTATTGTGGAAGGTCTGATGACAACAGTACACTCTACCACAGCAACACAGAAAACCGTAGATGGTCCTTCCAAAAAAGACTGGAGAGGCGGCCGTGCGGCTTCTGCAAACATTATCCCTTCCAGCACAGGTGCAGCGAAGGCAGTGGGCAAAGTTATCCCCAGCCTGAACGGTAAGCTGACAGGTATGGCGTTCCGTGTGCCTACCATTGATGTTTCCGTTGTGGACCTGACCTGCCGTCTGGAAAAACCCGCAACATATGATGAAATCAAAGCAGTGATTAAATCTGCCTGCGAAAATGAGATGAAGGGCATCATGGACTACACAGAGGATGACGTAGTATCTTCTGACTTCCTGTCTGATTCCCACACATCTATTTTCGACGCGAAGGCTGGTATCGCGCTGAACGATAACTTTGTAAAACTGGTTGCATGGTATGACAACGAATGGGGTTACAGCAACAAAGCCCTGGATCTGATCAAACACATGTACAAAGTAGACAACGAATAATATGGAAGGATGCCTTTTCGGCATCCTTTTTTATTGATGTTGCTGAACAAAAAAGAACGTGGGACGCTAAGTGTCCAATATCAATAAAGGAACTGGTGGATTTAAATTGCAATTCTGTGTAGACTTCCGAAAAAGAAGAATTTTCCAAAAACCACATGACTTTTTTTCTTGCTGTGATAAAATAAATGCGTAAACATTATTTTTCCATATCTTAAGGAGTGAATATCATGGCAATTAAAGTAGGCATTAACGGGTTTGGTAGAATCGGCAGAGTAGTTTTTCGTGTTCTGATGCAGAGAAAGGATCAGTTTGAGCTTTGCGGTATCAACCTGCGTAATGCGGAATTGGATTATATGGTATACCAGCTGAAATATGACAGTATCTTTGGCCGCTTTACCGGTGAAATCGAAATTGACGGCGAGTACCTGGTGGTAGACGGACAGCGCATCCGTGTGTTCAGCGAAAGCGATGCTTCCCAGATCAAATGGGCAGAATGCGGTGCGGAATATATCGTAGAATCCACAGGCGCTTTTAATACCATGGAAAAGGCAGCACTGCATAAAATTGGCGGTGCGAAAAAAGTTATCCTGACAGCACCTTCCAAGGATGATATCATGCCTACTTTCGTTATGGGTGTAAATAATGAAACTTATACCACAGATATGGATATCGTTTCCAACGCATCCTGTACAACAAATTGCCTGGCTCCTTTGGCAAAAGTAATCCACCAGAATTTCGGTATCGAACAGGCACTGATGTCCACCATCCACTCCGCTACCGCTAAGCAGAAGGCAGTTGACGCCAGAGCGGGACGTGACTGGAGAACAGGCCGTTCTGTATTCAATAATATCATTCCCTCAACAACAGGCGCAGCCAAGGCGGTAGGCCGTGTTATTCCGGAATTGAAGGGCAAAATGACAGGTATGTCCTTCCGTGTTCCTACAAACGACGTATCTGTTGTGGACTTGACAGCAAGACTGAAAACAAAAACAACTTATGCTGAAATCTGCGAGAAAATCAAAGAAGCATCCGAAGGGGAACTGAAAAACGTCATCAGCTACATTAAAGACGAAGTGGTATCCTCCGACCTGCTGGGCGATTACCATACCTGTATCTTTGACGAAACCGCCGGTATCATGCTGGATGACAATTTTGTAAAGCTCATCGCATGGTATGATAACGAATGGGGTTACAGCAATAAAGTAGTGGATCTGATCGCACATATGTATTCCGTAGATCAGGCAGCAAAATAAGAATAAAAGATTCCAATGCCTCTCAGCGTATGCTGGGAGGCATTTTCAGCTTCAAAATGTAAACTAAAATTGGATGTAAATGTTGACAATAAAACATAACCTTGCTATACTCCATGAAGAAAAGCAAACGGGGCAACGAGTTTATGAGAGGAGGAATCGGTTGAGATGAGAATAGAAAAGACAAAAGATATCATTTTAGGCGCTATGTTTGTTTCGTTGATTGCTGTGGGTGCATTTATTAAAATTCCCGTGCCGGTGGTGCCTTTTACACTGCAATTTTTATTTACCATGCTGGCGGGACTGCTTTTGGGACCGCAAAAAGGGGCAGCGGCTGTGGGAGTATACATCCTGCTTGGATTGGCCGGTCTGCCTATTTTTGCCCAGGGTGGCGGCATTGGCTATATTTTCCAGCCAAGTTTTGGCTACATCATAGGCTTTGGGGCGGGAGCCTACGTTACCGGACATCTGGCCTGGCGTGTTGACCGTCCAGGTTATGGGGCTTTGCTGGCGGCTAATTTTGCAGGGCTGGCAGTAGTTTACATTTTCGGTATGGTTTATTATTACGCTATGAGTAACTTGTATCTACAGAATCCCATTGGCCCCTGGCCTTTATTTTTGTACTGTTTCCTATTGGCTGTACCGGGAGATATGGTTTTGTGTGTAGTAGGTGCAGTTCTGGCGAAAAGACTGCTGCCGCTGGTAAAGGAAAGAAGGATCGTATGCTGAAGAATATAGAGAAAATAGCGACAAAAGTGATGGAAGGGTATTTGATACAAAAAGAGGAGGCACTGTGGCTGTACGAACAGCCATTGGAAGATGTGGTGCCCTGGGCGGACCGGATTCGGGAGCATTTCTGCGGCAATGGATTTGATCTATGCACCATTATCAACGGAAAAAGCGGAAGATGTACGGAAAATTGCCGGTTCTGCGCCCAATCAGCCCATTATGCCACTGGTGTGGAGATCTATTCTCTCTTGCCGGAAGAAGAAATATTGGCGCAGGCCAAAAAAAACGAAGCCATGGGCGTACTGCGGTATTCCATCGTTACATCAGGCAGAAGGCTTTCCGATGAGGAAGCAGATCATATGTGCCGCATCATTGGCCGTATCAAGCAGGAAACGGATATTTCTGTATGTGTTTCTTTTGGGCTGCTGGAGGAAGAGCAGTTTCGGAAACTGAAAGAAGCGGGCGTAGAAAGAGTACACAACAATCTGGAGACCTCCCGACGGTATTTCCCCGAAGTCTGCACAACACATACCTTCGCGGATAAAATAAAGGCCATACGCGCGGCACAGGCGGCGGGACTTACTGTATGCAGCGGCGGTATCATGGGTCTGGGCGAGACGGAGGAGGACAGGATAGATATGGCCTTGACGCTGCGTGAGCTGGGAATTAAAAGTGTACCGATAAATCTGCTGAACCCTATTCCGGGAACGCCTTTGGAGAAAATGCGCCGGCTGACGGCAGGGGAGTTGGAACGGATCGTTGCTGTCTATCGCTTTCTGCTGCCGGAGGCATCTATCCGATTGGCGGGAGGCAGAGGCCTTTTGCCGGATCAGGGTTGGGGTTGCTTCTGCTCCGGCGCCAATGCGGCAATTTCCGGAGATATGCTGACAACTGCTGGCATTACAGTAGAGAAAGATAAGGCGTTGTTGAAAAAATTAGGATACGAAGTGAGAAAAGACCATGCATAAAAAGATATTTATTACAGGAACGGGAACAGATGTGGGAAAGACCTATGTGACCGGCCTGATATTAAAAAAACTAAAGGAAAGCGGTATCCGTGCCGCTTATTATAAAGCGGCCATGAGCGGAAACGTGCGGCGGACGGATGGCAGCCTGATTCCAGGAGACGCGGTATGGGTAAAAAACATATCCGGAATTGAGCAGCCAATAGAGGAGATGTGTCCCTATGTCTATGAAACGGCAGTTTCTCCCCATCTGGCGGCGAGAATAGAAGGAGAGCAGGTGTCCCTATCCAAAGTTTTGGAAGGTTTCCATGATGTGATGGAAAATTATGACTATGTTACCATGGAAGGCTCCGGCGGCATCCTTTGTCCGATCCGTATGGAGGGGGAGGAATTTTGGCTGGAGGATATTATCCGTGCCTGCGGCATGGGATGTCTTTTGGTGGCCGATGCCGGATTAGGCGTAATTAACGGAGTGGGCCTGACGGCGGCTTATCTCAGGGAGCAGGGCATTCCTTTGAAAGGGATCATATTCAATCACTACCGCCCGGCGGATGTGATGCAGGAGGATAACATCAAAATATGTGAGCGTATTACAGGGGTCAAAGTGGTTGCCTGTGTAAAGGATGGAGATACGGACTTGGATATTTCCATAGAAGCCCTTTGTTCTCTTTATGATGAGGAGGAAAACGAATGATCTGGTACCCGTATGTACAGATGAAAAATATGGAAACACCTTATAAAATTGTGGATGCGGAAGGCGTCTACCTGTATACGGAGGAAAAGAAGCTCATTGATTCCATATCCTCCTGGTGGAGCGTGATCCATGGATACAAGCGTCCGGAGCTGAACGAGGCTATGATTTCCCAGATCCAGAGGTTTTCCCATGTGATGCTGGGCGGTCTGACCCATGAGCCTGCTGAAGCGCTTTCCAAAAAGCTGGAGGAATTTCTTCCGGGAGATCTGAATTATGTCTTTTTTTCAGACTCCGGCAGTGTTGCAGTGGAGGTGGCACTGAAAATGGCGCTCCAGTATGCCATGAACCGTGGAGAGAGGCAGCGTACCATGATCCTGGCTTTGGAGCATGCTTATCACGGAGATACGTTTAAGACAATGGAAGCGGGTGATGATGAGGATTATCATTTTGTGCTGAATGCCTATGGGCCAAGCCCTCACGTGGTTCATATTCCCACAGAAACAGAAGCGTTGGAACAGGCCTTTCAGCAGTACCATGAAAGACTGAATTGTATGCTGGTGGAACCGCTGCTCCAGGGGGCCGGCGGCATGCGGATGTATGATATTTCCTTTCTGGAAAAGGCCAGAGAATTATGTGATCGGTATGGCGTGCTGCTGATCTTTGATGAGGTAGCCACAGGCTTTGGCCGGACAGGTCACCGTTTTGTGGCGGATGCGGTACTGCCGGATATTCTGGTGCTGGGAAAAGCATTGACCGGCGGTTATTTGGGCCATGCGGCCACGGTGGCGAATCAAAAGGTATATGACGGATTTTATGACGATGACCCATCCCACGGGCTGATGCATGGGCCTACATTTATGGGCAACGCGGTGGCATGCAGTGTGGCTCTGCGCTCCATAGAATTGTTTGAACGAGAAAATTACATGCAAAAGATCAGATGGATAGAAGAAATTACACGCCGGGAAATGGAAGGATTTACTGACCCGCGAATCCGTGAGGTGCGTATTATGGGCGGATGTGTCTGCATAGAAGTATGGGAGGAAAAGACACTGGAAGGCTACCAGCAGTTTGCCTATGCGAGAGGGGTATTTGCCAGACCATTTCTGCGGTATCTCTATGCCATGGTGCCCTACATTATAACAGAGGAAGAATTGATTCAAGTACTGGACACCATGAAAGCCTGGTTCCAAGAAAGATAAAAAAGACCTCGAGGCCAATGAGCTTGGCTTTGAGGTCTTTTTCTATGGTATTGGCGACAAAGAAGCGGTTATCCTTTATGTGCCTCCAGTTTGACAAAAGCCTCCAGAGCGGTGAGGATCTCATTTTTTTCACCCTGCATGGAAAGGCTTTCTCCATCTACATAGGAGGCAATGCTTTCGGAGGTATCCTCCTCATATGCAACGACATTATTCAGCAAAGAGGCAGTTTTTACCCCTCGCAGATGCCCAATAGTGAACAGGGCCGCTGTTTCCATATCGCAGCCCAGAACGCCTTGCTTGGACCAGTAGGCGTCAATGGCTTCCTCGTTATCGGTATAAAAGCTGTCATGGCTTCTGGCGATGCCGACGTGATAAGAGATATTCTGTTCCCGGGCCGCTTCTACACAGCACATCATCAGCTCCGCGTCCGGAACAGCGGGGAAAATAGAGTCGATATAGGTTTTAGAAGCGCCGTCATCCCGTACCGCACCGTTTACAATAATCAAATCCCCCAGCTTCACCTGTGGCTGGAGACTGCCACAGCTGCCAATGCGGATCATGGCTTCTACGCCGATCTGCCGCAGTTCCTCAACGGCAATGCCGGCAGACGCCCCGCCGATACCGGTTGAGATGGCCAATACAGGTATGCCTTTATATTCTCCCCGCAGGCTGCGGTATTCTCTGTTGAATTTCAATTCCTGCACATTTTCCAGAAAAGGTGCGATACGGTCCAGTCTAGCTGGGTCACCGGGCAGAAGGGCATAGCGGACGCCGAGATCATTTCCCAGCTGGATATGGGGCTGTAATTTTTCCATAGGATCTCCTCCTTTTATAATGCTGTTTTCTTTCAATGTACAGGAATTTGTAAAAAAAATCAACAGAGGATGGGTAGGAATCCATGGGGAAATATGTTAAAATAGAATAGAAATTTGCCATATTTCGGAGGTAAGCACATGGTTTATTTATTTTTTCTGCTTCTTGCGGGTATGCTGCAGGGGATGATGATTTCGCTGAATGGTCAGCTGGGGAACCATTATTCCATGTTCGGCATCTGTTTTTTTGTACACGGCATTGCGGCGATCCTGCTGATCCTTTATATCAAGCTCAAGGAAAAAAAGAAGATCCGCCTGCGCGGGGTCCCTGCGTATGTGTATCTGGTGGGCTTTATGGGCATTGGTATCGTGGCCAGCAGCAGCTGGTGTACTCTGGCCATAGGAGCGGCGGCCATGACAGGACTGTCTGTGATCGGGCGGATGATTTCTTCCGCAGTAGTGGATCAGTACGGTTTGTTTGGTGTGAAAAAACAGGCCTTCAGCTGGAAGGAAGTGCCGGCCTATCTGCTGGTGCTGGCTGGCGTCTGGCTGGTATCTGTGGGATAAGGAGGAGCTTCAGAAATGATATTTTACATTACAGCCATTGCAAATGGCTTTTTAAATACGATCAATAACATGGTAAACGTAAAGGCGGGAGAATGTCTGGGCCCTACCAACGGGGCGCTGATCAACTACGTGGAAGCGACGATACTGTCTTTCCTTTTGATCTTTGTATCCGGAAACGGCGCAGAACTGAACTTTTCCCATATGGCGGAGGTGCCGGTTCTCTTTTACACAGGCAGCATCTGCGGTCTGGTAGCCATGATCTTTCTGATTATCGGTACCAGCCGTACCGGGGCTATGGTATCTACCATCCTGACGCTGCTGGGACAGCTGGGGATGGCGGTAGCTCTGGATTATGTTTTCTTTGGATTATTCAGCATCCAGCGCATTATCGGTATCTTTTTGATCATTGCCGGGATCGCTTGGAGGGAACAGGTTAAGATGCGGGAACGCAGAAAGCAGATAAAGGAGGAGAGCGTTTGAAAATACTGAATTTTGGTTCCATGAATTTAGACTATGTATACCGTGTGGACACCTTTATACAGCCAGGGGAGACCAAGTCCTCCCAGTCGCTGATGGTCAACTGCGGCGGAAAAGGACTGAACCAGTCCATTGCGGCGGCAAAGGCGGGAAATGAAGTAGTCCACTGCGGCGTTGTGGGAAACGGCGGCGAAATGCTGGAAAAGCAGCTGGCGGCAAATGGCGTGGATACCTCCTATCTGGCCCATTCCGCAGAGCAGTGTGGCCATGCCATTATCCAGGTAGATGATAAGGGACAGAACTGCATTCTCCTGTATGGCGGCACAAACCGTCTGCTGACAGAGGAATATATTGCCAATGTGCTGGATTCTTTTGGCGGGGAAGGTATGGTACTGCTCCAGAACGAGACCAATCTGGTAGGCCATATCATTGCGGAAGCGCATAAGCGTGGCTTAAAAACAGCGTTGAACGCGGCGCCCATGGAGGAAGACGTGAAATCCTATCCTTTGGAGCTGCTGGACTGGCTGATCGTGAACGAAGTAGAGGGAAAGCAGATTGCCGGATGTGATTCTGAGGAGGAGATCATTGGGATTCTGAAAGAAAAATACCCTCAGTGCAGTGTTTTATTGACATTGGGCAGCCGGGGCGCCCGCTGCTATACGGAGGGAAAGGAATACCGTATTGGCTGTTTCGATGTGGAGGTCGTAGATACGACGGCGGCGGGGGATACCTTCAGCGGATATTTCCTGTACGGCGTCTTGAACGGAAAATCCATTCCCTATGCTCTTTTGCTGGCGACTACAGCCAGCGCCATTGCCATCGGCAAAGCAGGCGCGTCGGATTCCGTGCCATATCTGGCACAGGTGGAGGAAGCGATGGAGCGGCAGACCTTTGGCACATTAGACGTAGCGGTTTTGGAATAAGGAGGGAAAAGCGGTGAAGAAGATATTATTTATCGACTGCTGTATCCGGCGGGAGGATTCCCGTACAAAAAAGCTGGCAGACCATGTACTGCGCCGTCTCAGGCAAAAAAACGGCTATGAGATACAGGAGCTTTGTTTGATGGACGAAAATCTGTCTTACTTTTCCGATGGTTTTTTCTTTCAGAGAGAGCGGCTTTTGGCAGAGAAAAATTACGATCATCCTCGGTTCCGCTATGCCAATCAGTTCGCGGAGGCCGATAAAATCATTATCGCGGCGCCTTTTTGGGATCTGAGTTTTCCGGCGCTGTTAAAGGTTTATATTGAGAATCTCTGTGTGGAAGGCATTACCTTTGGCTGTGATGAAACAGGGATGTTTGGTACCTGTAAGGCGGATCATATGGTATTTTTAACTACAAGAGGAGCGTCATATCCTAAGGGCGATCCTATGGAGATGGGTTCTCCTTATCTGGAAGCTATGTGCAGATTCTTTGGTATTGACCGCTACGACTGTGTTGCTGCCGATGGATTGGATCTGGGGCTGCGCCCTGTCAACGACATTATGCGGGAGGCCATAGAAGAAGCGGATCATGTGCTGGAAACCTTATAAGAAAAGAGGTATGAAAATGGAAAAAATGATGAAGGCCGTTGTATATAAAGGAAAAGGGCAGGTTGCCCTGGAGGACAGACCCGTGCCGGTGATCCAGGAAGAACGGGACGCCATTGTGCGTGTGACCCGTTCTACCATCTGTTCCAGTGACCTGCACATCAAGCATGGTACTGTTCCCAGAGCCAGAGAAAATGTGATTCTGGGCCATGAATTTGTAGGCGAAGTGATCGAAATTGGTTCGGCGGTAAAGAAATTCCATGTGGGAGACAGAGTATCCGTAAATGTGGAGACCTTCTGCGGCGACTGCTTCTTCTGTAAAAGAGGCTATGTCAATAACTGTGTGGAGGGCGGCTGGGAGCTGGGCTGCCGTATTGATGGATGCCAGGCGGAATATGTTCGGGTGCCTATCGCCGATCAGGGCTTGACAAAGATCCCGGACGATGTCAGCGACGATGCGGCTCTGTTTAACGGAGACATTTTGGCGACCGGTTATTGGGCGGCGTCTATTGGTGAGATCAAGCCCGCCGATACAGTTGTGGTCCTGGGGGCTGGACCTACAGGCCTGTGTACCATGATGAGCATTCGTCTTTATAGTCCCGCAAAGGTGATTGTAGTGGATGTCAGCGAGGAAAGGATGGCTTTAGCAAAGGCACAGGGCCTGGCGGATATCTGCCTGAACCCGCTGAAAACAGATGTGGAAGCGGAGATTTTGCGTCTGACAGAGGGACGCGGCGCGGATCGTGTGTTTGAGGTGGCCGGCGGAGAGGATACGTTCCAGATGGCCTGGAAGGTGGCCAGACCCAACGCTATTGTGGTGCTGGTAGCCCTTTACGCAAAGGAGCAGTCTTTGCCGCTGCATCTGATGTACGGCAAAAATCTGACCTTTAAAACAGGCGGTGTGGATGCCAATTGCTGTGAGGATATTATGAAAATGGTGCAGTGCGGCAAAATTGATACTAGCTGTCTCATTACCCACCGCGCGCCGTTAAATGATGTAATGGAAGGCTACCGTGTATTTGAGAATAAGCTGGATGGCTGCATCAAATGGGTCATTACGCCCTATGAAAGATCTTAAGGAGGTATCTGCGTGATAACTTCCACAGTGAGAACCCTTCTTCCGGTTGCCTCGGAAAAGGTCTGGGAGACGGTTGTATCTCCTGGTGCCTATGGATGGCGGACGGATTTAAGCAAAGTGGAAGTGCTGGACGAGACCCATTTTGTGGAATACACGAAATCGGGATATGCCACCTCCTTTGTGGTTACGGCTTCCGTGCCATACCGCCAGTGGGAACTGGAAATGGAGAATACAAATATAAAAGGCCGCTGGACGGGCATTTTTCGTCCGAAAGAGGAGGAGACAGAAATAGAATTTACGGAATCTGTTTCAGTGAAAAAATTCTTTCTTCGGCCCTTCGCGAAAAGCTATTTGAAAAAACAGCAGGCAATGTTTTTGCGTGATTTAACAAAGGCATTGGAACCATAAGAAAAAGACAGGAACATCAGTTGAATATCTGATTTTTCCTGTCTTTTTTGCATGAAAAAATTTTAAATGGGAAAAGGTATTGGAAGAGACCCGCTTGAAGCAGCGAGTAATTAAAAATACATGTCCAGAATATTTTCTGCCAGATTCTTATCGCTGTTTGCGCGGATGGCCAGAAGCAACACCAGCATCAGGGACTTCATGTTATCCTCGTAACGACGGAGAATCTCCCTTTCAAAAATACTGCTTTCCGCTTTTCCTTCCGATGCTTCTTTCAGGTTGGAAAGATTGATTTTTTGCAGTTCCACAAATCCGCCATAAACCTGTTCTGTTTTTTTCTCCATCTGTTCCGGAGTGGAGCAGCGCAGAATGGGCTGGAACAAAATACCGATATCCCGAATGGATAATACGGATTTTAAGTGAAAGATCATAATCAAAAGCATCAAGTGGGTCCGTCCATATTTCTTTTTCACTGGAGGCGGAAATATTTTTGCTTTTGTATAATTGTTGATCATTGTTTTTGTCAGGATCTTTCCTTCCGGCGTTCTTTTATACTCTTCCAGCGCCTGATCCATAAATGTAGTGACCTGATCCATGTACAATTCGATAGTGGGGATATCCTTGATTTCCACGACATGCACAGAATGGATCTTTTCCTTTACAGACGCCAGCATTTCTTCAAATGTACCCATATATGCACCTCCAAACACTCATTGCCTATATTATATAGTATTTTATACTACGTTTCAAGGCAAGAACGAAAAAACAGTTGCATAATTTATCTGCTGGTGGTAATATTATATCATAACAACATATAGTATTAAAAACTATATAAAGAGGTGTTAATATGTCGATAGGTAATTTTAAAATCAAAGATCCTGGAAGTGCAGGAACCCATTTTTTTGGTTTCCTGGCAGTCATCCCTGCTTTTATCATATTGATGGAATTAGCACGCAGAGACGCTACTGTTTGGCATCGAGCTGGTTTCTTCGTTTTTGGTCTGTCTTTGCTGCTGCTTTACGGTGCTAGCACCATTTACCATACGCTGGTGCTTCCGCCGGAAAAAACGAAGGTACTGCGGCGCATTGACCATATGATGATTTTTGTACTGATCGCGGGGACGTACACACCTATTTGCCTCGTCTCTCTCCACGGGGTATGGGGCTGGACACTGTTGGCGCTGATTTGGGGTTTCGCACTGTTTGGTATCGGAATGAAAATATTCTGGATGAACGCGCCCAGGTGGCTTTCCACACTGATCTATGTGGTTATGGGCTGGCTGGCTGTCATTGCCTTCGTTCCGCTGGAACGGGCGGTCTCCTGGGGCGGTATCGGGATGCTGCTGGCGGGAGGGCTGTCCTATACGGTGGGGGCGGTGATTTACGCTCTGAAAAAGCCCAATATTTCCTGGAAATACTTCGGATTTCATGAAATATTTCATGTGTTTGTTCTTTTGGGGAGTTCTTTCCATATTGCATTTATGTTCCAGTATGTATTGTAAAAAATGGCACAGCGGTGATAGTCTATTGGAAGCGTCACCGCTGATTCATTTACCATAATATAATTATGTAAATATATTTTGCTTTGTTTCAGCGTCTTGCCCGGAGGAAAAGTACGGTTTACTGCAATTTGTATACAAAATAACATGCAAAATCAGTATGGTTTCCTAGAAAAGAGGCGTTTTTTCTGGTTAGAAACAAAAAAACTCCCAAAATCACTTGATTTATTTTGGTAAATATGGTATAAATGATTTCGTATAAAGACATTGATAAGGAGTAGTACATTTGGACTCTGTTTCAGAGAGCTGCCGGATGGTGCGAGGCAGCAAAGGGGGAAAAATGGAACTGGCCTTTGAGTTTAGCGCTGAACGTTTTTCCAGTAGGCGTCTACGGGTGCCGCCGTTATCAGGCATAAGAGTGTGTTCTTCTTTGAGAAGGGCAAACTAGAGTGGTAACACGGAGCATCCCTTCGTCTCTAATGAGATGAAGGGGTTTTTTTTGGCACTGTATACAGTGCGTAGTTCAAAAAAGGAGGAGCGCAATATGAACAACCGTTATGATTTCAGAGAAATCGAAAAAAAGTGGCGTGCGGAATGGGAAAAGAATCCCATCAACAAAGAGGATGATGTAAAACCGAAGTTTTACTGCCTGGATATGTTCCCTTATCCTTCCGGCACCGGCCTGCATGTTGGTCACTGGAGAGGCTATGTGCTCAGTGACGTTGTCAGCAGATATAAAGTCCTGCAGGGCTTCCAGGTGCTGCATCCCATGGGCTGGGACGCATTTGGCCTGCCTGCGGAAAACTTTGCTATCAAAAATAACATTCATCCCAGCATCGCAACTGCAAATAATATTGCCAATGTAAAAAGACAGCTGCATGAGATCAGCGCGATTTATGATTGGGACAGAGAAGTAGATACCACAGATCCCGCTTACTACAAATGGACACAGTGGATCTTCGTGCAGATGTTCAAGCATGGTCTGGCATATGAAAAAGAAATGCCTTTGAACTGGTGCCCCAGCTGTAAATGCGTTCTGGCAAATGAGGAAGCCACAAACGGTACTTGTGAACGCTGCGGCTCCACAGTAACAAAGAAGAATCTGCGTCAGTGGATGCTGAAGATCACCGCATACGCTGACAGACTGCTGGAAGATCTGAAAAAGCTGGATTGGTCTGAAAAAGTTAAGAAGATGCAGTCCGACTGGATCGGCAAGAGTTATGGTGCGGAGGTAGACTTCAAAGTAGTAGGCAGCGATATGAAGATCACGGTTTATACCACAAGACCTGACACACTGCATGGCTGTACTTTCATGGTACTGGCTCCCGAATACAAGGATGTTGCTGCGCTGACAACAGCGGAATGCAAGGCAGAAGTAGAGAAATACTGCTTCGATGCCTCCACAAAATCTTCTGTTGACCGTATGACAAACAAAGAAAAAACAGGTGTGTTCACAGGCTCTTACTGTGTAAACCCTGTCAATGGCAAAGAGATCCCTATCTGGGTAGCGGACTATGTACTGGCAGACTATGGTACCGGCGCCGTTATGTGCGTACCTGCGCATGATGAACGTGACTTTGAGTTTGCGACAAAATTCAATCTGCCTATCGTTCAGGTAATCCTGCCGGAAGGCGAAGAAGAAAAAGAACTGACAGAAGCATACACAGGCGACGGTATCATTATCAATTCCGGCGACTGGAATGGTATGAAGGCTTTCGAGGCAAAGGAAAAAGTGCCTCATATTATGGAAGAAAAGGGTCTGGGGAAAAAGACCGTAAACTACAAGCTGCGTGACTGGGTATTCTCCAGACAAAGATATTGGGGCGAACCTATCCCTATTGTTCACTGTGAACACTGCGGCGCCGTAGCTGTTCCCGAAGATCAGCTGCCGGTACTGCTGCCTCAGGTAGAATCCTATAAACCTACAGATACTGGCGAATCTCCTCTGGCACATATTGATGAATGGGTAAACACCACTTGCCCGAAATGCGGCGGCCCCGCAAAGAGAGAGACAAATACCATGCCGCAGTGGGCTGGTTCTTCTTGGTACTTCCTGCGTTATGTAGACAATCATAACGACAAGGAACTGGCAAGTATGGAAAAACTGAAAAAATGGGCGCCTGTTGACTTGTATGTAGGCGGTATCGAACATGCGGTACTGCATCTGCTGTACGCTCGTTTCTATACAAAATTCCTGTATGATATCGGCGCGGTGCCTTTTGATGAACCTTTCCAGAAGCTGTTCAATCAGGGCATGATCACAAAGAATGGCGGTAAGATGAGTAAATCCCTGGGCAACGTAGTTTCTCCCGATGATCTGGTAGAAAACTATGGCTGTGACTCTTTGCGCATGTATGAACTGTTCGTAGGTCCCCCTGAAATGGATTGTGACTGGGACGACAGCGGTATTGACGGTGTATTCCGTTTCCTGAACAGGGTATGGAAGCTGGTATACAACAATAAAGACCTGAATGCGGCACCCAGCAAGGAAATGGAATATGTACGCAATAAACTGATCAGTGATATCACCACACGTTTGGAAGCACTGACCATGAATACCGTAGTCAGCGGCTTTATGGAACATACCAATAAGATCATTGAACTGGGCAAAAAAGAAGGCGGCGTAGACAAGGAAACACTGGAAACGCTGGTAATCCTGCTGGCTCCTTTTGCTCCTCATATTGCGGAAGAACTGTGGAGAGA
>CALWKZ010000071.1 GCA_944381385.1 uncultured Anaerotignum sp. | reverse complement strand
ATTCTGCCAGCCGCTGCTGCCGATTGACTTTCTGTAAACTCTCCATTGGCTCCATGCCGCTACCTCACTATCTCAGAGGCTTGAATACTATCTGATACTACTGTGTACTTCCTTAGACTCTTATAGTGTGGCAGAGTTTTTCTCTTCTGGCAAGGCGCCCGTTTATTTTACGCTTACTTTGGAACAGCAAGCACTCTGCCATGGTCTGATACTCACGAACAGCGTCCGTATACCGAGAGAACAGCTCCTTCTGCTCATCTGTCATGGTAGCCTGAAGCTTTTCTTCATTTCGGGTAATCAGGCAAAGCACTTCCCTGTATTCCTTGCAGGCGTTTGTGTCGTATTCGGTCGGTTCGATGTTGCCATACCAAAATTCTTCTAGAAGTCTCATACGGCATCTTCCTCATAGATCAGCTCCTGGAGGATGATTTCCTCTGCCCGATTTCGGATGTTGTTCATGGCACCGACCCATGCCATCTGATCCTGCGCTTTCAGCTGCTCATTGATACCCTCTTTCTCTGCCAGCTGTGTTACAAGCAGATGGAGTTTGTTTCGTGCCTGAGTGTCAATGTCAGCCAGATAGCTGTACAATTTTCCGCTGAGAACAAGGTCGGAATAAAGCATAGGACGATGCTCTTTCAGGTATTGCTGGTGTTTCCTGCCCCACATACCAATAGGAGATGTCCCCGCTTCATCCAGCACTAAGCAGGGGACATAGTAGTTGCCTTGGAGTTCATACCAAAGGCCATTGCACTGATCGAAGATGTATTTTTCCATTATGCTGTCCTCCGTGTAGAAATTTAATTTTGAGGTGATGACGAGAACAGCAACCAGGTTCCTTTCCCTACTGTTGTCCTGCGTCGCCCTGGGCAGCGATACGCAAGGCACACATAAGGAGCAAAACCTGCTTTTTGTGCGTCATGCACGAGGATGAAAATTAGAATCTGGTGTGCAGAAAAACCGTAGTATTAGGCCAAAAATCAGGTGGAAAGCGAAGAAATATCCAGATGTTTGGCAGGGGCAGCACAGGGCTCTTGAAGTTCAGCAAGCGCTAATCTCACTTACCCAAGAGATAATCATTTATCCGAGAGCTATATCCCGAAGATCCTATGGGTCTTCGGGATTTTTATATGGAGAACTCTGAGGGGCCTCGCAGCAAAGCAGAGGGGGAGTTCTCCGGATGACGTATAATAAATTTCGCAAAAATAAAATTTCATAATAACAAAGACATGACCTACAGCCGTTTGGTAGAATTAAGTCACCACAACAAAACTCGTCAAAGGAGGCTATAGAACCATGTCTGATAAAATTATACAGCTAAATGAGGACTTAATAAAGCATGATTTAAAAGATCTTGTCCGTAGCAGTGTCGAGGAAACCCTAAACGCTCTGCTTGATAAGGAAGCAGATGAATTAGTCAACGCTGAAAAGTATGAGCGTTCCTCTGAGCGTCAAGGATATCGTTCCGGACATTATAAGCGAAATCTTCATACAACAGCAGGAGAAGTAGAACTGAAAGTTCCTAAACTCAAGGGGATTTCTTTTGAAACAGCCATTATTGAACGCTACCGCCGCAGAGAATCTTCTGTTGAAGAAGCGTTAATTGAAATGTATCTCGCAGGTGTCTCTGTCCGTCGGGTGGAAGATATTACCGAAGCTTTATGGGGAACGAAAGTATCTCCCGGAACAATCAGTAACCTAAATAAAAAAGCGTATGAACATATCGAAACCTGGCGTACACGTCCGCTTTCCGGGGAATATCCCTATGTTTATGTAGATGGTGTCTACCTGAAACGCAGCTGGGGCGGTGAGATTCAGAATGTTTCCGTTCTGGTTGCTATCGGCGTCAGCCAGGATGGCTGCCGTGAAATCCTCGGAGCTGCTGAAGGAATGAAAGAAGATCGCGAAAGCTGGCGCTCTTTCTTTGTATGGCTGAAAGAACGAGGGCTTACCGGTGTGCGCCTGATTATCGGTGATAAAAATCTCGGTATGCTTGAGACCATTCCTGAAGTCTTTCCGGATGCCAGATACCAGCGCTGTACAGTACATTTTTACAAGAACATCTTTTCCGTAACACCCCGGAAGAAAATGAAGGCTGTAGCCCTCATGCTGAAAGCCATCCATTCTCAGGAAAGCAAGGAAGCAGCCCGTGAAAAGGCGATACAGGTAGCCGAAAAGCTTAAAGCCATGAAACTGGCAAAAGCTGCACAAAAGGTTGAAGATGGTATTGAAGAAACCTTAACCTATATGGATTTTCCTACTCAGCATTGGACTCGGATTCGAACAAACAACACCATTGAGCGCCTCAATCGTGAGATCAAGCGCCGAACAAAAGCAATTGGCGCTTTCCCCGATGGACAGAGTGCTCTGATGCTCGTATGCGCCAGACTGCGCCATGTAGCAGCAACGAACTGGGGAGCCAGACGTTACATGAACATGGATCACCTTTTAAAAGCAGAGGATGATCTGCTGTCTGATATCATAGCCGGTTGACTGCCGGCTACCAAATGGCCAGATTTGTTTTTGCGAAAAAACCTTGACACTATCGTTCTCCGAGAGATTATTTCCGCTGTTTTGCGGCCTGGAGAGTTTCTTGAAAGCGTTCCCCAAATAGAATCCGCAGTCGGAATTTATTTCCGACGAGGAAAAGCCAAAGTTTCATGACTTTTGAGCCGATGGAACTTTGGCTTTATACTTCTGTCAACTCGTCAAAGGCTTGAATGAAATGAGCCTTTGGCAACAGGGGACGACTTTTATGACAACCTAAAAGAACCATGCCATCCGGCATGGTTCTTTGTATTGTATAGTTTGAGTCTGAACTTAGTTGGCGGAGGAAGGCAGGCTGGGTTTCTCCAATAATTTGCGTACGCCTTGGATAACGACCGCCACACCCAGAGCCAGTATGAGCACAGCAAAAACCAACTGAATCCCGGCGCCCCAGGCAGTGAGGACGCTGGCGCCGTCTATATTTGCGGTTATGCCGGAGATCCACTGGTAAGTACCGTCGGCGATGCCGGTGGCCAGCTGCCAGATGGTGATGCTCAGGGCGGTGAAGGTGACTGCAACCATAGTGCATAAAGGCACCCAGAGCATAAAGCTCTTGCGCTTGGTGCGCTTAAGGAACACCGCGCAGGCCAAAAAGGCCAAAGCGGAGAGCATCTGGTTAGAAGAACCGAATAAAGGCCAGATGGAGTCATAGCCTACCTGAGTAAGGAAGTATGCCAGCACCAGAGTGAGGATGGTAGCAAAATATTTGTTGGTAAGGATTCTGCGTACCGGCCCCATATCCTCCTCCTTGATAAAATCATCCAAAAAGAGTTCCTGGAAGGAGAGTCGTCCTACACGGGACACCGAGTCCAGGGAAGTAAGGGCAAACGCGGATACGGCCAGGTTAATCAAAGTAAACACTACATTTTGGGGCAGACCCAGAACCGCCAGGAAGTTCGCCACACCGCCGGCGAAGATCTGAGCGGGTGTATTGTAACCCAAAGCGGTGTACTCCGCCGAGGAGGAGAAAGATACCACAGCGATTAACGCGATAACAGCAAGTGCGGATTCCATCAGCATGGCCCCAAAAGAGACCGGGAGCATACTTTTTTCATTTTTAATTTGTTTGGAAGCGGTGCCTGAGGATACCAGAGAGTGGAACCCGGATACCGCGCCGCAGGCAACGGTGACAAAGAGGAAGGGAAACAGCGTCTGGCCGTTGATGGTAAAGCCGGAAAAGGCCGGCAGGTTGACCTCCGGTTTGGCGGCGAATACACCGATAACAGCGGCAATAATCATGGCAATGAGCAGATAGCTGTTTAGATAGTCCCGGGGCTGGAGCAGGGCCCAGATAGGGGCTACCGAAGCGATCAGCACATAGACAAAAACCAGGATATGCCAGGTATTCAGTTGAATGTAGAGGGGGAACTTCAGTCCCAGAACAATGGCGCATACCAGCATGACCAGCGCAATGGCGGTATTGCACCATTTATTGAGCTTTCCATAGCGCAGGATGAAACCAAGAGCTACGGCCTCCACGATAAAGAGCATAGAGGTAGTAGCGACTGAGCCATTGGCCTGGACGGTGGCAACAGTGCCGTCAGCCGCCGTCTGGAAGCCATTGAACGTTCCGGCCACAATGTCTACGAAAACAGCTACTACCAGAATAGAAAAGAACCAGCAGAAGAGCAGGAAGAGTTTCTTGCCTGTCCTGCCGATGTAAGATTCTATGATATAACCGATGGTTCTGCCTTTATTTTTTACTGAGGCATACATAGCGGCAAAATCCTGAACAGCGCCGAAGAAAACACCGCCCAGCAGAATCCACAGCAGTACCGGCAGCCAGCCGAACACCGACGCCTGTATGGGGCCGTTGATGGCGGCGGCTCCGGCGATGGATGCAAACTGATGGCCGAACACGACATTGGTATCGGCGGGTACATAGTCCACGCCGTCCTCCATTTCATAGGCAGGCGTCTTGGCCTGGGGGTCTATACCCTAGGTTTTGGCCAGATAGCGGCCATAGATCAGATAAGCCGCCAGCAGTACGACAATCGCGATGATAAGAATAATTAGTCCGTTCATAAAAACCTCCTTATATATGGAGCGAGCGGGGCTGTCCGTCGGAATCCGCCGGCATCCGCTGTGCCCGTCATGTCGGGCGGTTGGCGGTTTTCTTTGTGCGCCGTATGCCCGATTTCCTTCTATTATACACCTGTCTTTCGGGTTAGGGGAATTTTTCTGTGAAAACAAGAAAACAAGGCACATTTTCAATGTGGATTTGCGGAAAGGCTCTCTAAAAATATTTTTTGGGATGTATTGAAATAAATATAATAGCGGAGAAAAATCTTCTCTTTTACTGGTTTTTACTGGAAAAACCGGGCTTTTTCAGAAAAATATGAATATTTTCTATGGGTTTTTCTGTGGTTTTCTGGTATTCTGAAAGAAGAGCAATAAGAGGGGGGATGAACATGAGGAAAAAGTTGGAGATCCCAGTAGCACTGGGACTGATCCTTGTGGTCTTTTTCATCAATATTACGGTGCATCTTGCGGCAAGACTGGAGGAACCCGTTTTTCTTTCCCATTATTACAGTGTGCCGATGGAGGATGGGATCTCTCTGGAGTTTTCTTATATTGCCAATCGGGACGAGGAAAAGGTGATTCATTCCGTCCGGCTGCCGGAAGTGGGGGATACAGAGGGGGAACCCTGGGGCAGCACGAGAGAGGAATACGGTGTGTACAGTTTATACCGCACCTCCATAGAGTTTTGTTTTCCGGAGGATATGCTGGACGCGGATCTTATTTTTACGGAAATGGAGATCACTTGGCAGGACGGCACCCGGACCACGGTGGATATCGGAGAGGTACACCTTTATGGGGATACTGCGGAAAACAGCGTTTTACAGCTCACAGGCAGCGGCAGTGACAGCGAGGGCAGAGCCTATACGAAATGGCAGACCCAGGAGGATGTAGAAATCCTGGGGGTCACCCATTATGGCGAAAACAGATTTTCTGATGTGATAAAGCTGGTTGGGGAAGAAGACAAACCTCAGGAATTTCCTGTCAGCCTGGAAGCGGGCGATTTATTCCGGCTGGACGGTTATTTTGATATTCCGCAGGGAGATTACAGGCGGCAGGAGGTAGTCGGTATACGTCCGCTGCTCCAGGTAAAGGAAACAGATGGAAGCATCCGGTATGTGCCGATGGAAGAGGCCGTGGAGCACTCTCCCAATCTGGGTTTCCGGCAGATCTACCGTATTCTGAAAATGAAGGGGGCGATCTGAGATGAAAAAAATCAGGATCTGGATGTATATAGGTGTGGCCATACTTATTTTTGACCTGCACATAGGCGGCATCAATCTTTTGTCGCGGTTTTTAGGGTATATTGTTTTGACAGGATGCGTCCGTGCTTTGGAAAAGACGGAGAACCGATGGCAGATGACCCTATTAGGCGGGACGCTGACAGTGTATTCCCTGGTGTTTTCCCTCGCCGAGATACAGGCAACGGTGGCACTCTGGTCGGCCTGCGTGGTTTATATGACACTGGATATGCTGCTGTTTTACGGTATTGCCACGCTGCTGTATCAAAAACGGCAGGAGGACTATATCCTGCTGCGCCGGAGAAATCTGATGATGATACGCACAGTCAGTATCATAGCTTTTTGCTTGCAGCTGAATCTGCCGGCCGTAGGCGTGGTGCGCATGATTTCGGAAGGCATTTATTTGCTTTATCTGCTGTTGGCCATTCTGCCTTTGTGCAAAGAAAAGGCGCAGACAGCTGAGGAAGCGGGACAGGAGCTGGTATCCTAAAAAAAGAACATTGTGTTTCCGTTTTGGAGAGGCCAGAAGGGCGTAAGATGATATACAGATCTTACGCCTGTTTTTTGCGCTTATTTGGGAGAGGAAGGGCGTTTTCGGAAATAGGTTTTCTGAAAAAAAGAGAATATATTCAGGCCCCAAAAGAGTATTGACAATAAAAAAAGAAGGAGTATAATGTTAGACGGAAAACAGTTTGATAGCTAACAAATGAAAGGGGATCATACCATGCAGGACAAAACGATTCTGCTGCTGAACCGTGTGGTGCATCGGTTTTTTCGGGAGCTGGACAGCCTGACCTCCCAAAAGCTGCATGAAAATATTACTGGACAGAATATGATGGTAATTGGATATCTGGCCAACAGCAGTCAGCCGGTGTATCAAAAGGATATGGAGGAGCATTTTTCCATTCGCCGTTCTACGGTATCGAAGGTGCTGCGGCTGATGGAGGAAAAGGGCATGGTCGAGCGTCGAGCTGTCACTGGTGATGCCAGGCTGAAGCAGATTTTGCTGACAGAAAAGGGATGGGCGATCCATCATACATCAGCAGAGAGCTTTCAGGTTATGGCAAAGAAAATGTACGAAGGGATCACGGAGGAGGAACAGGGACAGCTGCGCCGGGTCCTGGAGAAAATGGAGAAAAATTTATGCGGCAAAGAGCCGATGGACCTGTTTTCGCATTGTGGCGAAGAGGGCCATCTATGTCTGGATGAAGAGACAGACGAATAAAAAAGGAGGGAAAGCAAAAAATGGTTGGCTGTTTATTAAAAAGCGTCAGGGAATATAAAAAAGCATCTTTCCTGACACCGTTTTTTGTCACCTGCGAGGTTGTGCTGGAAGTATTGATTCCCATGCTGATGGCAAAACTCATTGACTTCGGTATTGAAGCGGGCGACATGAACTATATTTTAAAAATGGGCGGTGCCCTGGTGGTATGCTGTATCGTTTCACTGATCTTTGGCGCGCTTTCCGGGAAATACGCAGCAGACGCTTCGGCGGGGGTAGCGAAGAATCTGCGTATGGATATGTACCATAAGGTACAGGGATATTCCTTTTCCAATATTGATAAATTTTCCGCCGCCAGTATCGTAACCCGACTGACGACGGATATTACCAATATCCAGAATGCGTATCAGATGCTGATTCGTATTGCGGTGCGTTCTCCCATTATGCTGATTTTCGCGTTGTTTATGGCATTCCAGATCAATTCCCATCTGGCGCCGATCTTTGTCATCGCTGTGCCGATTCTGGCCGTAGGGCTGTGGCTGATCGTTACCAACGCGAAGGTGATCTTTGAACGTGTATTCCATACCTATGATGAACTGAACAACGTGGTGCAGGAAAACCTGCACGGCATCCGTGTGGTAAAATCCTTCGTTCGGGAGGACCATGAAACGAAAAAATTCCAGAGCGTTTCCGAGGTTATTTTCAAGGACTTCTCCAAGGCGGAGAAGCTGCTGGCCTTCAACGCGCCTCTGATGCAGTTCTGCGCATACGGCTGTATGCTGCTGATTTCCTGGCTGGGTGCGAAGCTCATTATACAGTCCGGCAACAACCCGGCTCTGGGCATGACCACTGGGGATTTGACCAGTATGTTTTCTTACACCATGCAGATTCTGATGAGTCTGATGATGTTCTCCATGGTATTTGTTATGATTACCATTTCTTACGCTTCTATGGAAAGAGCTGTGGAGATCCTCCAAGAAGAAAGCGATATTCATAATCCGGAAAATCCCGTTTATGAAGTGGAAGACGGCAGCATTTCCTTTGAAAACGTAAATTTCCGCTACGGCAAACGTGCCGATAAGCTGTGTCTGGATCATATTGATCTGAAGATCCCTTCCGGCGCGACGGTAGGCATCATCGGCGGCACCGGCAGTTCCAAGAGTACACTGGTACAGCTGATTCCCAGACTGTATGACGTCACGGAGGGCGTAGTCAAGGTGGGCGGAAGAGACGTGCGGGAGTATGATATTGAGGCTCTTCGTGAGGCTGTTGCCATGGTGCTGCAGAAAAATGTGCTCTTCTCTGGCACCATTAAGGATAACCTGCGCTGGGGCGATGAAAACGCCACCGATGAGGAAATGGAACGGGTATGCAGATTGGCGCAGGCCGACGAGTTTATCCAGACCTTCCCGGAGAAATATGATACTTACATCGAGCAGGGCGGCTCCAACGTTTCCGGCGGCCAGAAACAGCGTCTGTGTATTGCCCGGGCGCTGCTGAAAAAGCCGAAGATCCTGATTCTGGACGACTCCACCAGCGCCGTGGATACCAGGACGGATACGCTGATCCGGAAGGCGTTTAAAGAAGAAATTCCCAATACGACTAAGATCATCATTGCGCAGCGGATTTCCTCCGTTGAGGACGCGGATATGATCCTGGTTATGGATGACGGCAAGATCAACGGTATGGGCACCCATGAGGAACTGCTCCAGAACAACCAGATCTACCGTGAAGTATATGAATCCCAGCAGAAAGGGGGACTGGAAGGATGAGCGGACCAATGCATGGACCCATGCGGGGTCGGGGCGTTCCTATCGGACGTCCGAAACTGGATAAAGTAACAATGAACCGTCTGCTGAGCTATCTGAAAGATTATAAATTCCGGTTCACGCTGGTACTGATCTTTATTTGTCTCAGCGCCGTGGCAAACGTAGCGGGCTCCATGTTCCTGCGGATTGTCATTGACGATTATATTACGCCGCTGCTGGCACAGGCTTCTCCCCAGTTCGCGGGGCTGTTTAGAGCGGTGGTCATGATGGGATGTATTTATTTGGTGGGGATCGCGGCCACCTTCCTGTACAACCGTACTATGGTCGTGATCTCTCAGGGCATTCAGAAAACCATCCGTGACCAGATGTTTTCCCACATGCAGAGACTGCCCATCCGGTATTTTGATACCCATACCCATGGGGATATCATGAGCCGGTACACCAACGATACGGATACGCTGCGGCAGATGCTTTCCATGAGCGTGCCTCAGATGTTCTCTTCTGTAGTGACCATTGTGGCCGTATTCTGCGCTATGCTGTATACCAGTGTTTATCTGACTGTACTGGTTGTGGTGGTAGTATTCTTTATCCTGCGGTGCATGAAATTCATCGCCGGACGAAGCGGGAGATATTTCCTGAAGCAGCAGGAATCCCTGGGTGATGTCAACGGCTATATCGAGGAAATGATTCATGGACAGAAGGTCGTAAAGGTATTCTGCCATGAGGAAAAGGCGGAAGAGGCTTTCCGTCAGAAGAACGACGAACTTTGCGAAAACGCCACCAAGGCGAATAAATACGCCAATATCCTGATGCCTATCATGATGAACCTGGGCAATTTGCAGTATGTGCTCATTGCCATTGTAGGCGGTGCGCTGGCCGTAAACGGCATCGGCGGCCTGACGCTGGGCGCTATCGCTTCCTTCCTGCAGCTGTCCAAGAGCTTTTCCGCTCCTATCAGCCAGGTTTCCCAGCAGGTCAATGCTGTCGTTATGGCTATGGCCGGGGCGAAACGTATCTTTACTCTGCTGGATGAGGAAGTGGAGCAGGACGAGGGCTATGTAACACTGGTCAACGCCAAGTACGCGGAAGACGGCACACTGACAGAATGCGAAGAGCATACCGGCATCTGGGCATGGAAACAGCCCAAGGAAGACGGCGAGGTGGAATATACCAAGCTGACCGGCGATGTGCGGTTCTTCGACGTAGACTTTGGGTATACGGAAGATAAAATCGTACTGCACAACATTACCCTGTATGCCGAACCGGGCCAGAAGGTGGCCTTTGTGGGAGCTACCGGCGCCGGCAAGACTACTATCACCAACCTGATCAACCGTTTCTACGATCTGGCCGATGGCAAGATCCGGTATGACGGCATCAATATCAACAAGATTCGGAAGTCCGACCTGCGGCGTTCCCTGGGGATCGTTCTTCAGGACGTCAACCTGTTCACCGGTACGGTTATGGATAATATCCGTTACGGCAAGCTGGACGCTACCGATGAGGAATGTATCGCGGCGGCAAAACTGGCCAATGCGGACAGCTTTATCCGGATGCTGCCGGAGGGCTATAACACGATTTTGTCCGGTGACGGCTCCGGTCTTTCCCAAGGCCAGCGGCAGCTGATCTCTATCGCCCGGGCGGCGGTGGCAGACCCTCCTGTTATGATTCTGGACGAGGCGACATCCTCTATTGATACTCGTACAGAGGCTATTGTACAGCGTGGTATGGACGCATTGATGAAGGGCAGAACTGTATTTGTCATTGCCCACAGACTGTCTACCATCCAGAACGCTGATGTTATCATGGTGCTGGAGCATGGACGGATCATTGAACGAGGCGATCATAACCGCCTGATTGAAGAAAAAGGTAAATATTATCAGCTTTATACAGGCGCATTTGAATTGGAATAATATCCATGGACGCGGGTTTTCCTTCCGGAAGGCCCGCGCTTTTTGCGTGCGAAGAGAGCCTGGATGTTTTGGCGGATATTTTCCGGCACAGTATGGAGAGAATACAGAGAATCACAGAAAGATGCCGTCCAGGTATCCCCCTTTTGCAAAAAATATGTTAAAATTAAAATAGGTAAGTTTGTGATAAAATGGCGGCGGGAAACCCGAATAGCTTTTTTGTTTGGAAGGAGGATGCGGATGTTTACCATTCGTGCGTATGCCAAGGTATCCAGTTTGGAGGAAGCATACGAATTGAACCAGAAAAAAATGAATACCATCATCGGCGGCGGTCTTTGGCTGCGGATGGGGAAAAAGAATATTCAGACAGCCATTGATCTGTCCGGCCTGGGGCTGGATGAGATCAAAGAGGAGGAGGACGCTTTTATGATCGGCGCTATGGCGACGCTGCGGCAGCTAGAGACCCATCCGGGCATCGACGCCTATACGGGCGGCGCTGTCAAGGAAAGCCTGCGCCATATTGTTGGGGTGCAGATGCGCAACTGTGCCACCGTCGGCGGCAGTATTTACGGCAGATTCGGGTTTTCCGATCCCCTGTGCTGTCTGCTGGGGCTGGACTGCGAGGTGGAGCTTTACCGGGCGGGACGGATTCCGCTGGCGGAGTTCGCGAAGATGAAAAAGGATAATGATATCCTGGTACAGGTGATTTTGAAAAAGACGGATCGGAAAGCCGTTTATCTCTCCCAGCGCAATTCCGCTACGGATTTCCCTGTGGTGTCCTGTGTGGTCTCCAAAGGAGAAAAGGGGAATTATGCCGTCATCGGCGCAAGACCCTGTCTGCCGGTGATCGTGGAGGATTGTGAGGACCTGCTGGAGCGGGGAGAAGAAGGCTGGAACGCCTTTGCCCAAAAGGTACAGCAGGAAGTCGCCTTTGCCGATAATACGAGAGCCAGCGGCGCTTATCGCCGTCATGTGGCGGGTGTGCTGGTAAAAAGAGGGGCAAAGGCTCTGTGGGGAGGTGCCGACGAATGCAGATAACCATAAAATTGAATGGAAAACAGGTAACGGCGGATGTGGCGCCGGATATGAATCTTTTGAATTTTGTTCGGTCTCAGGGCTGTTACAGCGTAAAATGCGGCTGTGAGACTTCTAACTGCGGTCTTTGTACCCTGTGGATGGACGGGAAGCCGGTGCTTTCCTGCTCTATTTTGGCGGCTCGTGCCGATGGCCATGAAATCGTGACCATGGAAGGCTGTCAGGAGGAGGCCGCCGAATTCGGCGCGTTCCTGGCGGATCAGGGAGCGGAACAGTGCGGTTTTTGCAGCCCCGGTTTTATCATGAATGTATTGGCCCTATTCCGGGAGTATGAGGACCCGACAGAGGAAGAAATCAAGGAATATCTTGCGGGAAACCTCTGCCGCTGTTCCGGCTATGAGGGCCAGCTGCGGGCCATCCGTGCCTATATGGCCTATAAAAAGGGAGGGGAGAGCAAATGAAATATGTGAACCAGCCTGTGCGGAAAAAAGACGCCATGTCTCTGGTGACAGGCAAGCCGGTCTATACGGACGATCTGGCGCCCAAGGACTGTCTGGTGGTCAAGGTGCTGCGCAGTCCCTATGCCCATGCCATCATTGAAGAAATTCAGACGGATATCGCCAAAAAGCTGCCTGGGATCGCCTGCGTGCTGACTTACGAGGATGTGCCCCAGAAGCGCTTTACTATGGCGGGCCAGACCTATCCGGAACCCAGCCCCTACGACCGGCTGATTTTGGACAAAAGAGTCCGTTTCGTCGGCGATGCCGTTGCCATTGTGGCCGGCGAGGACGAGAAGGCCGTGGAAAAGGCCATGAAGGTCATTAAAGTAAAATATCAGGTGTTGGAGCCGGTACTGGATTTCCGGACAGCCAAGGATAATCCCATTCTGGTCCATCCGGAGGAAAATTGGAAGGCCCTCTGTCCGGTAGGGGCAGACAATAAACGGAATCTTTGCGCCTGCGGGCTGGAGGAACACGGGGACGTGGACAAGGTCATTGCCGAAAGCGATGTGGTGGTGGAGAACACCTACCATACCAAAGCGGTGCAGCAGACCATGATGGAGACCTTCCGTACCTACACCACCATGGATACCTACGGCAGACTGAATGTCATCAGTTCCACCCAGGTGCCCTTCCATGTGCGCCGCATCCTTTCCAACGCGCTGGATATTCCCAAATCCAAGATCCGTGTGGTGAAGCCCAGGATCGGCGGCGGCTTTGGGGCCAAGCAGACGGTGGTGGCGGAGGTGTATCCTGCTATTGTGACCCTGAAAACAGGACGTCCCGCCAAGATCATCTATACCAGAGAAGAAAGCCTGACTGCTTCCACACCCCGTCATGAGATGGAGGTCAAGGTGCGTATCGGCGCCACAAAAGACGGCCATATCCGGGGCATTGAGGTAAAGACGTTATCCAATACAGGGGCTTACGGCGAGCACGGGCCTACGACCGTGGGCCTGTCCGGCCATAAATCCATTCCGTTGTACAGCAAGGCGGAGGCCTTCCGCTTCCAGTATGATGTGGTATATACCAACCGGATGTCGGCGGGGGCTTACCGGGGCTACGGCGCCACACAGGGCATTTTCGCCGTGGAATCCGCCATTAACGAGCTGGCGGTGAAGCTGGGCATGGACCCGGTAGCGCTGCGGGAAATGAACCTGACCAGAGAAGGGGATGTCATGCATGGCTATTACGGCGAAACGGCCGGCAGCTGCCATCTGGACCGTTGTCTGGAGCGGACGGCGGACATGATCGGGTGGAAGGAAAAATACCCCAGACGCGTCATGCCCGACGGCAAGATAAGAAGTGTGGGCATTGCCATGGCCATGCAGGGCTCCGGTATTTCCAATGTGGATACGGGCGCTGTCTCCATCAAGATCAACGACGACGGGTTTTATTCCCTGTCCATCGGCGCGTCGGATATGGGTACCGGCTGCGATACCATACTGGCCCAGATGGCGGCGGACTGCCTGGACTGCTCTGTGGATGAGATCATCGTCCATGGGGTAGATACGGATATTTCTCCTTATGACAGCGGTTCCTACGCTTCCAGCACTACCTATGTAACGGGCATGGCGACAGTGAAGGCCTGCCAGACCTTAGTAGATAAAATGAAGGCCTACGGCGCGGAAAAGCTGGGCTGTGATGCGAAGGATGTAGAATTTGACGGAGAAAAGGTATACTGCCTGAAAGATGAAAAAAGAAGCATTAGCCGGAAGGATCTGGGCAATGAGGCCATGTGCGCCGCTCATAACGCGCTCTATGCCACAGAGGCCTTTTCCTCCCCCATTTCTCCACCGCCCTTTATGGCTGGGGCAGTAGAGATAGAGGTTGACCCGGAGACCGGTTCTGTAGAGGTGCTGGATTACGCCGCCGTGGTGGACTGCGGTACGGTGGTCAACCCCAACCTGGCGAAGGTACAGGTGGAAGGCGGTCTGGTACAGGGCATCGGCATGGCCCTTTTCGAGGAGATCACCTATGACGAAAAGGGCTATGTAGCGGAAAATTCCCTGATGCAGTACAAGATCCCTACCCGTCTGGATATGGGAAGGCTGCGGGTGGAATTTGACAGCAGCTATGAGCAGACCGGTCCCTTTGGCGCCAAATCCATCGGGGAGATCGTTATCAATACACCGGCGCCGGCCATTGCCCATGCGGTTTATAACGCGACGGGCCTGCGCTTTACGGAGCTGCCCATTACGCCGGAAAAGGTGGCTATGGGTCTGATAAAAGAATGAAGATAGAATGGATTCTGCTGGCGGCGGGGCGTTCCTCCAGGTTTGGGGGCAATAAACTGCTCTATCCTTTGGAGGGAAAGCCTCTCTGCCGCCATGTTTTCGACCGCATCCAAAGCATCGCCGCCGGACGGGGCGAGCAGGTGACGGCAGTGGTTAGCCGGGCGGATGTGGCCCGGGCGCTGTCGGCGGCCCACGTGGTATGGAACCTGGCGCCGGAGCGGGGCATTTCCTCCTCCATCCAGTGTGCTTTGGCGGAGGTGGGCGTTTCGGCGGAGCAGGCCTATCTCTTTTTTGTGGCGGATCAGCCATGGCTGCCGGAGGGAGAGATTCTGGATTTTCTCGCTGGTTTTTTTGCCTCCGGCAGGGAGATGGGCTGTATGGAGCACGGGGGACGGCGGGGGAACCCCGGCATCTTCCGGGGAGAGAGCGCGGCGGCGCTGCTGACGCTGACGGGAGACCGGGGCGGCAGTGCGCTGTGGAAAAAAGAGCCGGAAAAGGTGTATGTCCATCCCTGCAAAGAGGCCTTTTATTTGTATGACATAGACCGGAAAGAAGATATTCCGCCTCTTTGCATGGAAGATAGGGCACAAAAATAAAAAATGCATAATACGTTTTCGATCTCGCACGTTTGAAAACAAAGGAACGGATGGCTTCCGGTGGAGAGGGTCGGAAGATAAGAAGGGGAGTACCTGTAAAAGCAGATACTCCCCTATTTTTTGTGACGTATTTTTGAAAAGGTGAAACAGCGATTGCGTCTGGGCGTAAAACGTGAAAAAACAGAAGCATATTTCATGTATAAATTGGAATACATACAGTCTTTTTTTGCGGCGTGGGAGGGAGTTTCTGCCTAATATATAATAGAAAAGAAAAAACGTGTTTTTTGACAAAAAGAAAAAAATAATTTGTGGAAACTGCGCATGGTATTTTTCCTGCTTGAGAGAATGTCACCAAAGAAAAGGAAATAATAGAAATTGTATTCGGAAAAATACAGATGGATTTTCTGGCTTTGCTTGCTTTTTTTGACGAAAAATGTTACTTTTGTAGAACAAAGCAGAACAGCGCTGACGCAAATCAGCGTCGACGTGGGAAAGGATGAAAAGGGATATGCAGAATGGATTGGAAAAGAAATACGGTCTGCTGACGGCCATTGCCATGGTGGTTGGTATCGTCATCGGCAGCGGCGTATTCTTTAAAGCGGAAAAGGTACTGGTTGCTACGGGCGGAGACCTGCCTCTGGGGATTTTATCCTGGTTTTTGGGCGGTTTGGTGATGATCGTCTGCGCCTATAATTTTGCCGTTATGGCCACCAGATATGAGAAAGTCAGCGGTGTTGTGGACTATGCCGAGGTTATGGTGGGCCGGAAATACGGCTATTATTTTGCCTGGTTTATGGCGACCATTTATTTCCCGGCCATGACTTCCGTAGTGGCCTGGGTAGCGGCCAGATATACGGCAGTGCTCATGGGCTGGGATATTGCCGGTCCTCAGGCTATGAACCTGGCGGCCCTGTACCTGGTAGGCAGCTTTACCCTGAACGCCGTTTCTCCGAAGCTGGCGGGCAAATTCCAGATTACTACCACAGCGGCCAAGCTGATCCCTCTGGGACTCATGGCGGTGGTAGGCACCATTTATGGCCTGAAAAACGGCGTCATGATCCAGAACTTTACCAGCGGCGCCATTGTGGAGGTTAGCGGAAATCCTCTGTTTACGGCGGTGGTAGGCACCTGCTTTGCTTATGAGGGCTGGATCTGTGCTACCAGTATCAACGCGGAGCTGAAGGACGCCAAAAAGAATCTGCCCCGGGCGCTGGTATTTGGTTCTATTTTCGTTGTGCTGGTCTATATGCTCTACTATGTAGGTCTGGCGGGCGCCGTAGAGAACGAGGTCATCATGGCCGGCGGCGAAACCGGCGCGAAGATCGCCTTTGCTACGGTATTTACGGAATTGGGCGGTACCCTGCTGTTTGTGTTCGTTGTCATTTCCTGTCTGGGTACCTTAAATGGTTTGATGCTGGCCTGCACCCGCGGCTTCTATGCCATGGCCAGCCGGAAGGAAGGCCCCGCGCCGGAGATTTTCAATGGTGTGGACAAGGCCACCAATATGCCGACTAACTCCGCGGTCATGGGGCTGTTCATGGCGGCGGTATGGCTCACTTATTTCTACGGGGCAAATCTGACAGATCCCTGGTTCGGGCCCTTCTGCTTCGATAGCTCGGAACTGCCCATCATCACCATTTACTCCATGTATATCCCTATTTTCGTTATGCAGATGGTGAAGGAAAAGGAACTGCCCACATTCAAGCGGGTGGTAATGCCCATCCTGGGGGTTGCGGCCAGCCTGTTCATGGTGGTTGCCGCCATCGTTTCTCTGGGGACGGCCATTATTTTCTATCTGATCCTTTTCGCGGCAGTGATGATCGTAGGGGCCTGCCTGAAAAATTACAGGAACAGGCCGAAGGTATAAAAAATAAACGGGGGGAGGCGTTTTCCGTAAGGAGAGACAGCCTCCCTTTTTTGGGGCGGCAGCCTCGTTTTTTTGGCGTAAAAGGCGGCCTTTCCATTGACATACCGCGGAAAGCGTGTATACTGGAATAGTAAGTAACATATGTCGGAAACGGAGGATGCTTATGCCAAGACCAAGAAAATGCAGAAAGGTCTGCGCTTTGCCCCAAAGCCGCCATTTTGGCCCTCTGGACGGGAAACGCTGCGGCCGCCAGGTGATTATGACAGTAGACGAATACGAAACGCTGCGGCTCATCGATCTGGCGGGATATACCCAAGAGGAGTGCGCGGCCCAGATGGGCGTGGCCCGTACTACGGTACAGGGGGTCTATAACGAGGCCCGGCGGAAAATGGCCGATGCGCTGGTCAACGGCAGGGAGCTTCTGATCGACGGCGGGGACTATGATCTGTGTCAGGGGATACAGGCGCCCTGCAATAAAAAATGCCGGCAGATGTGTTGCAGAAAAGACGAAAATAGGATAAATGAGGAGATGGAAAACAATGAGTGAATCTTGTTCACATGACTGCGGAAGCTGTTCTTCCAACTGCGGTCATCGTAAGCCTGCTGATTTCCTGGTGGCACCCCATCCCAGCAGCAGCATTAAAAAAGTTATCGGCGTTGTCAGCGGCAAAGGCGGCGTAGGCAAGTCTATGGTAACCAGTACCATGGCGGTGCTGATGCAGAGAAAAGGCAAACAGACGGCCATTCTGGACGCGGATATTACCGGCCCTTCCATTCCTAAGGCTTTTGGCATGAAGGAAAAGGCTTATGGCACAGAAGCGGGGATGCTGCCCTGCAAAACAAGAACCGGCATCGACGTGATGTCTGTAAATCTGCTGCTGGACAATGAAACGGACCCTGTTGTATGGCGAGGCCCTATTATCGGCGAGACCGTAAAGCAGTTCTGGAGCGAGGTCATCTGGGAAAATGAGGACTATATGTTCATCGATATGCCCCCCGGAACCGGCGACGTGGCCTTGACTGTATTCCAGTCCATCGCCATTGACGGCATCATCATCGTAACCTCTCCTCAGGAGCTGGTAGGGATGATCGTGGACAAGGCCGTAAAGATGGCGGAAATGATGAATGTGCCCATTCTGGGGATCGTGGAAAACCTGTCCTACTTTGTTTGTCCCGACTGCGGCAGCCAGCATAAGATTTTCGGCGAGAGCCATATCGAGGAGATCGCCGCAAAGCACAATATCCCTATGGTATGCAAGCTACCCATCAATCCGGAGATCGCCGCAAGATGCGACAGAGGCGACGCGGAGGATTTTGAGGGCGACTGGCTGGACCCTATGGCAAATTTCCTGGAACTGATCTGAGACGGGAAAAGAAAAACTGTATGACAGAAAGAAATGGCGGCTTAGAGAGGCATTCTCCATGGCCGCCTTTTTTTAAAAATGGGTATGGCCGCCTTCTTTTTTTGAAACAATAGCAAAAGGAGGTGCGTCATGAAAAATATACTTTATACCAACGGCAGTATTTATACCATGGAGGAAGGCAGGCGCCGAACGGAGGCGGTTCTGACGGCAGGCGGCAGGATTTTGGCTCTGGGAAAAAGAAAAGAGCTGGAAGGGAGAGCCCATGAGGTCTACGACTTGGCGGGGCGAACCATGCTGCCGGCCTTTCTGGACAGCCACGGACATATTCTGGGGGTGGCCAACGGATTTTTGCAGGCGGATCTAACGGAAGCGGCGGATTTTGCGGAGATCCGGGCACGGATACAGCGTTTTATCCAGGAAAACCAGGTGCCCCAGGGAACATGGGTGCTGGCCAAGGGACTGGATCACGGCGGCCTGGAGGAAAAGCGGATGCCGCCCCAGGATTTTCTGGATACTATAACCTCTGTCCATCCTTTGCTGGTACAGCACGCTTCCGGCCATTCGGCGGCATTAAACTCCCTTGGATTGGAACGGCTGGGCATCACGGCGGAAACGCCTTCTCCGGCAGACGGCAGGATAGATTTTGAAAAAGGGCTGCTGGAGGAAAACGCCCTCCTTTCCCGTATGGAATCGTTTCCCATGCCGGCGGCGGAAGAACTGGCGGCGGCCTTTGAGAAGGCCCAGAGGCTGTATGCCTCCTATGGGATCTCCACAGCCCAGGAGGGCATGTTTGTGGAACAGATCCAGGGGATATACGAAATCCTCTGCCGGGAGGAACGGCTCTGGCTGGATGTGGCGGCTTATATGGATCTGCGCCGCAGTCCCTGGCTTTTGGACGCTTTTTCCGACTGCCGGGGGGATTATAGAAAGCACTTCAAGGCCGCCGGGTATAAGCTGATTCTGGACGGCTCTCCCCAGAGCAGGACGGCATGGGTCACGGAGCCTTATGATGACGGCACGGCAGGCTATCCCGCCATGACGGACGAGGAGCTGGAAGGGCACCTGTGCCGGGCCGTTTCGGAAGGGGAACAGCTGCTGGTCCATGCCAATGGGGACGCGGCGGCGGATCAGTTCCTGCGCATTTATGAGAAGGTGCGGCGGACCCAGGGGGCACTAGTACGTCCTGTGCTGATCCACAGCCAGATCACCCGGGAGGAGCAGCTGGCGAAAATGGCGGAGCTGCAAGTGATCCCCTCTTTTTTCCCGGCCCATATCCGGCATTGGGGGCAGCTGCACGAAGAACATCTGGGAAGGGAGCGGGCTGCCCGCATCAGCGCCGCCCATTCCGCCCTGGCATTGGGGATGCCCTTTACCCTCCATCAGGACGCGCCGGTACTGCCGCCTGATCCGCTGGAAAGCGCTGCCTGCGCTGTGGAGCGGCGGACGAAAGAAGGAAGGGTGCTGGGCGGAGAGCAGAAGCTGACGCCTTGGGAGGCCCTGCGGGCTGTGACCATCCATGCGGCGGCCCAGTATGGCGAGGCGGGAGCAAAGGGTTCTTTGGCGCCGGGGAAACGGGCGGATTTCGTTATACTGGAGCGGGACCCCATGGAAGGGGAGGAGATCGGAAAGATAAAAGTCATGACAACTATTTTGGAGGGGAAGATCTGTTTTGAGAGAAAATGAGGTGGATTTATGAAAGGAATCGGGAAGAAGCTGGGGATCGCCGGCTGTGCCTGCGCCGCGGCGGCGGCTCTGTATGGGGGCTATGTGTTTTTGACCTATCACCGTATCCCCGATGGGCTGAACCAGCAGATCGTCCGGAATACGGAGGAGCCCTGTCTGAAAACGGGGGTCAGCTATCGGGCGCTGACTTATAATCTGGGATTTGGGGCTTATACGCCGAACTTTACGTTTTTTATGGACGGCGGGAAACAGTCGGTGGCGGAAAGCGCCGAAAGCGTGGAGCGCTGTATCCGGGGCGCGGCGGAAACGGCGGCGGCGCTGGAACCGGATCTGCTGCTGTTCCAGGAAGTGGATCTGGACGCCACCAGGAGCCATCATATTAACCAGTACGCTCTGCTGGAAGAATATTTTCCGGGTTATGACAGCACCTGTGCCGTCAATTATGATTCAGCCTATCTGCTGGTGCCGCCCTGGGAGCCCCATGGGAAATCCCTTTCTTCCATAGCTGCCTTTTCCAGATTTCCCATAGAAACTGCTGTCAGAAGGAGCCTGCCGGTGGCATCGGGCTGGCGGAAGCTGATGGATCTGGACCAGTGCTACAGTGTAATGCGGCTGCCTGTGGAAAACGGCAGGGAGCTTTGCCTGTATCTGGTGCATCTTTCCGCTTACGGCCACGACGACAGCGTCCGGGCCGGGCAGATGGATATGCTGGCGGAAGAAGTGGCGGCGGAAGTGGAAAAGGGAAATTATGTGATTTGCGGCGGGGATTTTAACCATGATATGAAGAATACGGAATCTTCCCAGGAAAACGCTTACAGCTGGGCCCACATTTTCCCCAGGGAGCGGCTGCCGGAGGGCATTTGTTCCGCTATGGATCTGCTGGGGGAGGAAGAACGGGCGGCTCTGGCGGAGAGCACCCGCTATACGGATGTGCCTTATGATCCGGAAACGTCTTTGCAGCTGACGGTAGATGGGTTCCTGATTTCGGATAATATTGCCATGGAGCTGCTGGAGGTAGTGGATACAGAATACCGGTATTCGGACCATAATCCTGTCCTGCTGCAGTTCCGGCTGAACTGAGTCGGATAATATAGCGCACAAAACTGCGTTTTGCCGCAGTTTTGCGCTGTTTTTTATCATGGGGAAACAGCGGGACAGCAAGATAAAAATATCTAAAAAAGCAGGATAACATTACCATTTTTTTACAAAAAAGCCATAAAGATACTGTTAAAATATGTCAATTTCACTTGCGGCCTTTGGAAGTTATAGATAAAATATCTTTGAGTTCTGTTTCAGCTATGCACTTCGGCCCTTTCGTTTCAGAGCCGCGGACTGAAAAGAAAATGCCGAAATGCCGGCGGAAGGGGATTCACGCAATGATTCTATTATCATTTGGGAGGGAATTATTATGATGGACATTATTTCTAGTATCCAAGGCGTAGTATGGGGTCCGGTCATGCTGGTTCTGCTGTTTGGTACCCATGTGTTCCTGACAATCCGTACAAAAGTAATTCAGAGATACGTATTCAAAGGCATCAAGCTTTCCATTACTCCTGATAAAGAGGCGGAAGGTGACGTATCCGGTTTCGGCGCGCTGGCAACAGCACTGGCAGCGACCATCGGTACCGGTAACATCGTCGGTGTGGCAACTGCTATCGCATCCGGCGGTCCCGGCGCGGTTTTCTGGGTATGGCTGACAGGTCTGTTCGGTATCGCTTCCAAATACGGTGAAGCCGTACTGGCGATCAAGTACAGAGTAAAAGGTTCCGACGGCGCTATGAACGGTGGTCCCATGTACACTCTGGAAAGAGGTATGAAACAGAAATGGCTGGGCGTACTGTTCGCACTGTTCGCTGGTATTGCCTGCTTCGGTATCGGTAACGGTACACAGGGCAACTCCATCACAGGTATGGTACAGGCAAACTTCGGTATTTCTCCTTACATCACAGGTATCGTCCTGACCGTAGGTACAGGCGCGGTTATCCTGGGCGGCGTAAAATCTATCGCTAAAGTATGTGAAAAGCTGGTTCCTTTCATGGCTGGCTTCTATATCATCGGCTGTATCGTAATTCTGGTTCTGAACCGTGCATATCTGGGCGAAGCTTTCAGCACCATCATCAAGAGTGCCTTCACCGGCAACGCTATGGGCGGCGGCTTCATCGGCGCAACTGTTATGATGGCGATCCGTTTTGGTATTGCCCGTGGTCTGTTCACCAATGAATCCGGTTTGGGCTCCGCACCTATCGCCGACGCGGCAGCCATGACCAGAAACCCTGTTCGTCAGGGCCTGATCGCTATGACCGGCGTATTCTGGGATACCATCATCGTATGTGCGCTGACAGGTCTGGTTCTGGTTTCCTCTATCCTGAGAAACCCCGGCGAACTGGGCGGCCTGACAGGCGGCGACCTGTCCTCCGCAGCATTCGCTACGATCCCTGTAATCGGTCCTGCCGTACTGACCATCGGTCTGATCACCTTCGCATGGTCCACCATCCTGGGCTGGAGCTACTATGGTGAAAGATGCTGGGTATACCTGGTAGGCGAAAAGGCTATCATGCCTTTCCGTGTAGCATGGACAATCGTTGTATTCATCGGCTCCGTTGTCAGCCTGGACCTGGTATGGGGTATCGCGGATATTCTGAATGCGCTGATGGCATTCCCCAACCTGGTTGCTCTGCTTGGTCTGAGCGGCGTAATCGCAGCGGAAACAAAGAAATACCTGTTCGACGACAATATGGATGCTTGGTCTGATGACGAAGTGCCCGTTGTAGACAGACACTGATTTTTAAGAGCCGCAGATGAGTTTGCGGAATATGTGAGATCGGCAAGTGCCGTGGGAGATTTTCTCCCACGGCACTTTTTTGGTTTTCCGCGGTTCAGAGGGAAATGCCATACAACAGAAAGGGGAAAAGGGGGCAAGGAAAGGGGTTTCCGTCATAATCATAGCAAAGTTTGGCGGAATTTATTCATTTTTTCCGGAAAGCGGCAAAACAGAAGGTGGTAAATTCCAGATTTTTCCAGTGGTTTCTGGGAGGAGGAATGTCCGCAAATTGCATCGAAAATCCATGTTTTCATGTGGAAAAGCCCTAGTTTTTTCTCTTTTTACGAAAAATATTTTGTTAATATTCCATTAAGATGCGGAAGTTTGACGCAGTGGAAGAATTTGGATAAATCTATGAAATTGAAATAAAATACTAGGCTATATTTAATAAAATTTGTACAGGATTTAATAAAAAGCATATTTTTCTTGATTTTCGTTGGTAAAAAATTGCTTGTAATTTTTTTAAAATGCGATAAAATAGTAACAGATGTTTAAGACGGGAGCGAAAGACAGAGCGCTGCCTGCATAATTCGTGGGATGCGGATAAGCGCCGCGGGCTGCCGTTTTGACATTTGCAATCATTCTATATCATTTTTAATTTGGGAGGGAATAATTATGATGGATGTTATTTCTAGTATCCAGGGGGTAGTATGGGGACCCGTCATGCTGGTTCTGCTGTTTGGTACCCACGTATTCCTGACACTCCGTACCAGAGTGATCCAGAGATATGTATTCAAGGGCATCAAGCTCTCCGTAACCCCTGACAAAGAAGCGGAAGGCGACGTATCCGGTTTCGGCGCGCTGGCAACTGCACTGGCAGCGACCATCGGTACCGGTAACATCGTCGGTGTAGCAACAGCCATCGCATCTGGCGGTCCCGGCGCGGTTTTCTGGGTTTGGATCACTGGCTGCTTCGGTATTGCTTCCAAATACGGTGAAGCCGTATTGGCGATCAAGTACAGAGTAAAAGGTAAGGACGGCGGCATGATCGGTGGTCCTATGTACGCTCTGGAAAGAGGTCTGAAACAGAAATGGCTGGGCGTTCTGTTCGCGCTGTTCGCTGGTCTTGCCTGCTTCGGTATCGGTAACGGTACACAGGGCAACTCCATCACAGGTATGGTTAAGAACACCTTCGGCGTTTCTCCTTACATCTCCGGCGCGATCCTGACCGTACTGACAGGTCTGGTTATCCTGGGCGGCGTTAAGTCCATCGCTAAAGTATGTGAAAAACTGGTTCCTTTCATGGCTGGTTTCTACATCCTTGGCTGTATCATCATCCTGGTTCTGAACCGTGCATATCTGGGCGAAGCTCTGGTAACTATCGTTAGCAGCGCGTTCACACCCAGAGCAGCAGGCGGCGGTTTCATCGGTTCTACATTCATGCTGGCAGTTCGTTTCGGTATTGCCCGTGGTCTGTTCACAAATGAAGCCGGCTTAGGTTCCGCGCCTATCGTTGACGCGGCAGCCGTTACCAGAAACCCCGTTCGTCAGGGCCTGATCGCCATGACCGGCGTATTCTGGGATACTGTTATCGTATGTGCGCTGACAGGTCTGGTTCTGGTTTCCTCTATCCTGAGAAACCCCGGCGACCTGCAGGGTCTGACAGGCGGCGACCTGACTTCCGCAGCTTTCGGTCTGATCCCCGTAGTTGGTCCTATCGTATTGACCGTTGGTCTGATCACTTTCGCATGGTCCACCATCCTGGGCTGGAGCTACTATGGTGAAAGATGCTGGGTATACCTGGTTGGTCAGAAAGCAATCATGCCTTTCCGTATCCTGTGGACCATCGTTGTATTCATCGGTTCCGTTGTCAGCCTGGACCTGATCTGGGGCGTTGCGGATATCCTGAACGCATTGATGGCATTCCCCAACTTGATCGCACTGCTTGGCTTGAGCGGCGTTATCGTTGCGGAAACAAAGAAATACCTGTTTGCGGATAACATGGAAGGCTGGTCCGATGACGAGATTCCTGTTGTTGACAAATAAGAAAATAAGGGAAGATACTCCACGAATAGAAAAAGCGGCCTTGTGCCGCTTTTTTTATGTGTTTGATTGAGAAAAGGGGAGGCCCTCAGAATAGATTCTTTAGACGAGGCCATTATCTGCACGAAATAAAAAAGACTGCTTTTGATAAGCAGTCTTTTTTGCCGTGAGTGACATGATTCGAACACGCGACCTTCTGATCCGTAGTCAGACGCTCTATCCAGCTGAGCTACACTCACACAGGTAATTCACGCAATAAATATGATACAATAGACAATGCCGTTTGTCAAGAAAAAAATGAAAAAAACGAAAATATTTCCCTGCCCCATGGAACGAGGGGCGGGGAAACTACGAAGCGTATTATGAAATTGCCCTGGGGGCGATTACTTGTTTTTGCCCTGGGCCTGTCCGCTGTGGTGCATAAGAACGCTGGGCAGATGGCGGATGCGGCGGGCGGTTCGTCTGGCGCTGGGCATTTTGGGCAGCCAGGCAGGCGCCTGTTTATACCCGGCCAGCGTTTGCAGATAGAGCTGCTCCACACGGTCGGCAAAAGCCTCTACGGATAAGGCGTCCATGGCCTGCTGCGCCGCCTGGGTAATACGCTGGCGCAGAAGGCTGTCCGTCAGTATCTGATACAGCAGTTCCGGCAGTTCCTCCGGCTCCTCAAAGAGCAGGCCCGTTTCGTCATGGGTGATGATGTTTTCGATGCATTCGTCTCTTCTGGCCACAACGGGGATGCCGGCGGCCATGGCCTCGGCAAAGGTCAGTCCCTGGGTCTCGGAAAGTGAGGCGCTGCAGAATACGTCTCCCAGCTGGTAGTACAGGCCGATCTCCTCCCAGGATTTTCCGCCGGTAAAGATCAGACGATCCCCGACGCCTAAGGAGTCCGCGTAATGCTGCAGGTTCTCAATTTCCATGCCCTCGCCCACAATGACCATTTTGGTATCGGGGCATTTTTCCAGCAGCTTGGGCAGAGCGCCGATGACGATGTCGATGCTTTTTTCTTTGGCGATCCGGCCGATGGATAATATCACCGGGGTATCTTCCGCCAGGCCCAGGCTGCGGCGCAGTGCCAGAACGTCCTCCCTCGCGTATTGCTCCTTGCGGAAATGGGAGGTGTCTATGCCGGTGGGAATGATGGAAATGGGCTTTGTTACCCCGTAAGAATCCAGAAGATCCGCTGTTTTTTTCGTAGGCGCAATGACCGCTGTGGCAGTATTGCAGAACATACGGCTGAATTCTCTGGCGCCTTCCGCCGACAGAAGATGGCCGTTCATGATATAATGGACATAATCCTCATACTTCGTATGATAGGTATGGATCATGGGAACGCCCAGGGCTTTGGAAACGACTTTCCCGAAAAAGCCCATGGAAAATTCCGTCTGGGTGTGGATCACGTCCAGATGAAGGCAATGGATCTTATACAGAATATGGGGCGGGCAGACAAAGCAGGCCCGATAATTTTTGACGAAAAGAAAAGGCATACTGGGCAGTCGGAAGATATTCTCGT
>CALWKZ010000070.1 GCA_944381385.1 uncultured Anaerotignum sp. | reverse complement strand
CTGTCAAATTGCGTCAAACCATTTGAAAAGGAAAAACCCCGGAAACCGCGTAGTTCCGGGGTTTTTGACCACTTTTGATAAAGTTTAGCGCTTGCTGAACTGCGGAGCGCGACGGGCTGCCTTGAGGCCGTACTTCTTTCTTTCTTTCATACGAGGGTCTCTTGTCAGGAAGCCAGCTTTTTTCAGAGAAGGTCTGAAATCGCCGTCTGCCTGCAGCAGTGCTCTGGAGATACCATGTCTGATAGCGCCAGCCTGACCTGTGAAACCGCCGCCTTTTACGTTTACCAGAACGTCAAATTTCGCGGTTGTTTCTGTCAGTTCCAGAGGCTGACGAACGATCAGTTTCAGTGTTTCCAGACCGAAATATTCGTCGATATCTCTTTTGTTGATTGTGATTTTACCACTGCCGGGTACCAGATAAACTCTGGCTACGGAAGATTTTCTTCTGCCTGTACCGTAATATCTAGCTGCTGCCATTATGCCTTCCTCCTTCGATTAAAATTTCAGTTCCAAAACTTCAGGTTTCTGCGCTGCGTGGGGATGTTCCGCACCTGCGTAAACATGCAGTTTGGAGAACATTTTTCTGCCCAGAGCGTTTTTAGGAAGCATACCTTTTACAGCATGTTCGATAACTCTTTCAGGGTGTGTTTCCAGCATTTTGTCCAGTCTAACTGTTTTCAGACCACCGATGTAGCCTGTGTGATGCTGATACAGTTTCTGTGTCAGCTTTTTGCCTGTTACAGCAACTTTTTCCGCGTTTACCACGATCACATAGTCGCCCATGTCAACGTTGGGTGCGTACTGGGGTTTGTTTTTACCTCTTAAGATGTTTGCGATTTCGGAAGCCAGACGGCCCAGTGTCAGATCTGTTGCGTCAACAACATACCATTTCTTTGCTACATCTGCTTCTTTCGCAATGTAAGTTGTTCTCATGGTTCTTTACCTCCCTTATTATTTTTTTGTTCGACCCTTTGACTTTACAGGAATACGGGAATATCCCTGCAATCTCCATTATGCCTTTTACCTCATAACTTATTGGGTCCCACCTTGAGAAACATATATTTAAAACGCAAAGCGTTCTAAAATCTAAATCACAGCTTTATTATTATAATACGCCAAAATACCGGTGTCAAGGGATTTCTAAGGCAAATCATAATAAATTTCCAGCAGCGTCAGGCCCTGGGGCTCCGCTGTCTGGCCGGCTTTTGTCCGGTCCCTGCTTTCAATAATACCGGCCACTTCCTCCGGCGGAAGTTTCCCCTGCCCTACGGCAATCAGCGTCCCGGCAATGATCCGCACCATATTATACAAAAACCCGTCACCCGTCACCAAAATGCGCACATGGTCGCCTTCCCGCTCCACATGGCAGTCAAAAATGGTCCGCACTGTGGTAGAAACGCTGCTCCCGGCGGCGCAGAACGCGGCAAAATCATGGGTACCCACAAAGTCCCGGGCGCCTTCGTTCATTTTCCCCACATCTAGCCCATGGTATACAAAGGTGCTGTACAGCCGTTCCTTGGGGTTTTTGTATGTACCGTTGAAAATACGGTACTCATAAGTCTTTTTCACACAATCATAACGGGGGTGGAACTCCGCCGGCACCTCTCTGGCCGCCGTCACCACAATATCCTCCGGCAGAAACGGCCGGATGGCAAGGGGGATCTTCTCCACAGGGATGGTGGTGTCCACGTCGATAACGGCTCTTTGGCCCAGAGCGTGGACGCCCCGATCCGTCCGGCTGGCGCCGATGCACTCCAGATCCTCTTTCCGAAAAAGAGTCCGCAGGCCTTTTTCCAGCTCACCCTCCACTGTCAGCACCTCCGGCGATTTCTGCTTCTGCCAGCCGCTGTAGCGGGTGCCGTCGTATGCGATTGTCAGCAATATTCTCATGGGTTCTGTTTCCCCCTTTTCTTTTTCCAGTACCAGACCAAAAGCCCCGCCGCTGCCGCCGCACCATAGCAGCAGACCGCCCGCAGCAAAAGCCCTTTGGCCGGCCCCACACCCAAAGGATGCAGAAAAGCATCCTGCACATAATACAGAAAAATGCCATGGTACAAATACAGATAAAAACTCAGACGGTCTATGCCCTGCACCGCTTTCCAGGCCAGAACACGGTCCGCCAGACGTTTTCCCAGCCAGAACACAAGCAGTATGGCACAGAACACATACAGGGTATGGAGATCCTCCAGAAAAGATACCCGGAAAAAGCCGCGGGTATTGGCGTAGCTCAGCAGACCATCCGCCAGGGCAAACACCACGAAGCCTGTCAGAAACACGCCCTGATTTTTGCGCAGCCCTTCCAGAAATCTGTCGTAATACTTTCCCCCGTAGCAGCCCAGCACCCAATAGGCCAGATAAGACGTAAATACCCGGTCATTGTAAAGAAATTCCCTTCCGGGGAAAGCCAGCCCGATCATGGCAGGCAGTCCTCTGTGGAACAGCTCCATAAGCAGGATAGAAGCCACCGCCGCCGCCCAGAAATCCACCTTTTCCGTCATTTTCCGCCACAAAGGCATTAAAAGATAAAACTGGAAAATGATAATGATAAAATAAAAGGGAGCGACCATATTCCCCAGCAGCAGGGATTTTCCCAGAAACCCCGCGTCAAAGGCGTAATACCCCAGATGTATCAGGCCCAGATAGGAAATTACCACGGCAATCACATAGGGCACGCCGATCCTGCGCACTCTGCCCCAGAGAAAGGAGCCATAGGAAAAGGTGCCTTCCTTCCGGAAATACTTCAAAGCGGACAGGAAAATAAATCCCTGCACCACAAAGGCAGACAGCCGCCAGGGCACATATACGCAAAAAAAGGCTGTGTTTTCCCTGGGCAGTCCCGTCACCGCCACAGAGCAAATATGAATCCACATCACCAACAGGCACAGCGCCACGTTGACAAAGGAGATCTCCCGATTCCGCACACCCATTTCCTCCCCGAAATACATCCATCAAAAGGATTTTCCCCTGATGGCCTACAAAATAAACCATAGAAAACCGCAAAAATGCCGATCATAAACAGGTTCCCCTTAAGAAAACCAATATTTCTTAAGGGGAGCCCTGTCCGCATTCCTGCGGTCTTTTTTTCTTAAATCATAAATGTCAAATGACCGGCGGCAATCCGCAGTCCCACAACGATACACAGATAAACAGCCGTCATGACAGCCGCCTGGTAGTCCCGGCCCTGCATCCGCATCACGTTCATACGGGTCCTGTTCTCATCGCCATGGTAACATCTGGCCTCCATGGCCATAGCCAGCTCCTCCGCCCGCCGAAAAGCTGAAATAAACAAAGGAACCAGAATGGGAATCAGGCTTTTGGCCTTCTGTATCATATTCCCCGTATCAAAGTCCGCGCCTCTGGCCTGCTGCGCCTTCATGATCTTATCCGTCTCATCCAGCAGTGTGGGGATGAAGCGCAGCGCAATGGTCATCATCATGGCGATCTCATGGGCAGGCACGCCGATTTTTTTCAGCGGCCGCAGCAGATACTCAATGCCGTCGGTCAGCTGGATCGGCGTCGTGGTCAGCGTCATCAAAGAAGAGCCCACGATCAAAAGCACCAGTCTGACGCACATCTTCACCGCCATATACAACCCCTCCGCCGTAATGGTCAAAAACTTCCAAGTCCAGAGGATATGCTCGCCCTGGGTCATAAACAGATTGATGACCGCCGTAAAGAGAATGATGATCATAATGCTTTTCAAGCCCCGCACCATGAATTTCACAGGCACCTTGGAGGCATGGATCACCAGCCCCAGCAGCGCCGTTACCACCACATACCCCATGATGGTATCCACAATAAACAGCGATACAATATATAAAAACGTCACAACGATCTTGACTCTGGCGTCCAGCCGATGGATCGGCGATTCCGCCGGATAGTACTGACCGATGGTAATATCCCGAATCATGCTTTCACCTGCTTTATCAATTTCAGCAAAGCCTCTTTGGCTTCCTCTACTGTATATACGTCCGTAGGCACGTCATAGCCCCGTTTTTTCAGCTCCGCGAAAACGTAGCTGACCTGAGGCGCCGCCAGCCCCATCTTCTCCAGTTCCTCCACATGGGCAAAGATTTCCCTGGGGGTGCCTTCCATGGCCGCCTTGCCCCGATGCATCACAATGATGCGGTCCACCAGCTTTGCCACATCCTCCATGCTGTGGCTCACCAAAACGACCGTGATGCCCCGTTTTTCGTGCAGTTCCTTAATGGCCTGCAAAATCTCGTCCCGGCCTCTCGGGTCCAGACCTGCCGTCGGCTCGTCCAGAATCAATACCTCCGGATTCATCGCCAGCACACCGGCAATGGCCACTCGCCGTTTCTGACCGCCGGACAGCTCAAAGGGAGATTTTTCGTAAACCTCCTCCGACAGACCAACTGTCTGTAACGCTGAGAGGACGCTTTCGTGGATTTCCTCAGGAGAAAGGCCCATATTGGTAGGGCCAAAGGCTACATCCTTATAAACCGTCATTTCAAAAAGCTGATACTCCGGGTACTGGAAAGCCAGCCCGATACGGCGGCGCACTTCCTTCAGCTTTGCCTTGTCCTTATGAATATTCTCCCCATCCAGCAGAATCTCGCCGGAGGTAGGGGAAATGATCCCGTTCAAATGCTGGATCAGAGTAGACTTCCCGGAGCCTGTATGGCCGATGAGGCCCACAAACTGCCCCTTGGGGATCTCCAGGCTCACATCATCCAGGGCTTTTTTCTCAAAAGCCGTACCGGGATTGTATATATGGGTCAAATGGTTGATTTTAATTGACATATCGCACCTACCATTTCTTCTATCGTCAGAATATCCGCCGGAAGGTCAATGCCTTCCTTCCGCAGCAGATACGCCACTTCTGTCACCTGGGGCACATCCAGGCCATATTTTTGCAGCTCTTCCACCTGGGAGAAGATCTCCTTTGGCGTTCCCTGCATCACCAGATCTCCGTCATCAATGACAAAGACCTTATCCGCCCGTACCGCTTCGTCCATGTAATGAGTAATAAGGATCATGGTGATCCCCTCCTCCCGGTTCAGCCGCTCAATGGTCTCCATGACCTCTCTGCGGCCCACAGGGTCCAGCATGGCCGTTGGCTCGTCCAATACGATGCAGTCCGGCTTCATGGCCAGCACACCGGCAATGGCGATCCTCTGCTTCTGACCGCCGGAGAGCTTGGAAGGCGTATGGGTAGCGTATTCTTCCATGCGTACCGTCGCCAGGGCCTCGTCCACACGGCGGCGGATCTCCGAAGGCTCGACCCCCATGTTTTCCGGCCCAAAAGCAATATCCTCTTCTACCACCGTCGCCACCAGCTGGTTATCGGGGTTCTGGAACACCATGCCCGCCGTCTGGCGGATATCCCAGACCAGCTCGTCGTTTCTGGTATCCATATCCTTTACCCATAAAGTGCCGCCGGTCGGCTGCAAAAGGGCGTTGATCTGTTTCGCAAAGGTAGATTTCCCGGAGCCGTTATGGCCCAGGACTGCGATAAAGTCCCCTTGTTCAATCTCCATATTGACCTGCTTCAATGCAGCAACCTTTTCTTCCTTAGTGCCATGATCCGTTTCCATCACACGGGTATATTCGTAGGTCAGATCTTTGGCCTTTATCATTTTCATCGTTTTTCATTCACCTTTTTCCATGGGAAAAACCAGAATGTTTTCCCTTTTCATAGTCCATGGCGTAAATACTCACAGCTATCAATAAGATACCTTTTTTCTATGAAAAAGTCAAGAAAAATGCGGCCTTCCACAAAATCCTTCTGTAGGATTACAATACATGTGTTACAACTGAATATTTAAAAAGCGAGGATAGGCTCACTTTGTGTTATATTTGAATCACCACAAAACAAAAATACATAAAGGAGCATCCTCGCATGGCAAGTATAA
>CALWKZ010000069.1 GCA_944381385.1 uncultured Anaerotignum sp. | reverse complement strand
CCAGAAAATCTGGCTATCCTCCGGTTTTTAGAAACCGGCAAAACTGTCATTTTTCAGCAGGCTTGCCTGCCGTTGAATTGACTATGGGTTGTAAGTTTATTTCTGCTGTTCAGTTTTCAAGGATCAGTCTTGCTTTCCGCTTTTCAGCGGCGAAAAATATATTATCATATTTTTCATGCCCTGTCAAGAACTTTTTTATTTTTCTTTTTCGACAGTGCCGTGTATCTCAGCGGCGAGTAATAATATATCACGCCATTACATCTATGTCAACAGCTTTTTCGACATTATTTTGTACTTTTAAGAATACAATTCTTTCTGCCCTGCATAATAGCAAAAGCAGCAAAATCTCTTTTCAAGACCTTGCTGCTTTTTCCTGGATTTTATTCCTCAAAAGGCTTTTTTTCTCCACGGTAATATTCTGCCGCCGTTTCCGGCAGAATCGTATTGATATAGCAGTCCGTAGCGTGTTCAAACCCCGCGAATCCGCCGATCCTGGGCAAAATCTGCATATGCCAATGAAAATCCCTGCCTTTCGGCCCGTCCATAAGACAAAGATTATAGCCTATATTTTCCCGCAGCGCAGCCACTTTGGGCAGGAACCGGCACATCATATCCGCCAGATCCCGCAGCTCCTGCTCCGTCAATTCTCCAAAGGAAGCACGGTGCGCCTTCGGCACGATCCACAATTCATAGGGATAACGAGCCGCATAGGGCGTCAATGCCGCCATGGTATCATTTTCACCGGCAAGCCGCTTTTTTTCCGCGATTTCCTGATGGAATACCTGACAGAACAAGCACTCTTTCCCTATTCCATTTTCCTGCATCGTAAATATTCTTGTAGGAATCACAGGAATGCCGATCATCTGCCAATGGGAATGACGTATGCTCATTCCCGCTTCCGGTCCGCAGTTTTTAAAAATCTGAACATAGGAAATATGGTCCTGCCGGCGCATATTTTCATACCTTTGCCGCAGTACGCCTAAAACTTTCCGCATATGTTCCGGCGTGAACTCCTCAATGCTTTCCTCATGGACCGGTGTGTCTACAATCACTTCGTGCAGGCCCATGCCATCCACATTTTCATAAATAGGCTCCTCATCAATTTGACAGTTTTCCTCATCCACAACAGGGAACATATTCGGAAATACACGGATATCCCATCCATCTCCCGGCTTATCCTGGAATAAGGCGGGCGTAGTGCGGTCTTCATGCCCCGGACAAAAAGGACAGCATTTTTTCCCTTTCTGCTGGGCCTTCTGCCAGCGAAATTCATAAGGCCTGTTTTTTCTGCTTTTCGCATATACCGTCCATTCTCCGGTAAAAGGATTTTTTCTGAATTCCGACATACCACATCACCCATCTTTCTATTCTGTCTGGAGGGTCCAATTTTCTATTTCATTCCATATGTTGGCACAGGTAGGCGAAATCTCCCCGCCGACTCTGTCGGAAGTCAGCACCACATTCTGCCGGTACGCGATACTGATATAAGGAAGCTCTTCCGCCAGCTTTTTTTGCAGATTGCTGTACGCCAATAAAATCTGTCCGTCTGTCACGGCATGTGCCGCCGTATCCAAGAGCGCATCCACTTCCTCATTGGAATAGCCCATATAATTATAATCGCCATCGGAAGCGAAGAAATCCCGCAGATCTGTTACGTAAGACGTCTGCCAGCCGCCAATGACAATATCATATTCTCCCCCCTGGTATTTTTCCTGATACGCGGCAAAGGGCTGACTGTCCACCGTCACCGCAAAACCAATAGCCTTCAGTTCTTCCGCCAGCTTAGTAGCGATCTGCTTGCGTGCCGTATTTTCCTGGTTCACCAGAATCGTCACCTGCAAAGACTGCAAATTCCCGCTTTCGTCTATCTTTTCCAGCGTCCCGTTGCCGTCAGCGTCAGACCAGCCTTCGTTTTTCAGCAATGTGGCGGCCATATTGGAATCATAGTTGTAAGGTGCCACGTTTTCCTCATAAAGCCAGGATACAGGGCTGATGGGTGTATTCGTCATATCCGCATACTGCAAATAGATGCTTTCCCATATATAGTCCTTTGGCAAAGCATAGGCCACAGCCTGCCGCATGCTTTTTGACTGGAACAAATCCCTATGGAAATTAAAGCCTACAAAATCATAGATATTCCCGCCATAAGCGTACGCCTTTACCTCATCACTCTGCGCCGTATACCGTCCGGCATTGGACGCGTCTGTCGCCAATACATCTAAAATCCCCTGATGAAAGGAATACAGATCCGTATCTTCTCCGGAGGTGATCTTGACCTCTATCCTGGAAACAGACGGCTCCTGCGCAAAATAAGGCGCATAAGCCTTCAGCACCAGAGAGGAAGCCATCGTATAAGACTCCATCTGATAGGGCCCACAGCCTACCGCCGTCATATTGACTGCGCTTCCCGGCTCCGTTTGTCCGCTATAATAGCTCTTCGGTATGATGGGAAAACATAAAGCGGCCATGTTTTTGCTAAATGACTCATGGAAAGTTACGGTTACTGTATATTCTCCCGCCTGAGACACAGACGAAACGTAATCCGCCACATGGGCATATACACTGTCCTCCGGCGCGGAAAGTATGGTTTGGAAAGAAAATACCACATCCTCCGCCGTAACCTTTGCGCCGTTATGCCAGGTCAGATCATCCCGCAAAAGAAGGGAAAGGGACGTACCGTCCTCTGACATGGTCCAGCTTTGGGCCACAGAAGGCTCCGCCTTCCCATTTTCTCCCAGAGCGATCAGCGGCATAAATACCAGTTTCAGCGCCTGATCCACCGAAGCGTCCCGGTTCAGCAAAGGATTCAGTGTTTCCGGCACACGCATAGACAGCGTTAAGGTCTGCTGTAAAGACGCCTGGGCATTTTCTTCTCCCGTTGACGCTTCCAGATTGGATGAACCGTCCATATTGCCGCAGCCGCTCAGCAGCAGCAATACGGCGGCTAAAATCATGAAAATCCGTTTTTTCATGTCTGCCTCCAAAAATTATACTCTGTAAATCCACTGGTACAGCTTCTGCACCAGCTCTACTTTTTTTACATATTCTCTCGTTTCCGGATAAGGTATCTCCGCCAGCGTAATGCCGTCCAGACTTTTTTCCTCATCCTCCAGCCACCGGGCAACATTTCCGTGTCCGGCGTTATATCCGGCCAAAGCCGTTTCCGGATTGCCACTGAATTTTTCCAGCAGCCACTGCAAATACTTGCAGCCGATATGGATATTGGTATCCGGATCGAACAGATCCATGTTTTCCGCATCTATTTCCTCTATCTGCCCCGCAACCCAAATTCCTGTATCCTCCGTAATCTGCATCAATCCCTTCGCGCCCGCGTGGGATACGGCTTCCGGCTCAAAGCCGCTCTCACAGAAGATCACCGCGTAAACCAAAGACGGCTCCAGCTGGTACTCCTGGGCATAATACTCCACCGACTGGGTGTAGCGCAGCGGCAGCAGCCTCGGCACAGCAAACAGATACAAAATGACCCCCAGCAAACAAACCGCAATGGCCAGCTTCAGGAATCCTTTGATCAGCCTTGCAAAAAATCTTATCATGCATTCTCACCCATTTTCTTTATGAGCTGTTCCAGCTGGTTCTCCAGAGCATGCAGATCGCCACTATTGTCAATGACCACATCCGCCCGCTCCTTGTACTCTTCCCAGCTTTTCTGATTGGAGATTCGGGCCATGGCTGTTTCGTATGTAATGCCGTCCCGCTCCATCACGCGCTTTGCCCGCGCCTGGGCATCGGCATATACCACCCAAACCTGGTCACAGTACCGCTCCAGGCCCACTTCAAAAAGCAACGGCGCATCCAGCACAATGCAGGAAGCCCGGCCCTCGGCCTTTGCCTCCTCCATCTGCCGCGTCATCTCCATTACAATATATTTATGGGTACACTGGTTCAAAAAGGCCAGTTTTTCTTTGTCCCGGAATACAATTTCCCCCAGCTTTCTTCGGAAAAGACTGCCGTCCTCCTGCAAAATCTCTTTTCCAAAATAAGAAACGATCTCCCCAAGGGCCGGACTTCCCGGCAGAACGATCTGGCGGCTCACCAGATCCGCGTCTACGATCACGGCGCCCATCTGCGCCAAAAGACGGCTAACAACACTTTTTCCGCTGCCTGTACCGCCTGTCAATCCAATTACCTTCATCTTATAACCTCTTTTATTTCGCTTCAAACCAGGTATTCCCCTCGTGTACGTCCACATCCAACGGAACGGAAAGAGAAACGGCCTGTTCCATTTTTTCCTTTAATATCTTTGCCACGGCTTCCTTTTCCTCCAGCGCCGTCTCGATCAGCAGTTCGTCATGAACCTGCAAAATCAGACGGGAACGGAATCCGCCTTCCTTCAAAGCACGATGCACCTGTATCATGGCGATCTTGATAATATCCGCCGCGCTGCCCTGAATGGGCATATTCATGGCCACACGCTCCCCAAAGGCATGCTGCACAAAATTCTTGCTCTGCAACTCCGGCATGGCGCGTCTGCGGTTCATAATCGTGGAAACGTATCCTTTTTCCTCCGCCTCTTTTACCGTGCGGTCCAGATATTCCTTGATCTTGGGATATTTCACAAAATACTGCTGGATATAGTTTTCCGCCTCTTTTCTGGTGATCCCCAGATCCTGGCTCAGGCTGAAAGCCCCGATGCCGTAGACAATACCAAAATTCACGGCTTTGGCATTGCTCCGCTGCAAGGATGTCACCTCGTCAAAAGGCACATGGAACACCTGAGACGCCGTCAGACGATGGATATCCTGTTTCTGCCGGAATGCCTCGATCAAGGTCTCATCACCGGCAATATGGGCCAGCACCCGCAGCTCGATCTGGGAATAATCCGCGTCCAAAAAGCAGAACTCCGGCGAAGAAGGAATAAATACCTTCCGCAGTTCCCGCCCCAGTTCCAGTCGGATAGGAATATTCTGCAAATTCGGTTCTGTGGAGCTGAGTCTGCCGGTGGCTGTAATGGTCTGCTGGAACGTGGAATATATTTTATCCGTTTTTTCATCCAGCACCGCCAGCAGTCCGTCGGCATAGGTACTTTTCAACTTCGCCAGCTGACGGTATTCCAGTATTTTATCAATGATCGGATGCTCCGGGCGCAGCTTTTCCAGTACATCCGCCGCCGTGGAATATCCTGTTTTCGTTTTCTTTCCGCCTTTCAGGCCCAAGCGCTCGAAAAGGATCACCCCCAGCTGCTTGGGCGAATTCAGATTGAATTCTTCCCCCGCCAGCGCATAGACCTCCTGGGAAACCTCTTCTACCTTTTCCCCCAGGGAACGCTGATAGGCCAGCAGCGCCTGCCGATCTACCTTCATCCCCCAGCGTTCCATATCCGCCAAAACATATACCAGAGGCATTTCTACCTCATAAAACAGCTTTTCCTGCTGATTTTCTTCTAATTTTTGCTGCAAAACCGCCTTTGCCCGGAAGCAGACCTCTGCCTGCTTGGCACAGAAATCCAGACGCTCTGCCGTTGAAAGCTCCGCCAGAGCCTTTTTGGATTTCCCCTTGCCCAGTACCTCCTCGTAAGAAGGACATGCTTCCGAAAGATAGTCTCTGGCCAGATCGTCGTAACCATAGGAATTAGCCGTTGGATGCAAAAGATAAGCCGCCAGCGCCGTATCAAAGTCCACAGCAAAATCGGAAACGCTATACCGCGCCGCCAAATGCAGGTCGTCCTTTACCTGATGGCCGATCTTTTTCCAGCCATCCTCCCGCAAGAACGCGGATGCGCAGGCAAAAAGATCCTCTGCGGACAACTCCTCGCCAATTTCCAGCCATACGCCGCCGCAGCTGTTCTGATAAAGGGCCATCCCCTGCCATTGGCCATCGTCCTGAATCATCAAATAGGCTGTCTCCTCTTTTTCCAAGCTATCAAAGAACTCCTTCGCTTCGGTTTTCTCAGATATTCTGCGGTACTCCGCTTTTTCCGCCGATGCCACCATCTGTTCTTTCTCAAAGCGGGGCAGCATGCTTTTGAACTCCAGTTTTTTCATCCACTGATAGGCCTCCGGCGTAAAAATGCTGTCTGTCCGGGAGCCTTCCGTATCCAGCTCCACAGGCACATCCCGCACGATCTCCGCCAGATACCTGCTCAGTCTTGCCTGCTCCTGAAATTCCGCCAAATTCTCCGATGCCTTCTTGGGCTTAATCTCCGCCGCGTGGGCAATAGCTGTCTCCAGATCATGATACTGCTGTATGATCTTCACCGCTGTTTTTTCCCCAATGCCCGGCACACCGGGAATATTGTCAGAGGCGTCCCCCATCAAAGCCTTTACGTCAATAAATTCCTGCGGGGTTACACCGTATTTTTCTATAACATCCTTGGCGAAGTAATCCTCCACCTCCGTACGTCCCCCTTTTGTTTTGGGAATACGTATCTTGACCGTCTCTCCTGCCAGCTGCAGCAGATCCCTGTCTCCGGAAACCAGGATGGGAATCCATCCTTGCTCCTCCGCTTTTTGGGAAAGGGTCCCCAGAATATCGTCGGCCTCATAACCTTCCTTTTCATAGATGGCAATGCCCATAGCCCGCAGGACCTCTTTCAATAAAGGCATCTGCTGGCGCAGCTCCTCCGGCATCCCCTTACGGGTACCTTTATAGGCAGAAAAAGTTTCGTGCCGAAAGGTAGGGGCGTGCAGGTCGAAAGCCACCGCCAGATGCTCCGGTGCGTCCTCGTCTATCAGCTTAAATAAAATATGAAAAAAACCGTAGACCGCGTTGGTATACTGCCCTTCCGCATTGGTCAGAAGCGGTATGCCGTAAAAGGCACGGTTTACGATGCTGTTTCCGTCTACTAACATAATTTTTTCAGCCATACAGACCTCCTGTACTTTATAGGAAAGCAAAATACTCCCATGATAAAATTTATTATACACCAATTTTTTGAAAAAAGCAGAAGAAATCACGAAAAAAAATATTACAATTTCTCATTTTCCTTTCACAGACAAGATACAATTGCCTTTCGGCCCGCATAGGATGATAAAAACTCTTTGAGATCACGGAGGTTTCCACATGAGAAAAAAATTCCTTTCCGCAGCAGCTGTGCTTACCTGCTTTGCCCTGCTCTGCGGCTGCCAGGCCCAGGAAAGCGCTGACGGTCTGACGCCGGTACGCCTGAACGAGGTAGTACATTCCGTATTTTACGCTCCCCAGTATGTAGCCCAAGAGCTGGGCTTTTTTGAGGAGGAAGGCCTGGATGTGACCGTTTCCATCGGCAACGGCGCTGATAAATCCATGACAGCGCTGCTCTCCGATTCCGCGGATATTGCCCTCATGGGTACAGAAGCAGGCATCTACGTTTACAACGAAGGCAAGGAAGATTATCCCAAGGCGTTTTTGCAGCTGACCCAGCGTGCCGGGAATTTCCTGGTCTCCCGGGAAAATGAGACAGATTTCCAGTGGAACGATCTGGAAGGGAATTCTGTCATCGGCGGACGTCTGGGCGGCATGCCGGAGCTGATCCTGGAATACACCCTGAAGGAAAATGGCATGACACCCAATGAAGACGTAGAGATCGTCAACAATATCGACTTCTCTTCTACCGCCGGAGCGTTTCTGGGCGGTATCGGCGACTACACCGTAGAGTTTGAGCCAACGGCTACCTCCCTGGTACAAAGCGGCGCAGGCTATATCGTAGCTTCTTTGGGCGAAGCCAGCGGCTATGTGCCCTATACGGTTTATATGGCGGAAAGCGACTTCCTGACCCAGCAGCCAGAGACTGTAGAAGCCTTTACACGGGCCATCTACAGAGGGCAGCAATGGGTAGCGGAACATACCGCCGAGCAGATCGCCGAAGTCATCCTTCCCCAATTCCCCGACTCTGATCTGGAGACCCTGACTACCATCATCGACCGTTACAAGGCACAGGATACCTGGAAAGCGGACCCTGTTTTCGATGAGGCGGGCTTCACATTGATCCAGGATATTATGGAGGCCGGCGGCGAACTGTCCGCTCGTGTGCCTTATGAAGAATTTGTAGTCAACGATTTTGCCGAAAAAGTCATAGCGGAATGATCTTTCCAAAAAAGATAAGCCGAAAATCCTCTAAAAAAGGATTCTCGGCTTTTTCTTTTATGCTATAAAAGATTTTTTTCAAAGACTGAAACTTTTCACCAGCGGGTTCTTCGCCAGAAGATCCGCCAGATCCGAATAAGTCACACCGCTCTTTTTGCTGACCTGCAGCGTAACGGTTACGGTTTCATCGGTGTTTTTTTCCATTTTGATATTTTGTATGGTAATGTTGCGCACATTCATCTCCTGTTTCAGCAGATCCAATCCGTTGGGAATACTGTGATAAGTAACACTGATGATCTCATAAATCGGGTCATCCAGCTTCTGCAAAAATTCATGGAGCACAATCTGAATAATCAGCACCAAAACAGTTGTCACAATTCCTACAATATATAACCCCGCGCCAATGGCAAGACCAACGCCTGCCGTTGTCCAGATCCCCGCCGCCGTCGTCAGACCGCGGATGGTGATGCCCTTGACAAAAATCACACCGGCCCCCAAAAAGGAGATGCCCGTAATGACATTGGCGGCGATACGGGAGGCGTCCACATTGATATTTCGGTAGGAAATCACATCAAAAAAGGCATACTTAGATACGATCATCATCATCGCCGCTCCCAGCGCCACAATGATATGCGTCCGAATCCCGGCTTCCTTTCTCCGGTGGCTTCTTTCCCAGCCCACAATACTGCCGCAAAGGCAAGCCAGCAGCAACCGGATCACAAATTCCAGTTCGTTCCATATGGCAATCACGATTTCATCCCACAACATGCCGCCCACCTCGTTTCCAGCGTTTCTCTGCTTTTACACCTTGATTATACCAAGGAAAAATGATAATATCAATTTATATTCTTTTTCTTTAATATAAATATTTGTAATAAGGAGGACCGGTTCATGATCGACGCCAAATTAAATACCTTATTGACCCTGATCGAAGCCCAAAGCTACACCAAAGCGGCGCAGATGCTTTCTCTGACCCAGCCTGCCGTCAGCCAGCATATCCGCGGTCTGGAACAGGAATATGGCATTAAGATCTTCTTAAAAGGCGCCAAGGGCATGGTACTGACACCGGAGGGCCGGATTCTTGAAAAATATGCCCATCGGGAAGCGGCTCTGTACCGGAACCTTCTGAATGATTTCGAGGCTTACCGCAACGGTATCCACCGTTTTGTCATCGGCATTACGCCTTCGGCAGAGGAAAACATGGTGCCCAGGGTCATCGCCACTTACTGCAATCTCCACCCGGATACCAAGGTGACCATACTGACAGACACCATCAAAAATATCGGCAGCAAGCTGAAAGCCTATGAGGTAGACGTTGCCATCGTGGAAGGCAATCTACAGGAAGAAGGTCTGCACTCCCTTATGCTGGATACAGATTATCTCTGTCTTATTGTTTCTCCCAACCATCCCTTTGCCGAAAGAAAAAGCGTTACTCTGGATGAGCTGAAAAAAGAACGGCTCATCGTCCGCCCTTCCACCGCCGGCACTAGAAGGATGTTTGATTCCTATCTTCTGGGATGCGGCGAAAGCCTGCAAAGCTTTCATGTAATCCTGGAGATCGACAATGTGTCTACCATAAAGGACCTGGTCCATTCCAATCTTGGTGTATCAGTTATTGCCCACAGCACCTGCGTCAGCGAGGAAAGAGCCGGCACTTTGAAGGTCATCCCCATTGAAAATTTCAAATCCATCCGGGAGATCAATATGGTCTATCGGGATGATTTCGGACAGAAGCAGATTTTAGACGAGCTCTGTAAAATTTATAAATCCTGTAACGGTATGTAACATATAAAAGTATATGCTGTCTCCACAAGGCGTCATTCCCCAAAAGAAAGACGCCTTATATTTTTCCTTTGAAAAGCAGCGCTTTTTCTGTTGTTTCTCCCCGCGTTCTCTGATAGAATAAATACGCGAATTATCAAACCATTTTTTGAACATACAGGCAGGTTTTATTTATGAATACAATCAAGCTCATTGCCTCCGATCTGGACGGCACACTCTTAACCACACAAAAAGAATTAACGTCCAGAGCAAGAAAGGCCATCCTTTCTCTCCATGACCTGGGCATTTATTTTGTTCCTTCCACCGGCAGGCCCTTTGCCGCTCTGCCGGAGTGCATCAAGGAACTCCCCTACTTAAAATATGTCATTACCAGCAACGGCGCTTCCGTATACGACGCGCAGCAGCAGCGGGACCTTTTCCGCCATCTGCTGACGCCTCAGGCCGTAGACGCGACTCTCCAACTGATGGAAGGTCTGCCGGTGCTAATGGAGTTTTTCATTGACGGGCAGGCTTATATCGACCAAAATGCCTTTGACCATCTTTCCTCCTTCCATCTGCGGGAGAGCCATGCCAAGTACATCCGCGCCACCAGAATCCCTGTAAAAAATTTTCTGGACGAGCTGGAAAAAAATAAGAGCCATCTGGAAAATATCAATCTGATTTTCCATGATATGGACCTGCGTCAAAAGATATGGGATGCCCTCCGGGCCCAGGGACTGGCTTCTGTTACAGCTTCCTCGGAAAAAAATATCGAAATCACCAGCCTTCTGGCCACAAAAGCAAACGCCCTCTCCTATCTCTGCGCCGCTTTGGGCATCCTGCCGGAGAACGTCCTTGCCATGGGCGACCGGGACAACGACCTGCCCATGCTGGAATTTGCGGGTACCGGCGTCGCCATGGAAAACGGGGAAGAACATATCAAAGCGGCGGCGGACATCATCACTGCCAGCTGCGATGACTATGGCGCAGCCCTGATACTGGAAAAGATCATCAAGAAAGGAAAACTGATATGAGCATACTAACCGTCACGAACCTGAGCCACGGCTTTGGTGACAGAGCCATCTACACAGACGTATCCTTCCGCCTCCTCAAAGGCGAGCATGTGGGTTTAATTGGCGCCAACGGAGAAGGCAAATCCACCTTTATGAACATCATCACCGGAAAGCTGATGCCAGACGAAGGAAAGATCGAATGGTCGAAAAACGTCCGCGTCGGCTATCTGGATCAGCATACCGCTCTGGAACCGGGCCAGACCATCCGGGACGTCCTTCGTTCCGCTTTTGCCTTCCTTTTCGAGCTGGAGACCCAGATGAACAGCTATTATGCGGAAATGGCGGAGGCAGACGAGGAAAGAATGAATTTCCTTCTGGAAGAAACCGGACAGATCCAGGAGCTGCTGGAGCATCATGATTTTTATATCATCGACGCCAAAGTGGAAGAAATCGGCCGGGCCCTTGGTTTGGCGGATATCGGTCTGGATCAGCCTGTGGACCAGCTTTCCGGCGGCCAGCGCACAAAGGTTTTGATGGCAAAGCTGCTGCTGGAAAAGCCGGATATCCTTCTTTTGGACGAGCCCACCAATTATCTGGATGAGAACCATATCGAATGGCTGAAACGGTATCTTCTGGAGTATGAAAATGCCTTTATCCTGATCTCCCACGACATCCCCTTTCTCAACAGCGTCGTCAATTTGATCTATCATGTGGAGAACGCTCATATTGACCGCTACGTCGGCAACTATGACAAATTTATGGAAGTATACGAAATGAAAAAGGCGCAGCTGGAGGCGGCCTACCGCAGACAGCAGCAGGAGATCGGAGAGTTAAAGGATTTTGTAGCCAGAAACAAGGCCCGTGTCGCCACCAGGAACATGGCCATGAGCCGGCAGAAAAAGCTGGATAAAATGGATGTGATTGAGCTGGCAAAGGAAAAGCCCAAGCCGGAATTTCATTTTAAAGAAGCCCGTGCCTCCGGCCGTTATATTTTCCAGACAGAAGAGCTCGTAATCGGCTACGATCGTCCTTTGTCCCGCCCGCTGAATCTCTCCATGGAACGGGGACAGAAGATCGCTCTGGTAGGCGCCAATGGTATCGGGAAAACCACCCTTCTTCGGTCGATTCTGGGATTGATCCCGCCGCTCAGCGGAAAAACGGTTTTAGGGGATTATTTGTTCCCCGGCTATTTTGAACAGGAAAAGAACTATACGGACAATATCACCTGCATCGACGAAATCTGGCAGGAATTCCCTTCCTATACCCAGTATGAGGTACGTGCCGCTTTGGCAAAATGCGGTCTTACCACCAAGCATATCGAAAGTATGGTGAAAGTACTCAGCGGCGGCGAGCAGGCGAAAGTCCGTCTCTGCAAGCTCATCCATCGGGAAACAAACGTGCTTTTACTGGACGAGCCTACCAATCATTTGGACACGGACGCCAAGGCAGAGCTAAAGCGTGCCTTGCAGGCATACAAGGGCAGCATCCTTCTGATCTGCCACGAGCCGGAGTTTTATCAGGACATTGTAACTGATGTATGGAACTGTGAGGACTGGACAACGGTACAATTCTAACGCAGCAAACAGACAGAAAACGAGCAGGTTATCCTGAAAAACACTTTTTTCGGAAACCTGCAAAGCTTGTCTCAATAAGAAAATACAGTAAAATTTAAAACTCGCTGGAATCCTTTGTGTGTACAAAGATTCCAGCGAGTTTTTTATGCGGATAA
>CALWKZ010000068.1 GCA_944381385.1 uncultured Anaerotignum sp. | reverse complement strand
AATATTTACTCCGGCGTTCTTACAGAAAGCAGTTCACAAAGTGCTGGAATACAAATTGCGGACTTTGCCGCAGGCATTATGAATGGCTATCTCAGAGGATCGCTTTTGAGTCGTGGCAAATACAAATTTGCCACAGATTTATTTGATGAATTTGTATTGCCTCACCTTCGGCACCATCCCGATGGTCGCATTATGGGTTATGGTATTAGAGAAGTACCTAGTGATACAAATATAAGAACAAAACTAACTTCTTTATTTAGAGAGAGGTAAAATTCATGTTGGAAAATATTAAAGGATTGAAAATTCAAGGTAGATGCTTTAGTGAAGAAACTGACCTTATACTTTTTCCTAATCCCAATGATAGAATTTCTATTGTATACGGAAAGAATGGAAGCGGAAAAAGCACAATTTCAGAAGGATTATCTTCTATAGCTGAAAATATTTTTCCAACCGATTTAACAGCCTCTTTATTAAACACAGAAAACCACACAGTCGCTCTTTCTGAAGATTCTAAGTTGTTTGTATTTAATGAAAAATACATCGACGAAAATGTAAAGATAGACGATGATGGACTTAGCACTATAATTCTGTTAGGTGGTCAAGTTAATGTGCAAGCAGAGATAGATAAAAAGCTTGCAGAAGTTACAACTCTTCAAGCTGAAAGTGAATTTATCCAAAGTGAATATAATAAATATTTAGAGGATAAAAATCCTCTTAATCCACAGTACCATTGGATAAGATTAGCTTCAATCTTAAAACAGGCTGGCGGATGGGCTGAAGTAGATTCCAAAATAAAGAATAATCGCCGTAATTCTTCTGTAACAGATGATGTAATTACAGAAATTTGTAGTTTATCAACAAAACTCACTTCTGCCGAGTTGCAAAAAAAATTTGATGACACGCAAGCGTTGTTAGATAAAGTATCGGACATTACTACTGCTTATCCGGATGAAATAAAGCTTCTTACTTTCGACAATAAATGGGAACAGTCTGTTATTGAACTTTTATCTACTAAGCTTGAAGAACCTATCTTAAGTGATAGGGAAAAAATGATTTTGGACACTATCCAAAATGGTGGACAAACTACCGTAGAAAATGCTCGTCACAAATTTAGTTCAAAAGAAACTTCCGTGTGCCCATACTGCTATCAAGAAGTGAGTGAAACTTATAAACAAGGTTTGATTGATAGTATTGATAAGGTGCTCAACAAAGAAGTAGATGCACATAAAGCCGCATTAAACGCCATATCTATTCCGAATTTGAGTATAAATCTGACATCATATGAGGAATTAGATCCTAAATTATTTAAAAGTATTGTTACGCAGCTAAAAGAATGTCAAACATTGATCGAAATTTACAAGACTGCAATTGAGACGAAATTAAACAATGTTTATACCCCCGTACAATTGTCAAACCAAGACTTGTCTGCTGCAATTACGCATCTAAATGAATTTCTAGAAAAACTTGAGGATAAAAGAAAAGAATTCAATATAGCTGCAAGCAAAAAAGGTGCGCTTGTAAAAGAACTTATATCAATAAACAAATTGATAGCTCATCTCCAAACATCTCAGGTTTATAAAGATTATCTAAAGCAAACAGAAGAAAAAAAGAAAATGGCAGAAAAGCTTTCGAAAAAACTGAAGGCTTTAAAAGACGCACAAGAGACTCTGCGTAACCTCAAACAACGAAAATCGGATATTGGATTAGCGATAAACAACATAAATAATGCATTAGATTATGTGTTTTTTTCTCAAGGGCGCTTGTCCATTGAACTTAAGAACGATAAATATTATTTAAAATCAAACGGGAAGAACGTAAAGCCAAAGAGTGTGTCTTTAGGTGAGCGCAATATTATAGCCTTATGTTATTTCTTTACTCAAATTTTAGCTAATCAAGAAATATCAAGACTGTATCAAAACGAAGCATTTATTGTTGTTGACGATCCGATCTCAAGTTTTGATTTTGAAAACAAAGTTGGTATTGCATCTTTTTTGCGTCTTCAAATAAATCGCATAATAAATGGCAACTCCAAAAGTAAAGTTTTAATATTATCACACGATCTTGAAACTGTATTTAATTTAAGAAAAGCTATGGATGAAATCTGTCAGTCTACCAAAGGAATTGCCGGAATTACCCCTTCTTCTTATATCGTTTTAGAGTTGAATAATTTGCTTTTAAAGCCATTGATAAAAAACCACAACGAATATAGCGCTTTGATCAAAAAAGTTTATCACTATGCTAATGGGGACTCTAATAATGATAGTGCTACAATAGGTAATATTATGCGTAGGGTATTAGAGGCTTTTTCTACGTTTAATTACCAGAAGAATATTGAAAAAGTTTCATGCGACAAAAATGTATTAAAGGCACTTGGCAAACACTCTACATACTTTGAAAACCTAATGTATCGATTAGTATTGCATGGTGAAAGCCATTATGAAGAGCAAGTATACAGTATTCATGATGGAAACAATTTTTATGAGTTTATATCGGAAACTGAAAAACAAAAAACAGCTAAAAATATTTTATGTTTTATGTATCTGCTAAATCCTTATCATGTGATTGCCTACTTACAAGAAGAATCGAATTCAATTAACAACGTTAAATCCTGGATGAAAGATATTCCTGAAAACGATTCGTTTGAAATTAGCAAAACCGTAGTTAAACGTATTGTTCCTCTGTACGATTTACCATTATCCGCTGGTGTTGGCAATGAGAGTTTTGATGGAATTCCGTTTGAGGAATACGAAACAGAAAATTTACTTTGCGACTTTGCTTTGAAAATATCTGGTGATAGTATGGAACCAAACATTAAGGATAAGAGCATTGTTCTTATTAAACGTCAACGTGTTATTGACGAAGGGAAAGTTGGTGCATTTTATCTCAATGATAAAGTGTATTGTAAATACCTTTCTTATGATAATGGAAAGACTCTACTTTGTTCATATAATGACAAATATGCTCCGATAGAAGTAAAAGAATATGATACACTATTTGTATATGGTGAGGTTATTGCAATAATTTAATTTTTAATAGCAACAGGCACGAGAGGTTGACTCCCGTGCCTGTTATCATTTTGTATATTTGATTATAAGCTCATCGACTCCGTCGGTATATTTACCTTGAAATATTAGCTTGTTGCGATAATCAAGCAAACATTGGATTATGAAGCGATATTCGGCTTTTGAGAGATAGAGATGGTATTTTGGCTTCCTCATGCGAACACCACTTCTGCATTGACCGTTTCAGTCACTCGCTCACGTATATTATTTATCCTCCTTACCCACTCCATTGGCTTCTCAGCCTTAAGTTGTTCGGTAACACTTTCCCTTTCAGCGTATTCTTTTACCAGCCGAAGAAAGAGTGATTGTGCGTCTTCCTCTACATCTGCAAGGTGGGAACGGAGCTTGCCGGAAGTGAGCAGATTGTAGTACAGGATTTTATGGTGCTGCTTTAAATAGCGTAGGCGGCGCTGTCCCCACACGCCGATGGGGCGTTCTTCTTCGGGTGGTAAGGTAAGATCAGGCAGACAGTAGTCGCCTTGCATTGTGTATGTGCCGCCCATTTGCCCAAATATCGTTTTATTCATAGTAAAACCTCCTTTGATACGCTCATTGTACTAAAGGAGGTTTTTGTTTGCGAATGTGCGATTTGGATGATCGCACATTGTATATTGAAAAAATTAGTCAACTACAATTTAGTCAATCGTAATTGACTAAATTGCGATTCGGCAAACCTTTCAGTCTTTTATGTAACTTTCAAACGGTGCGTCGTCACTGCAAAATGTATCAAAAATCATTTTAGCGCCGAGGCGGAAGCCGACGATAAAAGAATCCAGTCCCGCATCGCCCATCAGTTCCCCATAGGCATTGCCGAAATCAAGAAACAGCTTCTTTTCCTCGTCATTTAAACGCTGGGTGAGATTTTCTTCCAGCTCATTGATGTTCTCCGAAACCTTCAAGATGTTGCTGTCCTTGCGGTAACCTCTCGCCTGCGGGTCGAGATTCCCGAAATACAGCTCTTCCAAAAAACTCCTCATGCCTTCGCACCTCCCTGTGACTGTTTCTGACTTCTCCAAGAGGGGAAGCGTTTCAGCGTCCGGATATGCCAGTCGGATTTCCGGGTGACTGAGCGGCAATAGGGAGAGCAGAAAAACTCAATGAGATATCTTTTCGGAATGTGGTTGACATTGCTGCGCTTAAAGGCTTTTAGTTGCCCGCCGGCGCACCAGTTGTTGACGGCGGTCTTGCTGTAGCCTGTGAGCTTGCAGACCTCCAAAGCGGTCAGAACATCTTTGTACTGGGAGAACAGGTCCGCATAATACGCGTGCATGTCCTCCAAGACTTCCGGCGGGAGATTGATTTCCAGTTTGATTTCATAGTAGCCCTTATACCACCCCCTCGGTGCGGCATAAGCTTCCGGGAAGACTTTGCGGTCCTCTAAATAGGCAATCACGTCTTCCTTTTTGATCTGATAGCAGCGTGTCTGCTTGCCCGTGTAATAGCAGGGGATCTTTCCGCTTTGCAGAAGATACCGGGCGGTGGACTTGCTGATATGGCAAATCCGGTAAAGCTGATCCTTCGTGATAATATCGGGAATCTCGTCCCAGTTGATGGCTGTGTCATTCATAGCAATACACCTTTCAAAATCGATTTACCGGTGTGACTGTCCGTGTACTGCCTCGATGTTCTCAGTTCTTTCCGTTCTTTCCGTAGTTCTTTCCAAAAATACGGATTTTGGCGCATTTTTCGGTTTATTCGAACTTGCCCGAAATTACTGGCTTTTTCGGGGTTTTAGTGCGAAAAACGCAGTGTTTATGCGGCTTTGCGGCGAGGACGAAACGAGCAGAAACTGACACGAAACTGACTGATCCTGACACGCACTTTATAAAACTCGAAATCAGTTGACAGGTCAAACCGTTCGCGGGTTCGAATCTCATCATCTTTACTCTGGAAACCTTGAGAAATATTTGTATAAAGAAAATCACGCGTTAGATGCATAGTTCGAAAAAGTCTTTTAATGTTGAGGCAGAAGTAAAAACTCTTTTTCACTATAATAAGATTGCGGTCTGCCAACTGCAAGGAATAATAGTGAAAAGAAAGTACGTGTATGGGAATTACGGATATACATAGTTTATCGCATACAAAATGCAATTGCATATATCAAATACATATGTTGGTAGGAATCTTACGCTAAAGGAGTATATCAAGTTTTATGAGATATTTTAGAGGGAAAATGCAGTACAAAGCCATATGAACAATTTAGCGAGTACCAGACACGCAGTTGACAGACCAGGTTAAGCATTTACGCATAGGCGAGGAACAGAGGGTTATGCATGTATATAAAAAAACGCAATTAAAACGATCTAAGCATACACCATAAATTTGAAAAAAATCAATAGGAATTTTAGAGAGTTGATTGTAAATTTGACAGGAAAGAAGTATTATTTTTAATAGCTATAAACACCTCCGAGAGCGTACAATAGAGAGTTTTGGAGGATGAAAAAAATTGCGTGCAAAACCTCTTTCGAGATGATAAAAGCAATTTATATTGGTTGAGGTATTCTGTAACATTCTTATTTGATTCTTTGCAGCGTAACGAAAAGGAATGGTCTGACTTATGAAACGTATCATATTAGTGATTTTAGTTGCCGTAGTGCTTATTTCCCTTCCTGCCTGTAGTGCAGAGGAACAAACCAACATCTCCAACACACCTATGGATGAGTCTGTGACCGCCGCAACGGCTATACTGGAGGAGGCTGTAGAGCGACGAGAGACTATCCTGACTAGTAAAACCCAAATCGTGTGGGACAAAGCCTTTACTCCCGGCCAGACCTACACCGGAACAGCCTACTACGTCTCCAACAATGGCGACGACGGAAATGATGGTCTCAGCCCCGAAACAGCCTGGGCTACTCTGGACCGAGTCAACAAGGCTTCGTTGGAGTACGGTGATGCGGTGTTCTTTGAACGGGGCGGTATCTGGCGGAACACAACCGTAGAAACAAAAGAGGGAGTGACCTACTCCGCTTACGGGGAGGGGGCAAAGCCCTGTATTTGTGCATCCCCGGAGAACGGAGGAGATTCGGCTCTCTGGTCGCTTTGGTGGGAGGGTGAAAACGGGGAGAAGATCTGGCTCTATCACCGGGATATGCCTGATTGTGGTGCCATCGTGCTGAACGAGGAAATCATCGCCCAGAAGGTGCTGGGCTACTGGAGTGGAAAGGAGTTTCTCCACTATACCGGCCCCGCCAACTGGACGCCGGAAGACTTTGACCTGGAGGAACAGCTCTCTCAGGCACCCTTTGATGTAACAACGGAGCTGACGGAAAACCTAACTTTCTTCTCCAAGGCGGACAGCACCTTGCCGGATACCCTGCCCGTCTTTCTCTCTGGCTGGGAGTGGGATGGACGTACTCCCGTGGGAGAGTTGTACTTCCGCTGTGATGAAGGAAATCCAGGGGAAATCTATGAGAGTATTGAGTTCCAAACTCAGTGCCCCCTCTTTGATAATGTTGCCGACGGCTGTGTGCTGGACAATTTGTTTATCGGCTTTGCCGGAGACGGAGTGTTGACCGTGGCAGAAGGTGATGGCGTGACGGTCCAGAACTGTGAGGTTGGCTGGGTGGGCGGTATCGTCGCAGTCTACAACACAGGAGAAGCGGCAACGGGCTATGGAGGCGGTGTCCAGCGCCTGGCGGGTGCCATGGGCGGAGGAAATCACGGCACACGGTATCTGAATAACTATGTTCACCATATGTATCACGCCGGCGGCGGAATAGAAATTTTTGAGGAACAGGGTTTTGAATCGGGCAGCGTCTATGGCGTACAGTTTGTGGGGAATGTCTTTTATCAATGTGCCTCCGGTCTAACCTTTTTTAACTGGGATGAAGAGGCGAATCCAGAGCGCAAGTTTGTAGACTGCGTCTATGAGGATAACTGGGTGCTTTTTACTGGTCTGGAGGACTGGATGGATCATAGCTTTTCCCCTGCCTTTTCCCACGAAGGCGGTCCCAATCTCCAGGAGAGGTGCGTTATCCGGAACAATGTGTTTTTCGTGGCTCGTTCAGCTATTGTTTATATTCAGGAATATGTGGAGGAGTGCTTTCCTGACTTTGAGGGCAACACCTATGTACAGTACGCCGATATCCCCCTGATCCACAGTGACAGTGAGAATCTGGACACGGACATCTACGATCCCCGGGTCGCTATGGAAGTACTGGGGGACGAGTCCGGCGTGGTTATCCTCCTGCAGGAGAACATCTGGGACAATCACTTGGAGTGATTGGCAGTTATATAATGGCTTGTCAAGGAAACAGAAAAGATGATACTATTTCCTATACGAAATAGAGATAACCAAATGGGGGATAAAAATAACCGTCTGAGAGATCTAAAAATTTTGATTTCACAGGCGGTTTTCTGATGTTTATTTTCGATGGACGTAAACGTCAAGGATCTCCATATCAGTTTGGAATCGTTTTGGCATCTGTTACTTTTTAGCAGAAAAATTCATTGCCAAATATCATATGCTGTTTTCTCTGGCAGCCTGCGGTGCTCTATATGATGAGGAATCCTTTTCTGACACGAAAACGGTCAATGAAGAAGGCACGGAAAAAGAGACCGCAAGAGTATGTGTATGATTTATCCGAAGGCGATGATCCACTGGTGGTAAATCTGGATTTTTAAGAGGAGGTAACTGTAAACGGCGCATCTAATAAGGGCAATGTGATCAATACGAGGAATGCGCATATGATCCCAATATGTAAATTTAGTTATCGCACCGGATGTGCCAAGAGACTCTAAAAATACAAACTTTTCGGAAGATCTGAAAATGATTTCTGACGGACTTGTTTTTTAGGAAAAAGAAAAAGGAACTAGTAAAGCCCTTCTAAAATTGATATAATGAAAAAAAGCCGAAAGGCTTTTTTATTGGCAAGCGTTATTTTTTAAAAAGAATAACGAGGTGTAGCATGAGACAGGGATTGCATTATAAAATGACGGTGCGCCTTCTGCGGGAGGAAAAGGCTTTTGGGCCTGGCATTGCGCGGCTGCTGGAAGAGATTCAAAAAACCGGCTCCATGCACCAGGCGGCAAAAAACATGGGACTGTCCTACAGCAAGGCATGGAAAATGATGAAAACGGCGGAGCGGGAGCTGGGATTCGCCCTGACGGAGCGGAGCACCGGCGGCCGGGAAGGGGGCGGCTCTGTTATCACACAGGAGGGCCTGGATATGATGACGCGTTATAAGGCGTTTTTGTTGGATTTAGAGCAGGAGGCGGATCGTTTGTTCCGCCTGCATTTTGAAAAGGAGGGGGAGGCGTAATGCCGGAAGAAATACTGTTTTGCAAGGGCGGCGGATGTACGGCGAAGCTGGGAGCCGGTGTACTGGAGCGGGTGCTTTCCCGTTTGCCCAAGCCGGAGGAACGAGACCCTGCTTTGCTGATCGGCTATGAAAGCTCTGATGATGCGGCGGTTTACCGGATCAGCGAGGATGTGGCGGTGGTGCAGACGCTGGATTTTTTCCCGCCTATGGTGGAGGACCCTTATCTTTTTGGCCAGATCGCCGCGGCAAATGCTCTCAGCGATATATATGCCATGGGCGGCGACGTGCGTACGGCGTTGAATATCGTTTGCTTTCCGGAAAAAATGGATCTGAATATTCTGGGGAAGATCATGCAGGGCGGCAGTGAAAAGGTCATAGAAGCCGGCGGCACTCTGGTGGGCGGCCATTCCATCGCCGACAGTGACGTAAAATACGGCCTTTCTGTGATGGGGGTAGTGCATCCGGAAAAAATATTCCCTAACGACGGCGTGCGGGAGGGAGATGTCCTGCTTTTGACGAAACCCTTGGGGGTAGGCATTGTCTGCACAGCCAACCGTGTGGGCGAAGCCTCGCCGGCGGCCATGGAGCTGGCGCTGCGCTCTATGACGACACTGAATAAATATGCTTCAGAGGTGATTCGGAAATATGACGTTCACGGCTGCACAGATGTGACGGGCTTTGGTTTTCTGGGGCATTTGAAGGAAATGCTGGGCCGTGGTCTCAGCGCGGAGATTGATTCCATCCGGATGCCGCATATCCCGGAAAGCCTTGGCTATGCCGATGAATTTTTTCTGACGGCGGCGGCACAGCGCAACCGCAACCATGTGGGCGAGCTGGTAAAATTCTGCGGCGTACCCTTTGCGGTGGAGGAGCTTTTGTTTGACCCCCAGACTTCCGGCGGACTGCTGGTGAGTCTGCCGAAGAAGGACGCGGAACAAGCCCTGGTGGAGATCCGGAGGCTGGGACTGCCCTGCGACATCGTTGGAAAGATCGTAAAAAAGGAAAAACAGCAGATCGAGGTATTATGATGGGAGGAAATAGAATGGAAAGAGTGGACGCGAGAGGGAAAACCTGCCCTCTGCCGGTCATTGAGACCAAAAAAGTATTGGAAAACATGACAGAAGGCCAGGTGGAGGTGTTGGTGGACAATGCCATCGCTGTGCAGAATCTCTGCAAAATGGCAGAGCAGAAAAAGATGAAGGCAGTCAGCGAAAAAAAGAGTGAGGACTGCTATGTGGTAACCATTACCATAGAGGCGGGAAGCCGGACGGAGGCGGATACATCTGCCGAAGCCTGCATCCCGGACAGCAGAGCGGCAGGGACGGTGGTAGCTCTGACGGCGGAGACCATGGGGACCGGCGATGATGTTTTAGGAAAAATACTGATGAAGGGCTTTGTCTATGCTCTGACGGAACAGGACAGCCTGCCGGAGACCATCGTGCTATACAACGGCGGCGCGAAGCTGTCGGTGGAAGGGGCGGAGACCTTGGCGGATCTGAAGCTGATGGAGGCTCAGGGCGTAGAGATTTTGACCTGCGGTACCTGCTTGAACCATTATGGACTGTCGGAAAAGCTGGCGGTAGGCTCTGTAACGAATATGTACCGTATCGCGGAGGTACTTTCCAAAGCAGGTAAGGTGATCCGTCCGTGAAAACATTATTTCCTATTATCGTGCGGGGCGGCGGAGACCTGGCGACAGGCACCATCTATCAGCTCCATCAGGCGGGCTTTCCTGTGATCGTGCTGGAAACAGCGCACCCCTCCGCCATTCGTCGGTATGTGGCCTTTTCCGAAGCGGTGTACGAAGGCAGGTGGACGGTGGAAGGCGTAACGGCGGTGCTGGCGGCAGATGTGCGGGAGGCGCTGACCATTGCGGCGGAAGGGGATATCCCCGTCCTTGTGGACCCGGAATGCCGCGTTTTGGAGGAAATACAGCCGCAGGTCCTGATCGACGCCATACTGGCGAAAAAGAATCTGGGGACTTCTGTGGATATGGCGGAAACGGTCATAGCCTTGGGTCCGGGCTTCCAGGCGGGTAAAGACGCCCATCTGGTCATTGAGACGAAGCGGGGACATCATTTGGGCCGTGTGCTGACGGAAGGGGAGGCGGCGCCCAATACAGGCGTACCCGGCGTGATTGCGGGCTACGGGAAGGAACGTGTCATCCACGCGCCGGCGGCGGGCACCCTGCGGAATGTAAGCAATATCGGCGATCTGGTGGAAAATGGGCAGACCATCGCTATGATTGGTGATACGCCTGTCGCTGCCACATTGACAGGGGTTCTTCGCGGGCTGATTCGGGACGGATATCCCGTAACAAAGGGCTTTAAGATCGCTGATATCGATCCTAGAGAAAGTGAACAGAAAAATTGCTATACTATTTCCGATAAGGCCCGCTGTATCGCCGGCGGTGTCCTGACGGGAATTTTGATGTGCAACAGAGGGAGTTTTGTATGGAAAAAGTAAGAGTAGAGGACGCCGTTGGCATGGTGCTCTGCCATGATATCACGGAGATTGTGCCGGGAAAATTCAAGGGCAGGGCCTTTGCCAAGGGCCATGTGATACAGAAAGAGGATATTGAGAAGCTGCTGGATCTGGGCAAGCGCCATATTTATGTATGGGATCTGTCCCAGGGATATGTGCATGAAAACGACGCGGCCCTGCGGATGGTACAGGCGGCGGCCGGAGAAAATATTGTGTTCAGCGAGGTGAAGGAAGGCAAGATCGAACTGCGCGCCGCCTGTGACGGTGTACTGAAAGTCGATTTGGATACCCTTTACGCGGTCAATGGAGACGATGAGATCTGTTTTGCGACCATTCACGGCAACAAGCAGGTGACGAAGGGGAAACTCCTTGCCGCCACACGGGTGATTCCTCTGGCGGTAAAGGAGGAAGTGCTGGAGAGGTTTGAAAAGATTTGCAGGGAAAGCGGGCGCCCTTTGGTAGAGGTAAGGCCCTTCCTTCCGGCCAAGATCGGCATTGTCACCACAGGCTCCGAAATCGTTTCCGGCAGAATTGCCGACCAGTTCGGACCTGTTTTGGAACAGAAAGCGGCGGAAGTAGGAGCAACCATCCTGGGGCAGGTATTTCCCGGGGACGAGCCCGAAGCCATTACACAGGCTATTTTCGACTTTTTGGCGAAAGGCGCGGATATGGTGCAGGTAACCGGAGGCATGTCCGTAGACCCGGATGATATGACGCCGTCGGCTATCCGTGCCTGTGCCGACGAGGTAGTGACCTATGGTACGCCGGTACTGCCGGGGGCTATGTTCATGCTGGCCTATGTACAGGGAAAGCCGGTGGTGGGCCTGCCCGGATGTGTCATGTACGCCAAGCGGACAGTATTCGATCTGGCGGTGCCCAGACTGCTGACAGGAGAAAAGCTGACCCGTCAGGACTTTATAAAAATGGCCCATGGCGGACAGTGCCAGAACTGCTCCGTCTGCACCTATCCGGACTGCGGCTTTGGACAGTAAGGAGGCGGTGCGCATGGGAGAACTGACGCATTTTGACAAAGACGGCAAGGCGCATATGGTGGACGTCGGCGGCAAGGCGGAGACAGAGCGGCTGGCGGTGGCGAAAGGAAGAATCCGCGTCAGCCGGGAAGTGTTCGAGAAAATACAGGCAGGCTCTATGGCAAAGGGAGATGTGCTGGGTATTGCCAGAACGGCGGGCATCATGGCGGCCAAACGTACCTGGGAACTGATTCCGCTCTGTCATCTGCTGGCACTGACAAAATGCAGCGTGGATTTTGCCCTGTATCCCGAAAGCTGTGAGGTCGAGGCCATCTGTACCGTAAAGACCGTAGGGAAAACCGGCGTGGAAATGGAGGCGCTGACAGGGGTGCAGATCACGCTTCTGACAATCTACGATATGTGCAAGGCTCTGGACCGCTCCATGGTCATGACTGACATTCGGCTGTGGGAAAAAAGCGGCGGAAAGAGTGGGGAGTATCATTATGACTGACAGATTTGGAAGGACTATTGATTATCTGCGGATTTCCGTCACAGACCGCTGCAATCTGCGATGTATTTACTGTATGAAAGAGGAACAGCAGAGCTTTCTGCCAAAAGAAGAGCTGCTGACATTGGCTGAATGGACAAGACTCTGCGAGGGCGCGGCGCTGGCGGGAATACGCAAAATCCGTATTACCGGCGGGGAGCCGCTGATGCGGGAGGATGTTGTGGAGCTGGTGGAAGCCATTTCCCATATCCCGGGCATTGAAAGGGTAGTCATGACAAGCAATGGCGTCCATCTGGCGCCTCTTGCGGAAAAACTGAAAAAAGCAGGGCTGTCCGGCGTCAATGTGAGTATAGACAGTCTGGACGCAAAGCAGTATTGCAGACTCACCAGACGGGATGTACTCGCTGACGCGCTGGAAGGGCTGAAAGCCTGCGGCAGAGCGGGCCTGCCGGTCAAGGTAAATTGTGTGCCCGTGGCCGGAGAGAACGAAACAGAGCTGCTCCATTTGGCAGAATTGGCAAAGGCATATCCCATAGAGGTGCGTTTCATCGAAATGATGCCCATTGGGGAAGGTTCCGCCTTTCCGCCGGTAGAAAACGAAACCGTTCGGAAGCGGCTGGAAGCAGTTTACGGCAAATTTGTTCGGACGGAGCAGGACGACCGGGAAGGCCCGGCGGTCTATTACACCAATGCCCATTTCAAAGGACGGATTGGCTTTATCAGTCCTGTGAGCCGCAGCTTTTGCCAAAGCTGCAACCGTATCCGAGTCACAGCCGAAGGAAAACTGAAACTCTGCCTCCATCATCCGGTGGATAGAGACTTGAGAGAATTGGTGCGCGGCGGCGCGGAGCCGGAGGAAATACAGGAGGTACTGCGGGAGCGTATTCTGCAAAAACCCAGGGACGGCCATACCACTGACGAAAGCCGTCCTATGTGGAAAATAGGAGGATAATATGGGAAAGATCATGGCTGTGTGCATCAGTGAAAAACGGGGTACACAGAAGAAAAATGTAGGCCGGGTACGGCTGGTGGAGAACTTTGGCCTGGAAGGAGATGCCCATGGCGGGAACTGGCACAGGCAGGTGAGCCTTCTTTCCTATGAGAAGGTACGTGCCTTTGAGAAAAAGGGCGTAACCGTTGCGGACGGCGCTTTCGGGGAAAACCTGCTTGTATCCGGCATTGATTTTAAGGAGCTTCCGGTGGGGACCCGGCTTTCCTGCGGGGAGGTTCTTTTGGAAATGACACAGATTGGGAAGGAATGTCACAGCCATTGTGAAATATTCCAGGCTGTCGGGGACTGCATCATGCCCAGAGAAGGCGTATTTGCCAGAGTCCTGCACGGCGGCACCATTCAGACAGGAGATGAGATAGACATTGTACCGGGTAGCCATACTGACAGCAAGTGATAAAGGCGCAGCGGGCACAAGAGAGGACCTCAGCGGGCCTGCGGCGGCGAAGATAATGGAGGAAGCGGGATATTTCGTTGTGGAAACGAAAATATTGCCGGACGAGCGGGCGCTGCTTTCTCGAACCATGGCGGAGCTCTGCGACGAAGGTCGGGCAGATCTGATTCTGACTACCGGCGGCACAGGGTTCTCCCCCAGAGACTGGACACCGGAGGCGACGCTGGATATTGGGGAGCGTCAAGTCCCCGGCTTCAGCGAAGCCATGCGGGCGGCGTCTTTGGCCATTACGCCCAGAGCTATGCTCAGCCGCGGCGTTTCGGTCATACGGAAAAAGACGTTGATCGTGAATCTGCCGGGCAGCCCCAAAGCGGTGCAGGAGAATCTGGAAGCGATACTTCCGGCATTGGGACATGGACTGGATATTTTGACGGGAAGCGCGGGAGAATGCGCGCGGTAAAGGAGGAAATACATATGAAAAAGAAATTTGGTATTTGGGCCTTGGCCTTGGCGCTGACAGCGGGGATGCTGGCAGGCTGCGGCGGTCAGGAAGAAGGCACAGAGGAACAGGAAACGGCGGTAGGCGCTGTGACGGTTTCCGCAGCGGCCAGCCTGACGGATGTGCTGAATGAGTTGGCGGAAACATTCCGGGAGGAACACCCCGATGCGGAGATTTCCTTCACCTTTGGCGGCAGCGGCGCTTTGCAGGCCCAGATCGAGGAAGGCGCACCGGTGGATCTGTTCTTCTCCGCGGCGGAAAGCAATATGGACGCTTTGGAGGAGCAGGGGCTCATTGACGCGGCCACAAGAAAGGACGTTCTGGAAAATGAGATCGTTTTGATCGCGCCGGAAGGCGAAAGCAAGGTGACTTCTTTTGAAACTATTCTGGAAAACGGGCCCATCATTGCCCTGGGAGAGGCAGAAAGCGTACCTGCCGGGAAATATGCCCAGGAGATTTTTACAAATTTAGGTATTTGGGATGATGTAGCGGCACAGGCAGTATTTGCCAGCAATGTAAGAGAGGTGCTGGCTTGGGTAGAAGCGGGCGAAGCGGAGTGCGGCGTAGTCTATGCCACCGATGCAAAGACCAGCGATGCCGTACAGGTCATTTGCGGTGCGCCGGAAGGCGGCCCTCAGGTGCTTTACCCCGCGGCTGTTATCAAAGACTGCGCGAATCCGGAAGGCGCCCAGGCTTTTCTGGATTTTCTGACCAGTGAAGAAGCGGGGGAAGTATTCGCTTCTTACGGCTTCACCTTTTTGGCATAAAGGGAGGGCGGTTCCATGACGGATCTTTCGCCCCTTTGGCTGTCTGTAACCGTGGCCTTCTGCGCGACGGTCTGTTCTGTGGTGCTGGGCACGCTGCTTGCCTATGGCGTCATGAAGCTGCGGCGCCTCAGGCCCTTTGCCGATGCGGTGCTTACGCTGCCTTTGGTACTGCCGCCTACGGTCACGGGCTTTTTCCTGCTGATCCTATTGGGAAAAAACAGTCCCATAGGCCGGTTTTTCAATGAAATTGGCCTGCCCTTCATTTTTTCCCTGCGGGGAGCTGTGGCGGCGGCCTTTGTGGTTTCCTTCCCTTTGATGTACCGGGCGGTACGGGGAGCCATGGAAGCCATGGACAGACAGCTGATATACGCGGCGCGGACTTTGGGCGCCAGTGAAAAGAAGATATTTTTCCGGGTGATTCTGCCCAACTGCCGCAGTGGTATGCTGGCCGGAACCATATTGGCCTTTGCAAGAGCCATGGGGGAGTTCGGCGCTACCATCATGATTGCCGGCAATATCCCGGGAAAGACCCAGACCATGGCCTTAGCGGTGTATACAGCGGTCCAGGGCGGCAACCGGCAGACAGCCTATGCCTGGTCACTGGTGATCGTGGCATTGTCCGCGCTGGCCATCATTGGCATTAATTATTTTGAGAAGAAAAAATACCGGGGGGAGGACGACGGCTTTTGAGATTACAGGCAGAGTTTACGAAAAAAGTAAAAACAGAGACCATCGAAATTTCCTTGGATCTGGAAAATGAGGTGCTGGGCATTTTGGGACGCAGCGGCTGCGGCAAGAGCGTCACACTGCGGTGCCTGGCGGGGATTCTGCGTCCGGACAGGGGCAGGATACTTCTGGACGGTAAAGCGCTGTTTGACAGCGGCGGAAAGGTCTGGAAAAAACCGCAGGAACGGAAGATCGGTTACTTGTTCCAGAACTACGCTCTTTTTCCCAATATGACCGTTCGGGAAAATATCGCCTTTGCCATGGGAGGAAAAAAAGACGCCAAGGTGATTCGGGATATGCTGGAACGGTTTTATCTGGAGGAGGTGGCGGAACAGTATCCCTCTCTGCTTTCCGGCGGACAGCAGCAGCGGACGGCCATGGCACGGATGCTGGCGGCCCGGCCTTCCGTTATCCTTCTGGACGAGCCTTTTTCCGCTCTGGACAGTTTTCTGCGGCAGGAAATGGAACGGGAGGTGCGGGATGTGCTGGAGAGCTTCGGCGGCATTTCCATACTTGTTTCCCATAATAAAGAAGAAATTTTCCGTCTGACCCAGAAATGCATGGTCATGGAGGCGGGGCATATGGCGGAGCTGGGGGAAACGAAACAGATTTTTGCAGATCCGCAGACGGCGGAAGGGAAATTATTGATACAGGGGGTGAGCGTATGATCTATCTGGACAGCGCGGCGACAAGCTACCATAAACCAAAGCAGGTGGCGGAGGCCGTATATGAGGCCATGCTGCATATGGGCAATAGCGGCAGGAGCGGCCATGAGATTTCACTGACTTCTTCCCGTACCATATTTGGCGCCAGAAAAAAACTGGCGGCCCTTTTCGGTATGGATGACCCGGCACAGGTGGCGTTCACGTCAAATTCCACCCAGAGTTTGAACATTGCCATCAGCGGGCTTTTTGGAAAAGGTGACCATGTCATCACTACGGCCATGGAGCATAACAGCGTGCTGCGCCCCTTGTACCGAGAGGAAACGGAAGGCATGGAACTGACCGTCATTCCCTGCGATGAGAAAGGAACGGTACGCTATGACATGCTGGAGGAGGCGGTGCGGCCGAATACGAAAGGCATTGTATGTACCCATGCCTCGAATCTGACGGGAAATGTGGTGGACATTAGACGTATCGGCAGGTTCTGCCGGGAGAGAGGGATTCTCTTTGTGGTGGATGCCTCCCAGACAGCGGGTGTCTTTCCTTTGGATATGGAGGAAATGTGTATCGACGTTCTTTGCTTTACGGGCCATAAATCTCTGCTGGGCCCGCAGGGGACCGGCGGCCTTTGTGTGCGGAAGGGCTTGGAAATCCCCAGCTTTTGTGTAGGCGGCAGCGGCGTCCAAAGCTACAGCAGGACCCATCCCAGCCAGATGCCTACCCGGCTGGAGGCCGGAACATTGAATGGTCACGGAATCGCCGGTCTATCGGCATCACTGGACTGGATACAGGAAACAGGTCTTGCGGCTATCCGGAAACGGGAGCAGCAGCGGATGCGGCGTTTTTACGAAGGCGTATGTGAAATCCCACAGGTAAAGGTGTACGGCGATTTTACCGCCGCAGAACGGGCGCCCATTGTGGCGCTGAATATCGGAGAGAATCCCTCGGAAGAGGTCTGCGATGCACTGGCGGTGCGCTACGGCATTGCCACCAGAGGTGGCGCCCACTGCGCGCCTTTGATGCATGAGCAGCTGGGGACAGTTTCCCAGGGGGCGGTGCGCTTTAGTTTTTGCTACTTTACGACGGAGGAAGAAGTGGAGAAAGCCATTCAGGCAGTAAAAGAGATTGCGGAGGAATGGACATGAGACCAAAGGAGCTGTGTTTTTTAGTGGCTTTTCATACGACAACGGAGGCGCTGGCTTTGGAGGACGCCGCAAGAGCGGCGGGGGTATCCGGCAGGCTGATCCCGATTCCCACACAGATTACGGCGGGGTGCGGCCTGGCCTGGCGTATGCCCATAAGCGAAAAGGAAAGTATGCTGCGGCTGCTGTTGGAATGCCGCCTGAGGTACGAGGATGTTTACGAGCTGACCATATGAAAGGGGCGGGCAGTTATGCTTTTAAAAGACGCGCTGGCTATACCGGATACCGCCCGCTGTATCTGTGCCGTGGGCGCCGGGGGAAAGACCAGCCTGCTGTACCGGCTGGCGGAGGAATACCGGCAGAGGGGCAGACGTGTTCTTGTAGTTACTACAACGAAAATGTACGCGCCGGAAAAGGATGGTATGCTGGACAAAGGTACAAAAGAGATTTTGGAAAAGCTGGCGAAAGACGGCTTTGTAATAGCGGGAACTTGTCTGCCGGAAGGAAAGATGGGGCCGCTGCCGCGGGAGGTATGGAAAAAAGTTTGTTTCGCGGCGGATGTGGCCCTTGTGGAGGCGGACGGTTCCAGAAGGATGCCCTTAAAACTGCCGGGCGAGAAGGAGCCGGTTCTGCCGGAAGAATGCGATTTTCTGGTGACGGTTGCGGGACTATCCGCATTGGGCCGGTCCTGGGCGCTGGCATGCCACCGATTTTCCGCCGCTGCTGCGGAAATCAGCGAAAAAGAAGTAACAGAAAAAGGGCTGCTGCGGCTGGTGGAAAAAGGCTACGGCGGTCTTTGGAAAATCTATCCGGGATGTGTGTTTTTGAACCAGGCAGACAGCATAGGATGGGACAGAGCAGAGAAAATCGCTTTGGGATTTTCTGTGCCCTGCGCCTGGGGCAGTCTGCGAGAGAATCGATATAGAAGGAAAGAGGGGAACGCCTGTGAGAGAGGCCTATAGACAATTGAAGCGGCTCCTGCGGGAAAAGGACTGGGTCGGCAGTGGACTGATATATGATGGGCCGAAGCAGGGAATGCAGTTTTTATGGCAGGAGACGGGGGTGCTTTGGGCGCCGCCAGGAGACCGGGAGTATGCAGAAAAAATGTTCATGGAAATAAATGACCGGAAAAGCGGCTCTGTCTGTGAAATTGGTGGAAACAAGATCTTTACGGAGCGCTTTGGCATGCGGCCTCGGCTGGTGGTTTTAGGGGGAGGGCATATTTCCCTTTCTCTGGTAAAGTTGGGCAGGCTTTTGGGCTTTCATGTGACCGTTGCGGATGACCGTCCGGAATTTGCCCATGGGGAGAGATTTCCGGAGGCAGACCGGGTGCTCTGCGGGAGCTTCGATCATATTTTCCGGGAGATTCCCGATGTACCGGCCAATTATTACGTTGTGGTAACCAGAGGGCACCAGGCCGATGAGCTTTGTGTGCGGCAGATTTTGAAGCGGAAATACGCTTATCTGGGCATGATCGGAAGCAAGACAAAGGCAGCGAAAACAAAAGAGAACCTGCTTGCCGACGGTTTTTCCGAGGAGCAGGTGGACGGCATCCATGCGCCTATTGGGCTGAAGATCGGGGCGGTCACACCAGAGGAGATCGCTGTCTGTATCGCCGCGGAGATCATACAGGAAAAAAACAGCATGCCTGTGGAAACCATAGAGGAAAGTGTGCTGGAAGCGCTTTGCGCGGACGGGCATAGAGCCATGGCGCTGATTGTGGAAAAGACGGGCTCCGCTCCCAGAGAGGCCGGCGCCAGGATGGTCGTAGGAGATGGCGGCATTCTGGCGGGAACCATCGGCGGCGGCGCGGCGGAGCATCAGGCGGCCATAAGATGTTTGCAGATTGTGAAAGAAGGGAAAGCCTTTGACACGCAGACATTTGTCCTGCGCAGGGAGGAAAGCGCTTCTTTGGGCATGATCTGCGGCGGTGAATATTTTGTGTATTTCGAGATGGAATAATTGTATGGAATATACATGAGAAAATTTTCGTGATTGGCAAAAATAATTGACTTTTTTTCACGTGTAATGTAATATTATTTATATACTTTTAAGAATTTTGTAATGCGATGGTTTCGTTTTATGAAAACTCACATAAATTATATGCAGCATGATAAAGTTTTTATAAAGATAGAATAGCCTTTGTTATAAATACATTTATTTTAAAAAATGTTTTATTTTGGAATATCATTGTGTAATTTAAGGGTGGTATGCCTATGAACGTTTTATTTAAAACAAATGTGTCGGAAATGGATATATTGGAAAAATCTGTTTCCATAAATCGGACAATACTGCGTGTGTGGGCCTGCTTCGCCATTGCGGCGCAGCTCTTTAATCTTGTCAGAGTTTGTTTTTATTCAGCTTCCGGGCTGACGGTGACGGTGAACCGCATTTATTTCGTGTTCTACCTGTTCCTGCTTCTGTGGAGTATTCTGTTTCTTCTGATGGACTGCTTCGTCAAACTGTCTCTTGCTTCTAAGCATAGATTATATATGCTGTCCAGCAGTATCTTTTTGTTTTGGTATACGTTTTTCAATATTTATGATATTTATACAGTTTCTGTCCAGGGGAGCTTTACCATTACGACGATCGTAACGGGTATGGTGGTATTTTCCTCCCTGCTGGCCTTTCGGCCTACCTTTGCGGTGCCTAATTTTGTTGTATGCTATGCGATGTTTATGGCATTTTTATACAGCGTATCTCAAACAGGCGCCATGATCAACTTTACGTTTACAGCTGTTTTGTGCGTTGCCATTTATTGTGCCAGATATAAGGATATCTGTATGGAAATCGAAGAGATCAAAACGCTGGGGGAGATCAGGAGCCAATGGATGAACATGCCGAAAAACCTGTCTCAGGAGCAGTATGAGCTGATCCGCGAAAAAGGCGGTTATATCACCTTTGAGTGGGACATACAGAAGGACTGTATTTATTTTTCCAAAGAAATCAAGGATTACTTCAATTATCCCGCCAGCATCACTTCCTTCGGCAATTTCATCAAGAACGTCAATGAGTTGGAGGAAGAACAGAAAAAAACACTGGCGGAATGCATGGATAACGTCAGAAACGGTGTGAATTTCCAGAAGCATGAATTTCTTTTTCCGATTAAGACCGGGGAAAAGCGCTGGTTCGAGGTGCGTATCATTACGCAGATGAACGAGCAGGAACAGCCTGTTGTGGGGATCGGCATATTATTCGACGTAACGGAGTTAAAGGACAAGATCGCGCAGTTGGAAAAAGAAATCCGGATGGACCTTTTTACAGGACTTTTGAACAAGGCTTCTGTGGAATACTATGGCGCGCGGAAACTGAAAGATTTGAACGATGGCGAGATGCTGGGCATGATGATTATGGATGTGGATGATTTCAAGAATATCAACGATCATTATGGGCATCCAGTCGGCGATTATGTTTTAAAGGAAATTGCTGATATCATACGCAAGAAAGCGCCGGACGGCGCGAAAATCGGGCGTATGGGCGGAGATGAGTTCATTATTCTGTCCGTAATAAAGGATATCGGCTCCTTCCGCAGTTTTGGGGAAGAGCTGCTGCGTTCTATCCCGCAGATCCGATGGCAGGACGAAGATATCCGGGCAAACTGCAGCATTGGTTTGGCCGCTTCTTCAGATCAGCAGGATACCTATGAGGCGCTGTACAAAAAAGCCGACAGCGCGTTGTATGAGGCAAAGAAGTTGGGGAAAAACCAGCTGCGATGTGTGTTATGATCTCTTGCGGAAAGGATGCGGAGACAGGATGCGTGCGGCAAATACATATTTGGCAAAACCGCTGAAAAACGGCGACGCAAAGCTATGAGTCTACGGCAGAAAACTGCTATGATCGTCAAGCTGCAAAAACACTTTGGAGAACCAGAGAATTTGTTTTTGCAGCTTTTTTTATTGGGGGGATGCGTATGAATGAAGTATATCGACAGGAAAAGAAATACTTTATGACGATGCTGGAAATGAAACGTCTGTCAGGTGAGCTGGATTCCGTCATGATACAGGACCCGCATAACGGCCTGCATGGCTATGTGATCCGTTCGCTGTACTTTGATACGGTAAATGACAAGGATTATGAGGATAAAATAGAAGGGATCGAGAAACGCCGGAAGATACGTCTGCGGATTTATGACCCGGCAGCGGACTTCGCTATGCTGGAAATGAAGCAGAAAGAGGGGGATTATCAAAAGAAACGGTCCCTTAGGATCAGCAGGGCAGACGCCATGGAGCTGACCAGAGGCGCCTATGGATGCCTGCTGAAATACAGCGATCCCTTTGCTCTGGAATGCTATGGGCTGATGCACATGCTGTGCTATCGTCCCAAAACTATTGTGGAGTACAGGAGAAAAGCATATATCGCGAAGGAGAATAAAATCCGGGTCACCTTTGATCACCAGATCCGGGCCACAGAGACAGATTTCAGGCTCTTTTCTCCCGATCTGAACACGTACCCGGTTTTAGACACCTTTCATTGTGTGCTGGAAGTAAAATACAACGGCTTTTTGCTGACGTATATCAAAAATTTGATCAACGCGGCCAATAAATCTTCTCTCTCTGTCAGTAAATACTGTCTGGCCAGGAGCGCAGGCTTAAAGTTCAGTTTATAAAAGAGGTGTGAATCATGAAAAGTATGTTATTGGAAATGTTTGAAAACTCCGGTCAGCTGGATATACAGACCATACTTCTTCGTATGGGCGTATCTGCTGTTATTGCGTTATTTATCTATCTGTCTTATCTGCTTTCTCATGAGGGGAGCATTTACAGCAGGAAATTCAATGTATCCCTTATGGCTTTGACCGTGATAACCACTACGGTAATGATCGTTATCGGAAATAATATCGCCCTTTCCCTTGGTATGGTAGGCGCGCTGTCCATTGTACGTTTCCGTACAGCCATCAAGGATTCCAGGGATACCATTTATATTTTCTGGACCATTGTGACCGGTATCTGCTGCGGCGTAGGGGACTTTCCCGTAGCGGCTATCGGCAGCGCCGCAACTTTTCTGATTCTGCTGCTCTTTGGCCGCATCAAAAACGATAACCGCATGCTGCTGGTGGTTCGTACTTCGCGGGTTAACGCAGAAAGAGTAGAAGCGCTGATTTTCCAATATTTTTCCAGAAAAGCGGTGATGCGGGTAAAAAACACGACAGACAGCAGCACGGAATTTATTTATGAACTGAGCAAACGTGCCTTAGAATCGGCGCAGAAAGCGGCGTTGGCTAAAGGAAATAAGGCAAGTATTACGGAAGCATTGTATAGCTTGGGAGATATTGAATACTGCAATCTTGTGATGCAGAACGACGAGATCAGCAGTTGAGAAAAAAGTTGGGACGGAAGGCGGTGGACTATGAAATATTCCATAATTGGTATTTTTGCAGCGGCGGTTATGATTTTTTGCGCCGTTGGCGCCATGGCCTTTGACAGTGAGAGCAGCGCCAATCGTTACCACCAGCATTTGGAGGCGAGACAGCCCGATGAGGGGTGTGACTGTGACGGAAGCGAGCTGTGTACGCATCTTCCTTTGGTTTTGATTGATACAGAAGGACAGGTGATTCCTGGGGAGCCGATTCGGGACGAGAACAAACAGGAGATCGGTTTCACGACAACGGAGGACGGCGAGGCCATGCTGCATGCTAAGATTTCTGTCATCAGTGATGAAAGCAAAAACCATCATCCCTCCGATGAAGCGGATCTGGAAAGTGATATGCTCATCCGTATCAGAGGAAATTCTTCCCGGTATTTTGATAAAAAAGGGTACCTGCTGCGTTTGGTGGATGAAAATGGGGATTATCAGAATGAGGAAATGATGGGGATGGCTCCGCACTATGAATGGGCACTCCATGGCCCATATCTGGATAAGTCTTTGATCCGCAATTATATGTGGTACAATATCGCCGGAGAATTTATGGGGTATGCGCCCAATGTCAGATTCTGCGAGGTGATATTAAATGGGGAGTACCAGGGCCTGTATGTTATGGTGGAGACCATTACCAATGGGGAGGACTGCCGTGTAAATATATCAGAGCCCGTGGATGGAACGAATATGACGGGCTACGTAATCCGCCAGGACCGCGGCAGCAATACGCCCATCAAAAATATCACGACCTTTACAAATTATTCCTACCGGAACTTGCAGAAGATTGATATACAATATCCCCGTTCCGGTGAACTGACGCCGGAGCTGGCGGAGGCCATTGCCCAGGATGTTTCGGACTTTGAAAAGAGTTTGTATTCTTATGATTATGATACGGATGATTACGGATACCAGCATGATATCAATACCCAGTCGTTTGTGGATTATTTTATCATCAATGAATTTACGACCAATTATGACGCCGGGTGGCTTTCCACATATCTGTATAAGGATATTGGCGGGAAATACAGCATGGTGATCTGGGACTTTAATTCCGCCTGTGACAACTATACCCATTCCATGATTGAGCAGGAGCATTTTGAGATGCAGTACTGTACCTGGTTCTATATGCTGATGAAGGATGAGCATTTTGTGGAAAAGATCATTGACAGGTATCGGGAGCTTCGGCAGATTTATTTGAGCGACGAATACCTGAATCAGTATATAGATGATACGGTGGCATATCTGGGCGACGCCATAGACCGGAATTTCGAGGTGTGGGGCTATACCTTCGCCGACGATATGCTTTATCCAGAGGAAAGAAACCCGCAAAACCATGCCGAAGCAGTGCAGCAGATCAAGGATTTTATTGCGGAAAGAGGCGCTTGGATGGATGAGAACATAGAAGTACTGTTGCAGTACAGCCATGAATCCAAGAATAAGAAATTCAACCATTAAATCTGACATAAAGGAGGGAAGGCGCATTGAAAAAATTTATCATTGCCGCCTGTGTTGTGGTACTGCTGATTTTCGCGGCCAACACGGCGTATTACCGGCTGGGCATCTATATTGACCTTGATCCGGATGCGCCTGTGACTACTTTTATGACTACGGATGAAGATACCATCTATATGACAAAAGACGGGAAAACCGAGCCATTTGAGATCAGAGGGGTGAACATGGGCGTCGGCATCCCGGGAGAGTGGGCTACGGATTACGCTATTGATAGGGAGACTTACCTGCGGTGGTTTGCACAGATACAGGAGATGGGCGCCAATACCATCCGTGTTTATACAATTCTGCATAATGATTTTTATGACGCCTTTTATGAGTACAATCAAGACAGAGAAGACCCCCTGTATCTGATTCATGGGGTATGGATCAACGACTATGTGCAGAATTCCCACCGAGATGCTTATGACGACGATTTCCGGAAAACATTTCTGGAGGACTGCCGGACGGTAGTGGATATCCTCCACGGAAAAAAGACGTTGAATCTTGGCTATGGCATTGGTTCCGGCTCCTACAGGAGAGATGTGTCCCCCTGGGTCATCGGCTATATCCTGGGGGTAGAATGGGAAGATGTAACGGTGGTTTACACAGATCACAAGTATCCGGAACGAAACCAGTACAATGGTACTTATATGTATACCACCGCGGAGGCATCTCCTTTTGAGGCGATGCTCTGCGAGGTGGGGGACAAGATCATAGAGTATGAATCCAACCGGTATAAACAGCAGCGGTTAGTGGCTTTTTCCAACTGGCCTACGACAGACCCCTTCGACTATCCAGAAGATATCACACGGTATTTCATGAAATGCGCTAAGGTGGATGTGGAACATATCGCTACGACGGACGCCTTTTTGTCGGGCCATTTTGCTTCCTATCATGTATATCCCTACTATCCCGATTACCTGAACTATGTGGAGGACAAAAGCGGTTTTCCCCTGACGGAGGATGGAGAGATCAATACCTATCTGGAATACTTGACCCGTTTAACGGCCCATCACAGCATACCAGTCGTGATTTCAGAATATGGTGTTTCCACAGGACGCGGCATGGCGCAGCGGGATTACAATACAGGCAGGAATCAGGGCAATATGTCGGAGGATGAGCAGGGAGAGGCGCTGATCGAGTGTTATGAGGATATCATGGCAGCTGGCTGCGCCGGAAGCTGTGTATTTACTTGGCAGGACGAATGGTTCAAACGTACTTGGAATACCATGCACGCGGTGGATCTGAACAATACGCCTTACTGGAGCGATTATCAGACCAACGAGCAGTATTTCGGACTCCTTTCCTTCGACCCTGGGGAAGAGGAAAGTATTTGCTACGTAGACGGAGATATTTCCGAGTGGAAAGAGGAAGATCTGGTGGCGGAATACAAAGATATGAGCCTTTCCATGAAATACGATGAAAAATTTATTTATTTTCTGATCCGGAAGGAGGATTTTTCTCCGGAGGAGGATGTACTGTATCTGCCTATAGATATTACACCGAAAACAGGCAGTACCTACTGTGAGAATTTTGACATTTCCTTTGCGCGGGCCAGCGATTTTGTTATGATAATTGATGGGAAGGAAAACAGCCGGCTGATGGTACAGGAACGGTATGAGACCATGCGGGCTATGTATTTGCATGAAACGGAGAATCAGGACGCTTATATTAACGAGGTAGCCAAAGATACTCCCGTATTTAAAAACATCCTTCTGATGCTTCAGACGGCGACGCCTCTGCTGACCGGGAACTGGGAGGCCTCGGCAGAGACCTATGAAACCGGTATATTTACCTATGGGAATGCCAATCCGGAAGCAGAAGATTTTAATTCTCTGGCGGATTTTATTTTCGCGGGAGACTATATTGAACTAAAGCTGCCCTGGCAGCTGCTGAATTTCTCCAATCCATCGGAAATGATGATCCATGACGATTATTATGAGCACTACGGTGTGGTAAATATGCAGATCGACGAACTGTATATCGGTATCTCCAGCGAGGAATACGGAGAATACAGGATTCCCATGGAGTCCTTCCCGCTGGAGGGCTGGGGAAAAACCGTAACTTATCATGAAAGATTAAAAGAATCCTATTATCAGCTGAAAGAATACTGGGCGGAGCATCCGTGATGCCGCCGGAGAAAGGGGGGAAGGACCGGTATGAAGGTAGAAATCGTAATTTATATTTACGGTGCTGTATGTGCCAGCATGATCGTTTTCAATATTATTTATAATATCCTTCTGAGACGAAGGGAGGTCCTTTCCGACCAGCGATATGGAAGGATCAGAGTACAGCTGGAGGAGCAGTTTCGGCGCATTCGCAAACAGGAACGGATCGGAGAAAACCATTTGAAGTTTCTGCGGCGGAAGCTGCGCCGTGTGAATATCCTGATATCCTATGAACGGGCGCTGCGGGTGGTAACGAAAAAGAACCCGAAAGAGGAAGTGGAAGCATATTTCCTCCAGGTGGAGCCGGTGATCCTTTATTTGGCGGCTGTCTATAGCAAAAGAGAAAAAATGCAGGCAGGATATTTTGCTTATTTTCTGTCGGAGTATGCTGTAAAGAAGGAAAGGCCCATAGATTCTATGCAGAAAGTTTTGCTTGTCTATGCAAGTAAAGATAATTTGTATTGCCGTGTGAACGCTTTAAAGGCGCTGTACCATTTTGGGAATGTAGAAAATGTTATTGCGGCGCTGAAAATACAGGATGACGGAAAGATCTATATAAATCAGAAGATACTGACAGAAGGCCTGTTGACTTTTCAAGGAGACCATGACGCGCTGATCCACAGGCTATGGGAAGATTTTTCCTCCTTTTCTGACCATACGAAGCTGGCGGTTTTGAATTACATCCGATTTAAGACGGGGGATTACAAAGAGGAGTTCTATGAGATCATGACGAACGAAAAGGCAGACAAGGAGCTGCGGCTTTCGGCAGTTCGATATTTCGGCAAATACATCTATCCCCCAGCATTGGATCATTTGCTGGAGTTTGTTTTGGATCATGACCCTTCCAGATGGGAATACGCTACCGTAGCCGTTTCTTCTCTGGGAAGATATGAAGGGGAAAAGGTGATCCAGGCGCTGAAGGATGCTATACACAGCCCTAACTGGTATGTACGGTACGGGGCGGCCCAGGCGCTGGAGGCCCACCATCTGCAATACAGCGAGCTGTTTGATATTGTAAACGGAAGCGACAGATATGCCAGAGAAATGATGATATATCGCTTGGAATCTCAGGCAATCCAGGCAGCAGGGGGCGATGGCACATGATGGATGCGTATAAAACATTTTTTGAATATGTCGGTATTTTTTTTATTATATATTTGATTGGATACGCCAGTTTTTTGTTTTTGTCTGTGGCGGTCGGTTCTTCCGCCCTGTACCAGACAAAGCGGAGAAACCGGCTAAAAAACGAGCTGCTGGGAGATTATTATGTGCCTGTAAGCGTCATTGTACCAGCATATAATGAGGAGGTCACCATAGAAGCCAGCATACGTTCTTTACTGGCTTTGGATTATAAATTATACGAAATCATTGTCGTGGATGACGGCTCCAGGGATAATACCTCAGCCATTGTCCAGGAGGTATTTCAGATGCACCATGTGAACCGTCCCATACAGCGGAAGGTACCTTGTCAGCCGGAGGAAGCGGTATATGAGGCCTACAACCAGAAGGTACCTATAACATTGATACGAAAGAAAAACGGGGGAAAGGCCGATGCTTTGAATATGGGCATCAATGCCTCGAAATATCCGTATTTCATCTGTATGGATGCCGACTCTGTCCTCCAGCACGATTCATTGGAAAAAATCGTGCGTCCTGTTTTGGAGGAAGGGAATGTGGTGGCCGTTGGCGGTGCGGTTCGTCCTGCCAATGGGACAAAGATCGAAAATGGGCGCGTGGTTTCCTATCATATGCCGAATAAGGTGCTTCCCTGTATGCAGGTATTGGAGTATGACCGATCTTTTCTGGCGGCCAGAATATTGTTCGACAAGTTTAACGGAAGCATTATTATTTCCGGTGCCTTCGGGCTGTTTAAGAAAAGCGTGGTAGCGGATGCGGGCGGTTACGATGCCAATACCATGGGTGAGGATATGGAGCTGGTGGTAAAACTCCATGTGTTCTGCCGGGAGCACAATCTGCCCTATCGAATCCGTTACGCCACCGACGCCATCTGCTGGACCCAGGCGCCGGAATTCCTGCGGGATTTGAGGAAACAAAGAAAACGATGGCACATCGGTTTGTATCAGAGCATGAAAAACCACAGAAGGATATTTGCCAACACAAAATATGGGTTGGTTGGATTTGTGTCCTATTTATACTTTTTGATTTATGAGCTGTTGTCGCCGTATATTGAAGTGTTTGGTCTTTTTACGGTGGTTTTGGCTTTTGCGGTAGATTTGATCAATGTGCCGTTTATGATACTGTTTTTTTTCATTTATGTGATTTATTCGGCGGTGCTGTCTTTGACCGCTTTTTTCTCCCGGATACATACGATTGATCTGAAACTGACGGCGGCGGACGTTATTAAGGCCATTGGTCTTTGCGCACTGGAGGTTTCCTGTCTGCGCCTGATTCTGGCATGGACAAGAGCGACTGCCCTGATCGGCTATAAAAAAGGTAAACAATCCTGGGGAAGTATTGAACGCAAGAAAATCGAGTTTAAGTAGAAAGGAAGAGGAAGCGTGGAACTGGATAGATTAAAAAAGGGTTTTTTCGGATATAAAAAAGCCAGTGTATATGAATACATCGTATTTCTGAAGGAAGAATTCTCGGCAAAATTGATGGAGAAGGATGCGCAGAACAAAGCGAATGAGGAGCAGTATCTTTCCAAAATACAGCAAATGGAAGAGGAATTAAAAGAGCTGCGCCAAAAATGCGATACACAGCACGGCGAACAAACGATGATTGCAGCAACATTGGTAGAGGCGAAACGATTTGCGGAGCAGCTGAAACAGGAATCCGCCGCCAAAGAGGAAGAAGCGTGGAAGAAGTTTGAGAAAGAGCTGAAGGAAAAGTATCGGGAATTGAAAATGTATCAGGACCAGATTGCTGATATTCGGAAAGGTTTTCTGGAGGCATTACGTGCGATGGATGAACAGCTTCAGGAAGTGGAAGGGACTGTTGAAGCGGCAAAAAGCGAATGTCCTGGAAGAAATATGACTTTGTTTGAGCGAAAAGAGAGATAATGCAGTAAAGCAGAGGGGATAATGTGGAAGATAAAATAATGATCTATGTAGCGGGAAACCCGGATGCTTATCCGCTGGAATATTACGACAGCCAGACAGAATCTTATGAGGGTGTCATTCCGGAGTTGTTCCGGGAATTTTCCCAGGAGAGTGTTTATGACGTGGTTTATTATCCTGCCGATGGGGAGGACCATAGACAGGAGTTTGCCGAAACTTTGCAGGTGGATCTGCTTTCCGGCTATGGGGCCGATGAAGGGGCACCGGAGGGAGCGTCAGGAGCAGAAATGTTCCGCATCATGCAGGACGGACAGGAGTCGTCTTATTATGTATTTATCACGAAGGCAGCGCCGGAAGGCCTGCGGGAAGATCTGACCTCCTATTTGTCATCCGTTTCTCCTGCGCAGATAAGCGGATATTTGGCAGATACCGCATTGTATCATAAAGCGAATGAGACGAATCATTTGACAGTTTACGCTTTGACATTTATAATTATAATATTGGTATGCACAATTATTCTTATTATCAAAAGATATGGCAGAAAGCTGCGGGAACTGCGGCAATATCTGGAAACAGATGCTATGACAGGGCTTGGTAATGTAGAGTATTTTGAGAGAAATTATGATTTGCTGACCAATAACAAGACAAAAACATTATATCAAGTTGTATATTTTTACGTAGACATTGATCATTTATACCGTATGTGCAACAGCAGAGAAGTAGATACGTTTTTGCAGTACTGTGCGGAAAAAATCAAGGAAAAGACAGCGGGAAACGAGGTGCTGGCCAAAGTTTCCGAAAATGGATTCGCTTTATTAAAGTTTTCAGGCAATGGAAGGAATTTGGATCAGTGGCTGTCTCCCATTTTTGCTTCTTTTCATGAATATGCCATGGAAAAGGGGCGGCCCTATGATCTATGCGTAAGTGTAGGCATTTATCCCATTAAGGAAAACGACAGGAATTTGAAGGAAATGGCCTATAATGCTTTGGAATGTGCGCAGATGGCGCGCAGGGAGCAGAAAAAATATCTTGTCTGTACAGAGGAATTGATGCGTTCTGTCATGCAGATGCGTTATCTGCAGGAAAGCATGAACAGCGCCTTTGAAAAGAAGGAGTTTCAGCTGTATTTGCAGTTTTATGTGGATGCGCATTCTTTCCGGATTGTAGGCGGCGAAGCTCTGTCCAGATGGAACCATCCACAGAAGGGGATCATTATGCCGGGGGTATTTGTACCCTTGATGGAGCAGGAGAAGATGATCAGCAGGCTGGATTATTATTGTCTGGAAAGGGCTTGCGAATTTTTGGAGGATCTGTGGCAGAGGGAGATAGATACATTCTTTATTTCCTGCAATTTTTCCAGGGAGACCTTTTCATCGGTAGATTTTGTCCAGAAGTGCAAAGGGATTATGGACGCCTTCCATTTTCCGAAAGAGCTGCTGATATTTGAGATTACGGAAAGTGTATCGGTAAGAAGTGCGACTCAGGTACAGAAGAATATTCTGGAAATGAAAAAATACGGAGTTAAGATTGCCCTGGATGACTTTGGCGAAGGATTTTCTTCTTTTTATGATATCCAGCAGTATCCTATTGACGGCGTCAAGCTGGATAAAGGGTTGATCGACGATGTGCTGACGTCCGGAGGCGATGCTATCGTCAGGGCGATGATCCAGGTGGGTCATGAATTAGGTATGACCATACTGGCCGAAGGCGTGGAAACGGAAGAACAGGTTCAGGCGCTGCAGAAAATGAACTGTGACGTGATTCAGGGTTTCCGCTTTTTCGTTCCCTTGCCTGATTGGGACGCAAAGAAGCACCTTTTGGCAGATTTTGAGCATTTGAAATAAAAGAGTAGTGGTATACAAATGATTGTTACGAGAGATTGCCTTACTATGGAAAACCCAGAGAACTGCAATCGGGAGGATTGTATCAAATAGCATAGGGGGGTAAAGAATGGATGAGAGAGGACTAAAGAAGCATCTGATCCGACTGACAGTGATTACCATTATCGGAAGTATTCTTTTGAGTCTGGTAGGGGTTGGTCTGATTGCATATGCGCAGAATGCCGCGATAAAAGCGGATCATACGCAGATGGAATCGGAAATGTTGGACTGCAAAGAAAGAATTTTCAAGCAGATGAATAAAAATCTGCAGATATTGAGTACACTGTCAAAAGCCTTTGAAGTGACGGATGTTATGGATTCTGAAGAGGAAATCTGTTCTATTATTACGGAGGCCAATTCCGCGAATGACTTCATCAGCCTGCTGTTTATCCGCAAAGATGGATATTTGGTTTTGAATACGATTAACAGCGGCACATCGGATGATAAGACGCTGGAGGACCTGAATGAATATTCTGTGGACGCTATTGAGAGAGCTTTTCAGGGAGAAAGCGTTGCTTCCAAAATGTTTGACAGCGCGTTTTACGATGAGAAGTTATTTGTATACGCTGTTCCCGTATATAAGGATGGAGAAATCATAGGGGTACTGTCTGCCGGTGATACGATTGAAATTTTTACGGATATTGCCAATGGAGACTTTGTCATGGACGGTTCCGGTTATATTCATATCATCAATACAGCGGGAGAATTTTTGGTCCGTTCTGAAAACACTATCATTAAAGAACAGTATGAAACGCTGTTTGACAGCCCTTATCTTTCCGACGAAGTAAAGAAAGATGTTAAGGAAGCGCTGGAAAATAATGAGAGCTGTTTCGGACCATTTACCTATGGCGGAGAAAACTATCATTTTTATATAGAACCAATGAATCTTAACGGCTGGTTTCTTTTCTGTGCCAGTCCTATCTGGGGGACACAGCTTTCCTCCAGCAATATTTTCGTTATTATCAGTGGTGTATTGCTGCTGATTCTGATTCTGTTTAATATTTTGCTGTACAACGGATATAATCAGGTCAGAAAATATACGAAAAAACTGATCCAGATGGCATATTGGGACCCGGTTACAGGGGCGGAAAATGTGTTGAAATTCGATCAGGATTTTCAGGAGATGCTGTCAGAAAACAAGGATTATAGTACGGCGGCCCTTAATATCCATAATTTCAAAAGTGTAAACGACCTTTTCGGAAAAGAACAGGGCGACAAGGTGCTGGGGTATTTGAAAACCATTATCGAAGGCAACTTGAAGGAAGGAGAATTTTTCTGCCGAAGCTCCGCAGATACCTTCTATATGACGTTGCTGGATGTGGATGAAGGTGTGATTTATGAGCGGCTGAGAAAGATCATCAGCGGCATCAGAAATGCTTCTGTGCTCCATGGGGATTACAGCTATGAGCTGTCGCTGTATTCCGGCGTTGCCATCAGAGGAGACCGGGAGAAGGCTTTGGTAGCGCTGCAGAGCATAAAAAACACCCACCAACAGGACGTGGCTTTTTATAATAAGGAAATCCACGAAGAGATCAGACGAAAAAACAGCATAGAAAGCTATATGCATCTGGCGCTGAAAAACAAAGAATTTAAGTTATTTTTACAACCGAAATACAGCCTGAAGGATGATACACTGATAGGAGCGGAAGCGTTGGTGCGCTGGCAGAACCCGGATGGATCTTATCGCTATCCAAATGAATTTATTCCACTGTTTGAGAAAAATGGTTTCTGCTTGAAGCTGGATATGTATATGGTGGAAAAGGCGTGTAAACAGATCCGGGGATGGATTGACGCCGGGATCAAGCCGATCGGCATATCTGTAAATCAGTCGAAGCTGCTGTTTTCCGACGGGAATTATCCGGCTAATCTGGAGCATATCGTAAAAAAATATGATGTTCCGCCTTCTTTGATCACACTGGAGATTCTGGAAGGCGTTGCGGAAAATGACGTAACTTTTTTGAACCGTCAGATCGAGGCGCTTCATGAAAAAGGATTTAAAGTGTCCATGGATGACTTTGGAAGCGGTTATTCTTCGCTGAATATGCTGTACCAGCTGAGGATTGATGAGCTGAAGCTGGATCGGGGCTTCCTGCGGAAGGCATCGGGCGGCGACGATAAACGCCGGCAGACCATACTGCGGCAGATCGTTATGTTTGCCAAGACGCTGGGAATCTCCATCGTTGCGGAGGGCATCGAGACACAGGAGGATAAAAACAACATGACTTCTATGGACTGTGACTATGGTCAGGGTTACTTCTACGCGAAGCCGATGATCGCGGAGGATTTTAACGCGAAGTATATGGTTTGAGGATACAAAGGTGTTCTTTTTTACGAAGGATCATGAAAAAATATACCTGATATTGCATTGTGCAGGAATTGTTTTCCGGTTTTTTGAGGCTGGTATTTTCTGTAAAATAAGATCAGGTAAGTAGCAACAAAAGAGGTGATGGGATGGGGCGTTTAAACCAAGAGCAAAGATGTCAAAGGCTCAGGGAATTGACGAGCGCTATGATTCGTAAGCATTATTGTGAGAATGATTCAGAATTTCTTATTGAGCAGATGGCTGAGGATATTATATGGATCGGCGCGGGAGAGCAGGAAAGCGCAAGCGGCGTGGAAAATGTAGCGAAAATATTCCGTCAATTTGTCGGAATGGTGCCGAAATGTATCATTACGGAGGAGGAATACCAGGTGCAGGAGATCGCACCGGGAGCTTATTTGTGCAGCGGGAAGGCCTGGATTGTTACGGACCCTTCGACGAAGGTTTTCCTTCGGGTCCATCAGCGTTTAACCCTTATATTCCGTTGGATGGGGGATTCTCCTAAATGTACCCATATACATATTTCCAACCCTTATCAGGAAATGATGGAGGAAGAAATGGGTTTTCCTACGAAGATAGGCTATCAGTCTTATCAGTATCTCCAGGAGCAGATTCAGGAACAGACGAAAAAGCTCCAAAGAATGATTTATCAGGATATGCTGACCGGTGTCTACAACAGGAATAAATTTGTGACAGCTTTGGAGGAGGAACGTACTTCCGATTTGAAGCAGCTGGGAATTGCTTATTTTGATTTAAACGGCTTGAAAAAAGTCAATGATGAATTTGGACACAGCGCGGGAGACGCTTTGATCTGCAATATGGCGGCGCATCTGTGGAGTGCTTTTGAGAATAAGGTATACCGTACCGGTGGAGATGAGTTTGCCGTAATTGAAAAGGAGCTGTCTGAGGAAGAATTCAGAAAGAAGATAGACGCTGTTAAAAAGGAAATGAAGGAAGAAGGCATCAGCTTTGCTGCGGGCATTTCCTGGAGAAACGGCAGCTGCAGCATCAAAGAGCAGTTTGAGGAAGCGGATCAAAGCATGTATGAGGAAAAAAGAGTTTTCTATAAACAGAGAACTTCTGGCATGACCAAATAAATATATCACAAAAGCAGAGAGGCTGGATATTCCAGCCTTTGCTTTTTGCCGCAGCAGGAGACGGAAATGCTTCTTCTGTGGCTTTATACAGCAAAAACCTTCCTGCAAAGGGAAGGTTTTTCGCTTTTTCCAAAAAAAGAGCCTTCGCAAAGAAAAATTTATTGACTCTCCCCTTACTGTATTCTTTAGACTGTAAAATATAGTAAATATGTGGGAAAATCTGCCGGCAGGACGGCACAGTCTGGATTTGTCAAAAAAACGATTAAGAAAGATAACCACATGGAAAAGGTACTTCCGTCAAAATCAGAATGGAGTTGTTTGATATCGTGTGTTAAGAAGAAAGGTGGGATGCGTATGGATCATAAATTACCGCAGGAAATCCCAAAAGATTTGGAATATACATTGGTCAATGAGCTTTTGAATAATCCTTTTTTAGGCATCAATATTACGGATGGAGAAGGACGTGTGCTGTTTCTTAATGCCACTCACCGCCAGATAACGGGTCATGATCCGGCACTGTATCTGGGACGGACCATGAAAGAGATCGCGGAGGAAAAATTGATCTCCGAATCGGCGACGCTGATTTCTCTGGAAAAAAAACAGCCTGTTTGGATCAATCAGGTCTCCTCCCATAAAGACCGCTTCTTCCAGGTAAAAGCTATACCGGTGATGGATGAAAAAGGGGATATTGTTTATGTGATAAATTATCTGCTGGACGCTTCGGAGCTGATCAAACTCCGGGACGAGCTTCAGAAGGCGGAGGATAATAATAAGACGCTGACGACAAAAAATAAATTGCTGCGGCAGAAGCTGAATCAATCGGGAGAAATCATATACCGCAGCAAAAAGATGGAAAAGATCGTGGAAGTAGCTACAAAGGTGGCAGAATGCGACGCTACGGTGCTGATTACAGGGCCTTCCGGTTCCGGGAAGGAAGTAATCGCCAATTTGATCCATGCCCACAGCAGACGGAGTCAGGAGCCGTTTATCAAAATCAACTGTGCCGCTATTCCGGAGCAGCTGCTGGAGAGCGAATTATTCGGGTATGAGGCCGGCGCCTTTACAGGAGGAAATCCCAAAGGCAAAAAAGGCTTGATCGAGAGTGCGCACAAGGGGACACTGCTTTTGGATGAGATCGGAGAACTGCCCCTTTCACTGCAGTCCAAACTTCTGCGGGTGTTGCAGACCCAGTCTGTACGGCACGTAGGCTCCAATAAGGATATCCAGGTGGATTTTCGCCTGCTGGCATCTACCAATGCCAATTTAAAACAGATGATAGAACAAAAAACATTTCGGGAGGATCTGTATTATCGTTTGAATGTAATAGGGATCGCTTTGCCGGGGCTGGATGAGAGACCGGAGGATATTATCCCGCTGCTGTACCATTTTTTGGATCAGGATAATGAAAAATATCATATGAAAAAAACCTTCCAGAAGAACGCGCTGCAATATTTGGCGGGACAGCGGTTCCCGGGAAATGTGCGCGAGCTTCGCAATGTGGTGGAACGGATGGTGATCATGAGTCAGGGAGACCAGATCACGGCGGCGGATGCTGCCTCCGCCTACAGGATTCAGGATGAGGACAGCGGCGAAATGGAAAACTTTACGCCGGAACAGGAAACAGAAGGCGCCAGCCTGAAAGAAATGATTGCCGCTTATGAAAAGAAGCTGCTGGAAAAATATTTGGAAAAATATAAAAGCGGCGCAAAAGCGGCGGCGGCTTTGCAGACAGACCAGTCCACCATTTCCAGAAAGTGTAAGAAGTACCATATCCATAGCGAATAGTTTGGAAAAAGATTGCATATCTGCATAG
>CALWKZ010000067.1 GCA_944381385.1 uncultured Anaerotignum sp. | reverse complement strand
GCCTGTCCTTCCTGGAATTCAACTATATGATCATGCAGGGCTACGACTTCTATGAACTGAATAAAAGATACAACTGCACCCTGGAAATGGGCGGCAACGACCAGTGGTCCAATATCATCGCCGGCGTAGAGCTGATCCGCCGCAAAACAGGCAAACCCGCTTACGGCATGACCTTCAAGCTGCTGACCAACAGCGAAGGCGTAAAAATGGGCAAGACCGTCAGCGGCGCTGTATGGCTGGACCCTGAAAAAACATCTCCTTACGAATTCTACCAGTACTGGAGAAACATCGGCGACAAAGACGTGGAAAAATGCCTGGCTCTGCTGACCTTCCTGCCCATGGACGAGGTACGCCGTCTGGGCGCTCTGGAAGGCAGCGAAATCAACAAGGCAAAAGAAGTGCTTGCTTTCGAGCTGACAAAGATCGTACACGGCGAAGAAGAAGCCAGCAAAGCACAGGAAGCAGCCAGGGCGCTGTTTGGCAAGGGCGCGGCTACCGCTTCCGCTCCTTCCACAGAGCTGCCTGCCGCTGATTTTGCAGAAGGCATGGATATCCTTACACTGCTGACCACCATCGGCGTAGTGCCTTCCCGTTCCGAAGGCAGACGTGCCGTACAGCAGGGCGGCGTAAGGCTGGCGGAAAAACCCGTGACAGACGTAGACTTCAAAGTTACGGCGGACCTGTTCACTGACGGCAAGCTGCTGGTACAGAAGGGCAAAAAGACCTTCCACAATGTCATCCTGAAATAAAAACATATGAAAAAAGGCGCGTGATGCTTCACCGGTTCCCCGGCAAAGGCTCCGCGCCTTCTCTTTTTCCGTTTTACTGTCCCGGTCAGGCCTTCTGTTAGCTTTCTCCGGAGATCATTTCCCCCAATTCCTTCCAGCTTTCTGCGATCCGCTCCATGCCGGCTTCCTCCAGCCGCTTCTTGCCCCGGAAGCCCCAGGCCGCGCCGATGCAGTCCATGCCCGCCCCTTTCGCAGCCGCCAGATCCACCTCCGTATCGCCTACAAAAACGCAGTCCTCCGGCCTCAGTCCCATGGTCTGGGCCGCCGCTAAGATCATATCCGCCGCCGGCTTTGGCCGCAGCCCGTTGCCTTCTCCCAGCGCGCAATCCAGCCTGTCTCCAAAATGCTTCTGACATAGTTCCTTGACGGCGCTGTCAAATTTATTGGATACCACCGCCCGCCGAATTCCTTTCTTCTCCAGTTCCTCCAGCAGCTCCAGACTCCCCGGGAAGGCCCCCGTCTTTTGGTCCATATGCCCCTGGTACCACCCCTTGTACTCCGCCAGCCGCTGATCAAAAACAGCACCTTCCCATTTTCCTCCGGAAGCCATCCGCAGAAAATAAGCGCTGCCGTTTCCCAAAAAATCCGCCATTTCCTCATATGTCCGTTCCGGCAGCTCATACTTACGCAATATATGGTTCATACTGTCCGCCAGATCCCCCAAAGTATCCAGCAGGGTCCCATCCAGATCAAAGATTGCCCCTTGATAGCCTTTCATCTACTTCCGCCTCCTTTTTTCTACATGGTACTCTTTTTTTCCCCTTGTTTCAAGCCGTTTCGTATACAGTGTTTTTTTGTGAATGATTCATCAAAGTATTGCCTTTTTCCCACAGGGGGTTTATAATGTATGTATAGAAATACATAACATATATTCACATAGAAATATATGTGCCCTTGGGCAAAAAAGGAGGAGATTCAAATGGTAAAAAAAGTTCTGATGTTGGCTGGGGATTTCACAGAAGATTATGAAACCATGGTACCATTCCAGGCTTTGCAGGTTCTGGGTTATCAGGTTGATGTAGTTTGCCCCGATAAAAAAGCAGGTGACATTATTCGTACCGCAATCCATGACTTCGAAGGAGAACAGACATACTCCGAAAAAAGAGGTCATAACTTCGCTTTAACAGCTGACTTTGACGCTGTAAACACAGCTGATTATGTTGGTCTGTTTATCACCGGCGGCCGTTCTCCCGAGTACCTGAGACTGACACCCAGAGTAATTGAAATTGTTCAGGAATTCTTCGCTGCGAACAAACCAGTTGCCGCAATTTGCCATGGTCCTCAAATCCTGACCGCAGCCAATGTACTGAAAGGAAGAAAAGCAACCGCATATCCCGCTGTAGGCCCTGACATCACACTGGCAGGCGGCGAATATGTACCCGTTGACGCTGATAAAGCGGTCGTAGACGGCAATCTGGTTACTGCACCCGCATGGCCCGGTGACTCTGCTATCGTTGCCGAATTTGCGAAACTCATGGGGGCAAAGATTGAAATCTGATCCCATCAGATTTATCATATGGACAAACAAAAAGCCGATGAAAAACATCGGCTTTTTCTTTTGCCCTGCAACAGCCAAAAACCGCTCGAAAGCAGCGATCGCCGGAACCCCTTGTCACGCAAAGGATTCCGGCGATGTTATTTATCCTTAGAAGCATTTCCTAATCAGAAATAGGCTCTTTTTTTCTAATTTATGCTCTCGGATGCGCTTTGGCATATACGCTCTTCAGCTTGTTTTCCGTCAGCTTCATATAGATCTGTGTGGTGGAAATATCTGAATGCCCCAGCATTTCCTGTACCGCCCGCAGATCGGCGCCGTTTTCGATCAGATGCGCCGCGAAGGAATGGCGCAACACATGCGGCGTAATCTCCTCCTCGATCCCCGCCTGCCCGGCATAACCTTTTACGATCTTCCAAAATCCCTGTCTTGTCATGGGCTTTCCGCTATAATTCAAAAAAACGCAGCTTTCCGACGGGTCCTGCAGCAGTTCTATTCTCCCCTTTTTCAGATAAATCCACAAGGCCTCCTTTGCCTTGGACCCGATGGGGATCATCCGGCTCTTTCCGCCCTTCTGACAGCGGATATACTCAAAGGACAGATTCACATCCTCCATTTTCAGAGAAACCAGCTCGGAAACTCGGATTCCCGTAGCGTAAAGCACTTCCAGCATGGCCTTGTCCCGCATGCCTCTGGCATCACTGCTTTTGGGCTGCTCCAGCAGCAGCTCTACTTTTTCCAACGGAAGGACGGAAGGCATTTTCCTCTCCGCCTTGGGCGCCTCTATCTGTGCGGCGGGATTCTCCGAAACACTGCCGCAACGCATCAGAAAATAGAAAAAAGCCCGCACGGAAGCAATACTGCGCGAAACTGTCGCAGCGGCTTTTTTCTCCTTCTGCAATTCATAAACATAAGCCATGATATTGGTACGGTTGATCTGCGCCGCATCCTCAATACCGATCCCCTCCATGAATCGAAAGAACCCTTTCAGATCTCTGGCATAGGACTGTATGGTATTTTCGGAGGACTTCTTTACTTCCCGCAAATATCCTGTGAAATCCGCTAAATCCTGTTTCATAGAAAACGAACCCCTTCTTCCGTATTTCACTTAAAATTATATGTTGTTTTCTCCTCCTTGTCGACATTTTTTCCGTAAAAATAGGGCCTTCTTCCATTTTTTGTTATATTTTCACCATTTTATCCCCAAAAAATCATGAAAAAAGCTGTACGCCCTCCATAAACAAGGGAATCAGCCCCACTTCTATGGCGCCTGCCGCCACCATCAACACCACAGAGCCTGCCAGAAGAATACAGTATTCTGTCTGCCGCCGCCGTTTTTCCCGTTTTCCGGCCCGCTTCCTGCCGCCGTTTTCCTCCCAGGTTCCCATATAATACATCGCCGCCGTCATCATCAGTACATATACCGGGATCAAAATCAGATTCTGGGGCAGCAGCGCCGATGCCGCCAGCAGCACACCCTCTTTTCCATAAGCACTCATCAGCATGGCGGAGGTAAACCCCAGGGAAATACTGCGGAACAAAAACACGCAGCCCGACAGAAAAATACCCATAGACAGCCATCCTCCAGCCCAGATCAGCAGATCGTATTTGAAATATTTCCAGAACACATAGCCAAAACCCGCCGGCGTACTGGTATCCAATACCCCCTGAAATACCGCCGCCAATTCTTCCCGGCCGCTCTGCCCGATCAAATTTGCCGCCGCGGCGCCGCCGGCCGCTCCTAAAATAAAAGAAAGGCAAACAATACCAAATATCATTTGCCCTCTTTTCATCCATTCCTTCTGTTTTGTTTTCATCGCCTCACCCCTCGCAGTCTTGTTTCCTGCTACAAGGATATGGCTCGTCTTTTTTATTTATGACCCATTTGGTACGCAAAAATCGCCGCCACAGTCTTAGCGTCCTTGATGCTGCCCTTCCGGATCATTTCCACAGCTTCTTCCGGCGTATACCGTTCGATCTCGATAAACTCATCCGGGTCCAGACACTGCTGGCAGGGTGTCAGCTCCGAGGCGAAATACAGGTATATCTTTTCCGTGCAGTAGCCCACCGTAGGATACAGCTCACAAATATATTCCAGCTTGCCCGCCAGATTCCCTGTTTCTTCCGCCAGCTCTCTGGCAACGCCCTCCATAGGGTCCTCGCCTTCCTCCAGCATCCCCGCCGGGATCTCCAGCAGTATCTCCTGAAAGGCATGACGGTACTGTCTGACAAATATGATCTTCCCGTCCGCGTCCACCGGCAGCACCGCCGCCGCGTTTTTGTCCCGGATCACCGTTTCCCGCAGCGCCGTTCTTCCGTCCGGCATCCGTAACTTATCCACAGTCACCTTTACAATCTTGCCCTCGTAAGTCACCTTACTCTCCAAAACCTCATAAGCCATAGGCTCCCTCCTCTTTCCGAAGATCACGCCAGTCCCAGAACCAGTTCCTCAATACGGTCCATGCCTTTTTTAATCAGCTCCATGCTGGTAGCATAGGACAGACGGATATAGTCGGGCATGCCAAAGTCCGCGCAGGGCACTACCGCCACAAATTTCTCATCCAGCAGTACAGAAGCGAAATCCGCCGCGGACTGGATCTCCCGGCCTTTATAGCTTTTCCCGTAAGTGCCGGATACATCCACAAACAAATAGAAAGCACCCTCCGGCTTCAAAGCGGAGATCATAGGGATGGCTTCCTCTCTCTCATAGATATAGTCTCTTCTCTTAGCAAACTCCTGGCGCATTTCCTCCACGCAGTCCTGGGGGCCTTCCAACGCCGCCACAGTCGCCTCCTGGGCGATGGAGTTGGGATTGGACGCCATATGAGATTGCAAAGACGCCATCAGCTTTGCCACCGCCAAAGGCGCTGCCGCGTAGCCGATTCTCCAGCCAGTCATGGCATAGCTTTTGGAAACGCCGTTGATCACAATGGTTCTGTCGTAGATTTCCTTGCTCAAAGACGCAATGCTGATATGCTTCTTTCCTTCCGCGTAGATCAGCTTTTCATAGATCTCGTCGGAGATCACAAAAATATCATGGCTCACAGCAAAATCCGCCACCATCTGCAAGTCCTCCAAAGAGGAGATCATGCCGGTAGGATTGGAAGGACTGGTCAGGATCAGCGCTTTTGTTTTCGCTGTATAGGCCCCCTCCATTTCCTCCTTTGTCAGCATAAAGCCGTTTTCTTTTTTCGTATGTACAATCACAGGCACGCCGCCGGCGATCTTTACCATCTCCGAGTAGCTCAGCCAGTAAGGCGCGGGAATGATGACCTCGTCCCCGTCATTCAAAATCGCCATAAATGTGTTCATCAGGGAATGCTTCGCGCCGTTGCTGATGATGACCTGTGCCGGTTCATAGTCCAGGCCGTTGTCCTCTTTCAGCTTTCTGCATACGGCCTGCCGCAGGGCCATGGTGCCGGCCGCCGGTGTATATCTCGTCTTGCCCTCATCCATGGCCTTCTTTGCCGCTTCCCGGATATGAGCGGGCGTATCAAAATCCGGCTCCCCAACACCGAAGGTCACCATATCCTTCCCCTCCGCCTTCAGCTCCGCCGCCTTCGCGGAAATAGCCAGTGTGCTGGACGCCTTGATCTGCATTGCTCTTTTTGATAATTCCATATGTTTTCCTCCTGTCTTTTGTAAAAACTCCCGTTTCTTTCCGCCGTTTCCGGCGCCTTCTCTGTTATTTCAATCTTTTCTGCCGCTTCTTTTCCATCTGCATTTTCACTAGGAAAAAGATCATGGCGGCAAAACAGATGCCAAAGACCTTCATGTACAGCACCGGCTGTGCCTGGTCGTCGGCCGTCACCGACGGCTCCGCCCCAAAGGTATATGTCACATTGTATTTCATCATGCCGTCATTGACCTTATCTTTGAAAACGACATTTTCCCCATCGCCCCAGCCTTCTGTATAAAAAGCGTTTTCCTTGTATTTGTCAAAGAGGACGCTGCGGACATAGCTGCCTGCAGCCCGTTTTCCGTCCACATCCTCCATCAAAAAGCTGACGCTGTTATAGTAGGATTCCTCTACCAATACATATCCCTCCGCGTCGGAAAGCCCCGCCGCTGTGGCCTGCTCCAGAAAATCCGCTCTCAGTCCGTCTTTTTCCAGCGGATGGGGCGCGAACCCCACCAGAAAACCGATGCAGACCGTAAACAGTACCAAGGCCGTCACTACGGCCTGAATGATCACCTTCATCATCGCACCTCATTTCAAAATCCTGCCCAATACCGCCAGCAGGTTCTCCTGCCGCAGCTTTGCCGCCGTTTCCCTGCCGAATTCCTTTTCCATCCGTTCCAGGAAGGAGGCCATCTCCTCCACCTGCCGCAGATCCGCCGGCGTCCTGTCGATGCCGTCAAAATCACTGCCCAGACCCACATGGTCCTCGCCGGCCTTCTCCACCAGATGATACAGCTGCCGGAAAAGACCCTCCTGGGTGACCTCATTTTTTTCCGCCACAAAAGCCGGATAAAAATTCAGTCCCACAAAACCGTCCCGCTCCCGCAAAATCCGCAGCTGGTCATCACTCAGGTTTCTGGGATGAGCGCACAGCGCTCTGGCATTGGAATGGCTGGCCAAAAACGGGCCTTCCGTGCATTTGGCAACGTCGTAAAATCCCGCGTCCGATAAGTGAGATACATCCACCGCCATGCCCAGCTCTTCCATTTTCCGTATCACACTTTTGCCGAAGGGTGTCAGCCCGCCGCCGGTCTCCCCGTCCAGAACGCCGTCGGCGATCTGGTTGCGGTAGTTCCATGTCAGCGTCATCATCCGTACACCCAGCTCATAAAACACCTCCAGCACCGCCGTTTCCCCTTCCAGGGCCTCGCCGCCCTCCAGGGAAAGCAGCGCCGAAAGCCTGCCTTCCTTCTGATTTTCCAAAATATCCTCGTATGTAAATACCGGACGGATCAAATCCCTGTTCCGTTCCAGCTCTTTTTTGTAAAAGGCCAGATATTTCATAGTCTGCCGCAAAGCGATGGGGTAATATTTCGGGTCCAGCCACAGGGCGAACACCTGCAGTGAGCCCGGAAATGCGGCCATCCGCTCCAGATCCAGCTGGAGTCCGTTCTTTCGCAGCGCTCCGCCTTTTTCAAAGAGCTTTACCGCCGTATCGCAATGGGCGTCCGCGTATCCTTTCATAAGCCACCTCCCACATTCCTTTCTATTGTATACTGTTCCGCCGAAAAAAACAACGAAAAATCACAGTACAAAAAAACAGGAGAACCTTCCTTTCCGGCTAGTCCTCCTGTTTTCCTGTGTTTCCTCATTTCTTTTGCCCAAAGCCCGCTGTCCATTTGTCATAGCAGTCCTCACAAATATCCCACTGGTGATGCGCTCCGTCCTTTCGGGAGAAATATCCCCAGGTTTTTTCAATATGCAGATGGTCGTCCTGTTCCTTAATCTCTTTCCCGCAGCAGTCACAAACGATCCTTACCACGCTCTCCTGCGGCCGCAAAGCGTATTCCCGCATGGGCTTCCCCTCCGTTTCTTTCCCTTTGTCCGGTACAACTGCATTTTATCACGCCAAAAAAATATTTGCCATAGGAAAGTGGTGTTAAATATGGTATAATATCCAGGAAACTCGTTCTCCCCCGTGCCGGGCCCCTGCGGATTTCCATCCTTCGGCTCTGCCGCGGCAAAAGAGAACCTGTTTCCCACGTTTTTGAAAAGGAGCAACCTCCCATGAAAGAAACTACCTTGCACGCCCTGGCACACTGTACGGTCTGTCCCAGAGCCTGCGGCATCGACCGCACCGCCGGGAAAAAAGGCTTCTGCGGCGCGCCCTTGCGGCCAAAAATAGCGCTGGTCTCCGCCCACTTTTGGGAAGAGCCTCCTATCAGCGGCGAAAAAGGCTCCGGCACCGTCTTTTTTTCCCACTGCAACCTTCGCTGTGTGTTTTGCCAGAACCATGATATTTCCCAGGAAGAGCACGGCATGGAGATCTCCGTTTCCAGACTGGCGGAAATTTTTCTGGAACAGCAGGCCCGGGGCCTTCATAATATCAATCTGGTCTCCGCCGGCCATTTTATCCCCCAGACAGCGGAAGCC
>CALWKZ010000066.1 GCA_944381385.1 uncultured Anaerotignum sp. | reverse complement strand
TTCCTGAACCGGGGCGGCGCCAGCGTGGTGATGATGTCCGCGGCCAACGGCGGCATCCGTGCCACCAATGCTTCTCAGTATATGAAATTTACAGCGGATCTGGACGCGGCCAATAATGACAACATCATTATTGTCATGGACAAGACGCCTTCCGATTTTACCTCTGCTGCGGAGGCGGATTACTTCCGGGCGATCCTGAACAAATATGTGGATCAGGGAAAAAATGTATTTGTGGTATCCTGTGCCGGAAACGCTTACTGGGCATCCAATAAGGACGGCGTCAGATACATCAACCTGCCGAATCTGTGGAAAGCGGACGGCAGAGCGAACACCGCGTATCTGCTGAAATTCCGCATGGACGGCAGTGACCTGACCTATGAAGCGGTGAAGGTCTGAAAATAGGGAAAGTTTCTTAAATTTTGCGGCTTTTCTTGTAAAATAGCGCAGAATACGGTAGTATAAGGTGGGTAGATATTCTCTGCCCACCTTTCCTTGTGTATGCGGGAAAGAATAAATAAATTTTCAGGTGACAAAATCATGACAAAACAGAAAAAAAACAGCGCGGTAAAAGCCGTGAGCTTTATGATGCTGATTACATTGTTCGGGAAGGTGCTGGGATTGGTCCGGGAGCAGCTGCTGGCGGCCAATTACGGCAACGGCATGGAGGCCAATGCCTTTACCATTGCCAGTCTGATGCCCAGGACATTTTTTGACGCCGTTTTCGCTTCGGCTATTTCCGCCAGCTTTATTCCCATATTCAATGAGTATTTGCAGAAAAAGGGGAAGGAAGAAGCCTTCGCTCTTTCCAATCGGTTCATTACCCTGATGGGGGCGGTGACCATTGTGATGACGCTGGTCTGCGAGGTGTTCTCCAGCCAGTTTGTATGGCTCTTTGCCGGCGGCTTTGACGCGGAGACCACGGCTTTGGCGGCGGGACTTTCCCGGATTATGTTCCCTACCATATTTTTTACGGGCGTAGCCTTTTCTTTTGTAGGGATTTTGCAGTCTCTGGATGAGTTCAATATTCCGGCGGCTTTGAGCGTAGCCTCCAATGCCGTCATTATCATTTATTATATATTGTGGAACGACCGCTTCGGCGTATATGGCCTGGCGGTAGCCTTTCTGATCGGCTGGGGCCTGCAGGCGCTGATGCAGATCCCGTCTATGGGAAAAAAGGGGTACCATTACCGGCCCAGCTTCCATTTCCGGGACGAGGGCATCCGAAAGATCATGGTGCTGATGCTGCCGGTCATGGTAGGGACCTGGATCCAGCCCATCAACCTTCTGATTAACAATCGTTTCGCCTCCCTTCTGGATATGACGGGAACGACGCTTTCTTACGGCAACACGGCTTTGCAGTATGCCAATAATCTGTATCTGATCATCGTGGGCGTATTTGTACTGGCGATCGCCAATCTGGTATTTCCCAAGCTGTCCCGGATCACGGGAGACAGTGAGGATTTCGGTCAGACGGTGCGGGTGACTCTGCGGTCCATGATGTTTTTCCTGATCCCTATGATGGTGGGGGTCATGGTACTGAGCAAGCCTTTTGTAAAGCTGATTTACGAGAGAGGCAGCTTTGACGCTGTGGGGACGGAACTGACGGGTACGGCCCTCTGCTTCTTCTCCATCGGTATGATCGGCTATGGCGTGCAGACCATCCTAAGCCGGGCTTTTTACGCCCAGCAGGAGGGGAAAATGCCGCTGGTGGCAGGGGTGTTTTCCATTGCGGTCAACGCCGCCCTCTGTGTGCTTTTGATGGAGCCTATGGGACTGGGCGGTCTGGCCCTGGCCTCCGCCGTATCCTCTACGGTGGCGGCGCTGGTGCTCTTTGTGCCCACCGTAAAGAAATATCCGGGGATTTTGGACGGAGCGCTGGTGCGGGATCTGTGCAAAATGGCCTTCTGCGCCGGGGTGATGCTGGTCTGTGTATGGCTGCCCTACCGTTTCCTGGCGGCAAGGCTGGCGGACGGACTGATTACAAGATTGATTCTGGTATGCATTCCGACGGGCATCGGCGTTGTAGTCTATATGGCGCTGACGTATTTGTTCCGGGTAGAGGAAAGCCGGATGGCCTTTGATATTGCAAGAAAGCTGCTGCGGCATGGGAAGCCTTCTTTGGAGGAGGGCGCGCAGCCGGAGCAGAAGGAGGAACAGAAAGAGGAACAGAAAGGAAAAATGGGTATGACAGACAGGATTTCCGCGTGGATCGAGGACAGCTTCTTCTTCCGCATCATACAGGCAGCCGTGATCTGGTTCTGGGGCATCTGGTCCGCCAGTCTGACCTACAGGGCGTATCACAGGCTGGGACAGGCCGTAGGCAGAGCCTTCCGGGAAAGCGCCATTTTCGGCTTTTTCCGCAGGGACTGGGATTTTGGCCTGCGGGCGGAGCGAAGCCGTATCCCCCGTATCTGGCGGCGGCTCTCCTGGAGAGGCGGCGAGGCCGTGGCGGAAAAGAGAGGGCTTTTGGCTTCTCTGGCGGCGGAAAGCGGTATCCTGCGCCTTTGCAACGAAAATTTTCTGATCCTTTGCATCTGTGTGGTGGCACTGGCGATTCCGGTATTGCCGACGATGCTGCTGGTGGTGCTTTGTCTGGGAATCATCGGCCTGTATCTGATCAATTTATGGATGGGGCGTATCCGCATCCAGAAAACAGGGCTGGTCAGTGTATTTGTAGGTCTGTTCGCCCTTTGCATTGTATATGGCAGTTTTACCAGCTACCATTTCCCCAGGGCTTTGCAGGTTATGGCTGTATTCCTGGTATTTATGGCCATGTTCTTTGTCTGCAAGGACTGCATTGACACAGAACGGAAGCTGGATCTGGTGCTGTTTGTGCTGGTGGCGGCAGGGGTGCTCATTGCCCTTTACGCCATTTATCAGTATGTGGTGGGGGTAGAGATGGACGCGGCCTGGGTGGACGCCGACAGCTTTGACATTACCACCAGAGCATACGCAACCTTCCAAAATCCTAATGTTTTAGGAGAGTATTTGATCGTGATCGGTTCTCTGGCGGCCGGTATGCTGTGGAAGGTGCGCAACTGGGCCGGCAGAGTGTTCTATCTGGCATGCTTCGGCATTATCTGTATGGGGCTGGTGGCTACCAATTCCCGAGGAGCTATGCTGGGGCTCATGTTCTCGGCGGGGCTGTTCGTGCTGCTGGCGGAACGGCGGCTGATCCCGCTGGGGATTGTGGGGCTTCTGGCAATGCCTTTTGTGCTGCCCCAGAGTTTGTGGGAACGGCTGCTGTCGTCTATTACCATGAGCGATTCCTCGTCTCAGTACCGCCTTTCTATTTATCAGGCGGGGATGGATATTGTGCGCCACTACTGGCAGACGGGCATTGGGGTAGACGCCTTCAATGAGATCTATCCGCTGTTCTCGCTGGAAGCGGCCAACGCTTATCATGTGCATAACCTGTTTTTGCAGGAATTTATAGAGTTGGGCATCGTGGGGATTCTGATCCTGGTGCTGCTGCTGGTGTTCTTTTTCCAGAAATCCTACAGCGCCATGGCCAGAGCGCCCCGGCGTTATCATATGATCCTGGCGGCGGTATTCGGCGCTTTCGGCGGTCTGCTGCTGCAGGGCATGACGGACCATATCTGGTTTGATTACAGTATCGTCCTGCTGTTCTGGTGCGTTCTGGGCATCGGGATGGCCGGCGTAAGATTGGGAGAGAGAACATGGCACAAGAGAAAATGAAGATTTATCATGTATTGACGGACAAAAATATCGGCGGCGCCGGCAGATGGCTTCTGTATTATTTGAAATACTGCAACAAAGACCGCTTCGATGTGCGGGTAGTGCTGCCGGAGGGCAGCCGGCTGGCGCCCGCGGTGGAGGAAATGGGATTTCCGGTCATTTCCATGGCATCCATGGAGGACCGTTCCTTTGACAAAAAGGCCCTGGAGCCGCTGACGGAGCTGTTCCGGGAGGAAAAGCCGGATATCGTCCATACCCATGCCAGTCTGACGGCCAGAATGGCGGCCAAAAAGGCAGGCGTGCCCCGCATTTTCCATACGAAGCACTGTATGGAGGCGGCGGAGAAAAACACCCTGAAAAAGCTGGCGAAGCGTATGGTGAACCACCGATACAGCGACTGCATCATCGCCGTCAGCAAGGCGGTGCGGCACAGCATGATCGGCGGCGGCACGGATCCGGCACAGATCGTGGTGCTCTACAATGGCATTGACATGATCCCCGCTCCTTCCGTGGAGGAAAAAAAGGCAATCCTTTCTTCCTACGGCGTGCCGGAAGGAAATCTGGCGGTAGGCATTGCCGCAAGACTGGAAGAAGTAAAGGACCATGCCACCTTCCTGAAGGCGGCGGAACTGCTGGCAAAGAAGCGGGAGGATGTGACCTTTCTGGTGATCGGCGACGGCAGTCTGCGGGAACGGCTGGAGGCAGAGGTGAAGATGATGGGCCTGCGGGGCAGAGTTGTTTTCACGGGCTTTGTACAGGAGATTGAACGGCTGGAGGCGGCACTGGATCTGGCGGTCATTACATCCAGAGAAGAGGCGCTGTGCCTGTCTTTGATGGAATCCATGAGTGCTGGTGTGCCTGCCGTGGGTACAGACAGCGGCGGTGTCAGCGAGGTTCTGCGCCACGGAGAAAACGGTTTTCTGGTGGCAGTGGGAGACGCGGAGGATCTGGCCCGGCGCATGGAAGAGATCCTTGGGGATCAGGCGCTGTATGAAAAAATGAGCCGAAACGCCAAAGAATGGATGGAAGAAGGCTTTACCGCGGAAAAAATGGCGGCCAGACTGGAAAAACTCTATATGGAGGACGAGAAGAAATGAAGGAAAGACACAGCAGAAAATTATTTGGCGTGCTGAACGCCTTGGATATCCTGATTATACTGGTGCTGGTCTGCGCTGCGGCCTTTGGGGTATACTGGACCAAGGGGCGCCAGGGCACACAGACCGCGGCGGAAACAAAAACCTACACCTATGTGGTGGAAGGCAAGGCGGTGCTGGAGGAAACGGTGGAATTCCCTGTGGTGGGCCAGAATGTATACAATAGTTCCACCTCCGAGTATCTGGGTACTGTGGCGGAGGTCTGGAGCGAGCCAAATACGGAGACCAACTTCAACAGAATCACCAATACCTATGAAAAGGTACCGGTACCCGGCTACTGCGATATTTACGTTGCCATTACCGGAAACGGCACGGAGACGGACCAGGATATCACTGTGGAGGGCACAGTGGTGAAGGTAGGCAGGGAACTGAACGTAAAAGGCAAGGGATACGCCTTTAAAGGATATATTGTAGAAGTAAGGGACGGTGAGGAATGATGGCGAAGAGACGGCCCAATGTGGTAGACTTTATCATCATAGCTGTGGTGATCCTGCTGATCGCTCTGGCGGCCTATAAATTCGGCGTGGTCAACAAGCAGGAGGCGACCAGTCTGGCGGAGGAACAGAGACAGATCACCTATACGGCCTTTATCGACGAGGTGCGTATGGCGACGGTAAACGCGCTGCACGAAGGCGACCAGGTATTTGACGAAAAAACGGGGATCTGCATCGGTACCATTACCGGTGTCAGCTATGAACCCAGAGTGAAGAACGTGCTGGACAACAGCGGGAACATGATTACGGTGGAGGTGCCGGATTACTACGGCATCACATTGACCATAGAAGGCGGCGTAGTGGAAAAGGAAGATGGGTATTTTGTAGACGGGATTGTGGAATTGAAGGCCAATTCGGAAATGGATGTCTACACGAAATACGCGGAACCTGTAATTAAAGTGACACAGATCGACATTTGACAGGTGGGACGAGTATGAAATACAAAATATTGATGACACTGATGGGGCTGGAGATCGGCGGCGCGGAGACCCATGTGGTAGAACTTTCCAAGGAACTGAAAAAACAGGGTTACGATATCCTGGTGGCTTCCAACGGCGGTGTCTATGAAAAGGAACTGAAGGAAGCGGGCATCCGGCATTACAAGGTGCCTATGAACCAGCGGAACATCCTGAAGATGATGAAGTCCTATTTTATGCTGAAAAAAATCATCAAGCGGGAAAAGGTGGATATTGTGCATTCCCATGCCAGAATCCCTGGCTTTATCTGCGGCATGCTCCACAGAAAAATGGATTTTACTTTTGTCACGTCGGCCCATTGGGTATTTTACACAGGCATGGGCCTGAAATACCTGACCAACTGGGGCCAGAAAGTGGTGGCGGTCAGCGAGGATATCCGGCAGTATCTGATGGATAACTACCGGGTGCGCAGCGAGAATATCTTTGTGACCATCAACGGTATTGATACGGATAAGTTTTCACCGGAGACGGACGGCAGTAGGGTGCGGAAGGAATTTTCCCTGGAGGAAGGCACGCCGACGCTGGTGTATGTGAGCCGTATGGACGAGAGCCGGGCACTGGTGGCAAGACAGCTGATCCAGATCGCGCCCAGACTGGCGGAGAAGATCCCCGGCCTGCGGATGATTATTGTGGGCGGCGGCGATGTGTTTGATGAGCTGCTGGAAAAAAGCAGAGGCGTCAATGCCGCTTTGGGCAGAGAATGTATCACTATGACGGGAGCCAGAACGGATATCAATGAGCTGGTTTCCGTGGCGGATGTGTTTGTAGGCGTCAGCCGGGCGGCTCTGGAGGCTATGGCGGCGGGCAAAACCGTGATCGTAGCCGGGAACGAGGGCTATATCGGCCTGTTTGGCGAAGATAAGCTGGAAATGGCCCAGGAAAACAATTTCTGCTGCCGGGGCTGCGAGATGTCGGCGGAGGATCTGCTGTACCGGGATGTGGTCTATGGCTTCTGCCGGATGACGGCGGAGGAGAGACAGAAGGCCGGGGCTTACGGCAGAGAGGTGATCTTCCAGTATTATTCCGTAACGAAAATGGCTCAAGACTGTGTGCGGGCCTATGGAGCGGCTTGGAAGGAAACACACGAGAAGCAGTATCATATTGTTATGAGCGGGTACTACGGCTTCAATAATACAGGCGACGAGGCTATTATGCTTTCCATGCATAAGAATATTCAGGAAATGGGCAGCAATTACCATATTACCGTTTTGTCCAATAAGCCGGTGGAGACCCGGGATAAGTATGGCATTGAGGCGGTGTACCGCTTTGGCGTGCGGGATGTGCTGCGGGCCATCTGCCAGAGCGATGTGCTCCTTTCCGGCGGCGGCTCTCTGTTACAGGACAGTACCAGCACCCGTTCCCTGATGTACTATCTCTCCATTACGGCGGCGGCAAAGATGATGCGCAAGAAGGTCATGCTTTACGCCAACGGCATCGGTCCGGTTTCCGGCAAGCGGAACCGGCGGCTGGTGAAACAGGTCGTCAATAAGGCGGATCTGATTACGCTGCGGGAGGAAAACTCCTACGAGGAACTGCTTTCCATGGGGGTCAACCCGAAAAAATGCTTTGTGACGGCGGACCCTGTCTTTACTATGGACGGCGTGGACAGACCTGCGGCGGAAGCCATCCTGACGAAAGAGGGCATTCCGCTGGATAAGCCGCTGGTGGTGGTCAGTGTCAGAAACTGGAAGGAGATCGACCGTTTTATTTCCCATTTTGCCGATCTGTGCGATACGATCGTGGAAAAGCATCAGCGCAATATCGTTTTTGTGGCCATGCAGATGCCTAATGACGTGACCATCAGTGAAAAGGTGAAAAAGAAAATGAAGCAGGAGGCGTATGTGCTGCGGGGAAATTACTCGCCTTATGAGGTCATGGGGATCATTTCTCTGGCGGATTTTATCCTGAGCATGCGCCTGCATACCCTGATTTTTGCCGCGAGACAGTGCGTGCCGCTGGTGGGCTTTGTGTATGATCCCAAGATCGCCTATTATCTGGAAAAGCTGGAGATGCCCGACGGCGGAGATCTGCGTCACTTCGACGAGGAAAGGGCCTTGTCTCTGGTGGAGGATATTATCGAGAATAAGGAACAGTATGTGGCAAAGCTGACGGAAAAATCGAAAATGCTGTTTCAGGAAGCCCATCAGAACGAGAAGTATCTGGCGCGGCTTCTGGCGAAAAAGAAGAAGTAAGGAAGGGGCGGAAAAGCAATGCGAAAGATTACGCAGATCCTGGATGTGCCTTTTGACGCGCTGACTATGGCGGAGGCGGTGGAAAAGGCCCTGGGATTTTTGGAGGACGGCGGCGCCCATTATATCTGCACGCCGAATCCGGAGATCGTCATGGAGGCCCAGAAGGACCGGGAATTGATGGAGATCCTGCGGAAGGCGGATCTGGTGGTGCCGGACGGCATCGGCGTGGTCTGGGCGTCACGGTACAGCGAGATCGTACTGAAGGAGCGTGTGGCGGGCTATGACCTGACCCAGAATCTGTTCCGGGCCATAGAGGAGACAGAGCATACGGTATATTTCTTCGGCGGCGCGCCGGGCGTGGCGGCAACGGCAGCCAGAAAAATGAAAAAGACCTATCCGGGATTGAAGATCGTCGGGGGACACAACGGCTATTTTGACGCCGAGGAAGAAAAAAAGATTTTGGCGGACATAAAAAAAGCGGCGCCGTCCATACTATTGGTAGGACTGGGCGCGCCCAAACAGGAAAAATGGATCTATGAGCACCTGACAGAAACAGGGGCAAAGATCGCCATTGGCGTCGGCGGCAGCTTTGACGTTATGGCGGGGAATGTGAAACGGGCGCCGAAGCTGTTCCGGAAGCTGGGGCTGGAGTGGTTCTATCGACTGATCACACAGCCAACCAGATGGAAACGGATGCTGCGCCTGCCGAAATTCGCGCTGACAGTCCTGAAAAAACAGAAGCGGAGATAATTTCCGCCGAAAGGACGGCGCAGAGATGATAAAAGAAAAAAGAGGGATCAGTTGGCATCTGCCCGCAGGGGCGGCGCTGCTGGCTTTGGGCATACAAAACTTTATGGAACCGGCCCAGCTAGTGGCAGGCGGCATTTCCGGCCTAGGCATCATTCTGGACGATATGGTGAGACGGGCTGGAGGGCCTGGGGTACCTTTGTGGCTGGTGAATGTGGTGTGCAACCTCCCTCTTTTTGCCGCGGCGTGGCGGATACGGGGGAGGCAGTTTGTGGGAAAGACCATACTGACCTCTCTTTTGTTTTCTCTGATGCTGTTTTTGGCATCCTTTTTGCCCATGTACCACGGGGACCTGCTGCTGGCGTCTGTTTACGGCGGGGCCATCGGCGGCATTGGCCTGGGGCTGGTGCTGCGGGGCGGCGCTACCACCGGCGGTGTGGATCTGGCGGCTTCTCTGCTCCACATTAAGTGGCAGCACAGAAGCGTTTCCTCTATGGTATTTTTTATGGACGCGGCCATCATTCTGCTGGGGACGGTATCCTTTGGTGTGGAGCATACGCTCTACGCGGTGCTGGCGGTTTATGTGATGGAGCGGCTGATCTGCTGGGTCGTGGAGGGCGCCGGCGCGGCCAAGGCCGGGCTGATTATTTCCCGCAAAAGCCGGGAGATCGGCTGTGCCCTGCAGGCAAATACAAATGGCCGGAAAATGGCGTTTTATGGAGGACGGAAAGTGGAGGGGACCGGAGAGGAGATCCTGTTCTGTGTCTTTTCACAAAAAGAGATCGGAACGGTCAAAAGTATTATCATGAATATTGACGAGGAGGCACTTTTCCTTGTGTCCGATATCCGAGAGGTTTTGGGGGACGAGATCGGGGATAAGTAAAAAAAGACAATGCCTGACAACAGGAAAAAACCTCTTTTGGTGATTCCGAAATGAGTTTTGCGGTCAGTTTAAATAAAAAAAAGGCCTGTTTTTTATGGAAAAATAAAAGTGAAAGAGAATTTGTATGTTTTTTTACAATTTCTCTTTATTTTTTTGGCATTATGTTATAAAATGTATCTAGGCTATTTGAATAAACAGGAGATGGGCGTGTTTTCGGCATTTTTTACAGTTTCCTGTTCGCGCAGCTTTTGCAAAGAGAGAATATTTTTATAGAGGTGATAGCGCATGATTTCCAATCAGATTTTACAGAGCACCATTGACGGGCTGAAAAACATTACCCGGAAAGAACTGAGCGTGGTGGAAAAAGAAGGTAAGGTAATCGCCACAACGGAGGAGAACATGATTGGGCGTCAGATCGACGCGGTGGAAAATTTCGTGGGGTCTCAGGCGGAGAGCCAGCTGATCCTGGGGTATCAGTATTTTAAGATTTATGACAACGGCGTGCCGGAATATGTGGTGCAGGTCAAGGGCGAGGACGAGGAAGGCTACCGCATCGGTAAGATTGCCGCTTTCCAGATCCAGAGCCTTCTGGTAGCATATAAGGAAAGATATGATAAGGATAACTTTATCAAAAATCTGCTTCTGGACAATCTGCTGCTGGTGGATATCTACAGCCGCGCGAAAAAGCTGCATATTGAAAACAACGTGAGCCGGATCGTGTTCCTCATTGAAACGAATATAGACAAGGAAATGAACGTAGTGGAAATCGTCAGAGGCATTTTCCCCGCAAAGACAAAGGATTTTGTAACGGCGGTGGACGAGCACAGCATCATTCTGGTGAAGGAGCTGCGGGAAAAAGAAGCGCCGGAGGAGATCGACCGTATCGCCAAAGTGGTGGAAGAGACCCTCAACGCCGAAACGAACAGCAAGGTATACATCTCCAGCGGTACAGTAGTAGGGGATCTGAAGGATGTTTCCCGCTCTTATAAAGAAGCGAAGATGGCGCTGGAAGTAGGCAAGATCTTTGAGACGGACAAGTATATCGTCAATTACGAAAGACTGGGCATCGGCCGTCTGATCTATCAGCTGCCTCTGCCGCTTTGCAGAATGTTCATTAAAGAGGTGCTCCACGGCCTGACCATGGATGATTTCGACGACGAGACGCTGGCAACGGTCAACAAGTTCTTCGAGAACAACCTGAATGTATCAGAGACCAGCCGTCAGCTGTATATCCACAGAAATACGCTGGTATACCGTCTGGATAAGCTGCAGAAGATGACAGGTCTGGATCTGCGCAACTTTGACGACGCTATTATCTTCAAGATCACACTGATGGTAAGCAAATACATGATGTACATGGACAAAATGACCTATTAAAAAACAGAAGGAAAAGCGGTTCCCCGGAAATAGCGGAGGCCGCTTTTTTTGTGGGGAAAAGGCAGCGCAGAGAAAGAAGAGATGGATTTTTTCGGGGGCAAATCCTAAAATTCGGTTAAACTTTGCGTCTTTGCCGGGGTTTGGGGTTGTTCGACTTTTTGTTTTATGCTATAATCTTATGGTGTTTTAAGGGGGAACCGCGGGTATTTTGCGGTTTTCCGCAGAAAATTCAGGAAAGGGAGATACGTTTTGATTCGATTACAGAATGTTACAAAGGTGTACCCAAACGGCTCAAGAGGTGTCGAGGGTCTGAATTTACATATTAAAAAGGGCGATTTCGTATTTATCGTTGGTTCCAGCGGTTCCGGCAAATCTACGCTCATTAAGCTGCTGCTGAAGGAGCTGGACCCTACTTCCGGCGAGATCATTATTAACCGGGTAAAGACCAATGATCTGAGCAGAAAGCAGATCCCGTATCTGCGCCGGAATCTGGGCGTTGTGTTCCAGGACTTCCGTCTGCTGCCCAATAAGACCGTTTATGAAAACGTGGCGTTCGCCATGCGTGTTATCGAGGCGCCCAGCCGCATTATCCGCAGAAATGTGCCGGCGGTGCTCTCTCTGGTAGGGCTGGGACAGAAGGGCAGAAGCTACCCCAACCAGCTTTCCGGCGGCGAGCAGCAGAGAACGGCGCTGGCCCGAGCTATTGTCAACAATCCGCCTATTTTGATCTGCGATGAGCCTACCGGCAACCTGGACCCGGAAACAGCCTGGGGCATCATGCAGCTGCTGGATGATATCAACAAACGGGGGACGACCATTGTTATGGCGACCCACGCAAGAGATATTGTAGACGCTATGCAGAAGCGTGTAGTGACTCTGAACAAGGGACACATTATCAGAGATATAGAAAAAGGTGGTTATGACGATGAGGCCTAGTACAATTAGATATTTTTTAAAGGAAGGATTCAGCGGCCTGCGGAAAAACCTGCTGATGACCGTGGCGTCCATCATCGCGGTAGCGGCCTGCATTTCCATTATGTCCTTCTCCTATTGTGTGGTAAGCAATCTGCAGTATATGATGGATCAGATGGAGGACTCCATCGGGATCTCCGTTTTCCTGGAGGGAGATGTGACCAGTGAGGAGATCGAGAGCTTGAAAACACAGATCTCTCAGATCGAGCATGTCACAAACGTGACTTACGTTTCTCCGGCGGACTCTCTGGATAAGCTGAAGGATGAATGGGGCGCCGACGAGGATATCTTCATCGGACTGGATGATGAAAATAATCCCCTTTCTCATTCCTTCCAGATCGAGCTGGATCAGATCGAGTCCCAGGACGCTGTTTTGACAGCCCTGCATAATATTGAGGGCATCAATGAGGACAATGTGGAATACGGCCAGTCCGTTTCCGAATTGCTGGTGAAGATCAGCAATGTGTTCCAGATCGCAGGCATCATTGTGATGCTGATTCTGGGTGTGATCTCCGTTATGATTATTGTCAACACCATCCGGATTTCCGTAGTGAACCGGCGTGTGGAGATCAATATTATGAAGTATGTAGGCGCGACGGACTGGTTCATCCGCTGGCCCTTTATCATCGAAGGCATCATCATTGGCCTCATTGGGGCTATCATTCCTTCGCTGCTGGGGCTGCCGCTGTACGCGAAAACCGTCAGCCTGTTCTATAATTACGTTCCCTTTGTGGCCAACTTTATCCGCTTCCGCCTGACGGGAGACGTATTTTCCTTTGTACTGCCTGCGGCGCTGCTGTTCGGCATCCTGCTGGGCGTTGTCGGCAGTGTGACTTCTATCCGCAAGCATTTACAGGTATAAAAGAATCATCAGAGAAAATCAGCAGACCCCCTTCCGTTTCTGCCGCTGTTTTGCCCTTTACGCAAAGCCGCGGCGGCGGAAAGGGGTTTTGTGTTTCGGGCATGAATACGGGGACGGATACATAGGATACAAATTAGAAAAAGCAAAGAGGCGATGAGTTTGGGGAAGAAGGATTTTTGGAAAGGCTTTGGAGCGGCGCTGGCGGCTGTGGCAGTGCTCTTTTTTGGCGGCGGGGTCCTGGTGCAGCAGGGGATACTGCCGCTGGAATGGCTGCCGGATGGGCTGGCCCGCATTGCTAAGACCAATACGCTGCTGTATTATTTAGAGGAAAACTATGTGGATGATTTCGACAGCCAGATGGCGGAGGAATTGATGTATACCGGCCTGGCGGCAGGCGCGGGAGATACCTATACCTACTATCTGAGCGCGGAGATGATGGAGGCCCAGACCGAAAAAAACAGCGGGCATTTTGTGGGCATCGGTGTGGATGTTACTGTTAACGAGGATGGATACTGCCAGATCGTTTCCGTTACTGCCGGCGGCCCTGCGGAAGCTGCGGGATTTCAGGCGGGAGACGTGATCGTGGAAGTGGACGGCGTTTCTGTGGACGGTGTGGA
>CALWKZ010000065.1 GCA_944381385.1 uncultured Anaerotignum sp. | reverse complement strand
GGACAATCAGATCTTAATAATCAAACTGTCTGTAATATCTCCGGATGGGCATTGGATGGCAGTTGATCTTCTCAATATGCACATCAATGCGGTTGGTGACAGCGTGCATCACCAGATGGCTGATATGGCCGCGGAATTTTTCGCTGATGCCGGCCATGGCGTAATCCTTCGTGTCAATGATGGTATAGTTAGCGCAGACCTTGGGCAGGAAGGCCGCCACTCTCTCACTGAGCTTTCTCTGGGAATCCTCGCCGATAAATACAGTCACAGGCGTATTTTTGTCTACGATTTCCAGCATACCGTGGAAGAATTCCGCGCTGTGGATGGATTTCGTTCTGATCCAGTGCTGCTCCTCCCAATAGCACATAGCATAGGAATACGTAGCGCCATACTGGTTGCCTGCCCCTACGAAATAATGGAGCTGATCCTCGCAGTGCTTTTCGGCGTAAGCCCGGGCAAAATCGTCCGCCGCTTTTTCCACTTCCACCAGGCCCTTTGCCAGGTACTGATCCATTTCCGCGTAAAAAGCGTCGTATTCCGGGAACTCACCGGCGTTTTTCATAAAAGCGTCCGCTGTCATGAAGAATTTCAGCTGTTCATTGGCAGGATAGGAAATGCAGTAGTCCACCATTTCCGCCAGAGCCGCCGTTTCCTTGTCGATATAGCCAAAGACCTTGGCGCCGTCCGCCTGTGCCTTCTTGACCGCCTCCACCATTTCGATAGTACTGCCGGTCACAGAGGAAAGGATCACAATGGTGCCCTGGCCTATCCACTTATTGCCGGTGGTGATGTATTCCGCCGCGTTTTCCACGAAGAAATCCAGTGCGGACATCTCCTTCATGTGTACTTCCGCCTGGAGGCAGGAAGCCCATGTGCCGCCGATCCCCAGCCAGCAGATATTGCGGTAGCCTTCGGCGCAGATCTTGCCCACAATCTCCTCGATCTGCGGACGCAGAGCCAATGCGCCGTTTACGCTGTCAATTTGTTTCTGTTCCTCAAACTTTAACATGATGCTTATTCTCCAACTTTCAGTTTCTGGTAGTAGTCATTGTAGATAGTGATGGCATCGCCAACGTCTTCCTGGAAGAATACGTTTTCTTTGTAATCGAACTGTCTAGCGGGGTCGTTCTGGTATGTTTCAGAAGCTGCCGCTACTGCTGCGTCGTTAGGGCAGGAGTAAGGGAATTCGTCCAGGTTCTTTGCCATAACTTCAGGATCGCAGATGTAGTTCAGGAATTTTTCTGCCAGATCTACGTGTTTCGCGCCGGTAGGAATTACATACAGGTCCATGCCCAACTGGATGGCGTCGTCTGTGAAGTCAGCGATCTTGATGGTGTCTTTTTCTGCCATTGCCCAGGATGCGTTGCCATCATAAGTAACTGCTACGGATACTGTGCCGTTGGTCAGGTTCTGTTCCGCGTTGCCGTAAGCTGCTACGTTTTCGTTGAATTTTACCAGCCATTCGTAAGCTGCGGCGATTTCTTCCTCGTTGGTGGAGTTAGGGTCATAGCCCAGAGCAACCAGTGCCATAGGGAACAGGTTTCTTGCGCCGTCGATGGTGGAGATCTGGCCCTTCAGGGCGGGATCGATCAGGTCATTGTAGCCTGTGATCTCGATGGGGCAAGTCTCGGAATCGTATACCACATAGATGTAGTTCATCAGGTAAGGTACGCAGTAGCCCTTAGATACCCAGTAAGCGTCGTTGATGTTTGCGGAGTTGGGTACGTTGTCCAGATTGATCTCCTCTACATAGCCGCCTGCGATCAGGGATTCCATGTAAGCGTCACAGGTCATGATCAGGTCATACTCGTCGCCGCCGCCTGCTGTCAGCTTGTTGATGGCATCCGCGTTGTCGCTCATGTAGGACAGGTTTACAGTACAGTTGTTTTCTTCCTCAAACGCTGCGATCAGATCATCAGAGATGTACTGCTGCCACATATAAATGTTCAGCTCTGTGCTCGCTTCTGCGCTTGTGTCGTCTGTAGCGGTATCCGCGTCTGTGGAACCGCCGCAGGCTGCCAGGGACAGTGTCATCACACCCACCAGCAGCATTGCAAGTAATTTTTTCATAATAAAGACCTCCCTTTTAATAGTTGGCTCTCTTCTTCTTCAGAGCGCCTTGGATGATATTATTCAAAATCATCGCCGCAACGATGACCAGAATCATGATGGTTGTCAGCGCGTTGACGTCCGGTGTGATACCGCTCTTATTCATGGACAGGATCAGTACCGGCAGCGTAGACTGTCTTGCCCCCGCCAGCATATTGCTCATAACGACGTCGTCAAAGGACAGGGTAAAGGACAGAAACGCCGCGCTCATAACGCCGGGGAAAATATTGGGCAGCGTCACCCTAAAAAAGGTCTGGACACGGTTGGCCCCCAGGTCCATGGACGCTTCCTCCAGCGTATTGCTGTCGCCGCTGATACGGCCTTTGATGGTCACTACCGCATAAGGGATGCAGAAGGTACAGTGACCGATGAGGATACTGCCCAGGCCAAGGGACAGTCCCACATTCATAAAGATGACCAAAAGGGCCACCGCCATAACGATCTCCGGTACGATAATAGGGATGTAAAGCATATTGTTGATGGCTTTCTTCCCACGGAACTCGTATTTTTTCAGGCCCAGGGCACCGATGGTGCCGATAGCAACGGAGATCACAGTGCTGAGAATCGCAATAAACAGGCTGTACCAAAGGCTGGAAAGCAGCGCTGAATTATTGAGCAGCTTGCCGTACCACTGGGTCGTAAAGCCGTTCCAGTAGTAATTATATCTTTGGTTATTGAAGGAGAAGGCCATCATCACCGCGATGGGGATATACAATACAGCATAGACCAAAATGGCGTATACATCCCCCAGGATGCGGTTCCTTCTTTCTTTTTTCGCTCGTCTGGACATGGCATCCATTTACACCACCTCCATATCTTCGATCTTGGCGAATCTGGTGTAAATAAAGATCAGCAGCATGGTCACAACGATCAAAAGCACGGACAACGCCGCCCCCAGCGGCCAGTTCCGGATGGAGCCGAACTGGTTCTTGATGATATTACCGATAAACAGTACCTTGCCGCCGCCCAGCATATCCGTTACGGTATAGATCCCCAAACTGGGAATAAAGGTCAGGATAATGGCGGAAAAGATACCCGGGAAGGTAATGGGCAGGGTAATCCGGCAGAAAGTCGTTCTGGGGTTGGCCCCCAGATCCGCCGATGCCTCCAGCATGGATTTTTCCAGCTTTTCGATGGTGCTGTACATAGGCAGCACCGCGAAGGGCAGCATATTGGTAATCAGACCGATCAGCACCAGCTCGTCCGTATAAATAAAGGAAATAGGCTTATCCACAATGCCTGTGTTCACCAGGAAATTATTCACCGGGCCGCTGGTCTGGAACAGCAGCAGCCAGCTGTTCAAACGCATCAGGGAATTGGTCCAGAAGGGGATCATCAAAAGTGTAATCATCTTCGCCGCCACATCCTTGGGCTTTCTGGCAATGATATAGGCAAAGGGGTAGCCGATCAACAGGCATAATACCGTCGTCAGCCCCGCCGCCTTCAAGGATTTCAGGATGACCTGGAAATAGGTCGGGTCCAGAATGGTGCTGTAGCTTTCTGTGGAAAATTCATAGACCACATCCCCAAAGACCCCACGGGACATAAAGCTGATAAAGATAACATACAGCATGGGGATAGTCACAAAAAGGATCATCCATACAGACACAGGCCCGGCCATAGCGATCTTGGGCAGCAGGTTTTTCTTTTTCGGCGCCGTATAGGTACTCATTCCACCGCCTCCTGCTCTGTCTTTTTGATGGCGACAGCCTTTTCCGGCCGCCAGAATACGTATACCTTTTCTCCGGGAGAAACCGTCTGGTCCTGCTCAAACCGGGAATACTTCACTTCCTGGCCGTTCGGCAGATCAACAGCGGTCTTGACCACAGAGCCCTGATAAATGAAGTCTTTTACCGTACCCTGCAAAGTAAATCCCGCCACCGGAGACGAAGATACCTCCAAATACTCGGAACGGATGGAAACATGCATTTCCTCGCCCACAGAAAAATCCTCTCCCTGAACCAACAGACAGCCCGCGTCGGTCTCCACTGTCAAACAGCCGTCCTTAGCTTCCACGACCTTACCGTCAAAAATATTGGACTCTCCGATAAAGCCTGCCACAAACCGTGTGGCGGGATGCTCGTAGATCTCCTTGGGCGAAGCCATCTGTTCAATGCGTCCGTCCCGCATAATAGCGATACGGTCACTCATGGTCAGGGCTTCCTCCTGGTCATGGGTCACATAAATAAAAGTAATGCCCAGCTTTTTCTGGAGCCGCTTCAGCTCGATCTGCATCTGCTTTCTCAGCTTCAGATCCAACGCCCCCAAAGGCTCGTCCAACAGCAGTACCTTGGGCCGGTTCACCAATGCTCTGGCAATAGCCACACGCTGCTTCTGCCCGCCGGAAAGAGCGTCGGGCTTTCTTTTCTCATAGCCCTCCAGCTGCACCATCCGCAGCATCTCCATGACCCGTTCCTCGATCTCCTTTTTGGGCACCTTTTTGATGGTCAGCCCATAGGCCACATTCTGGAATACGGTCATATGAGGAAAGAGTGCATAATTCTGAAATACAGTATTGACATTTCTTTGAAAGGGTTCCTTATCCTCGATCCGTTCCCCTTCCACCTTGATAATGCCGCTGGTAGCTTCCTCAAAACCGGCGATCATACGCAGGGTGGTGGTTTTCCCACAGCCGGAAGGCCCCAGCAGAGTCAGGAATTCTCCTTCCGCGATCTCCAGATTCATATGCTTGACCACGTGATTATTCCCAAATTTTTTCTCTACCCCTTCCAGGGTGATTATTGGATTGTTCATACTTCTCCACACCTTTTCTTTTCTTATGTTGCATTTCTATGAAATTTTTCGCAAAATTCTTTTTTTACTATACCATTTCTTCAAAAAAAAGACAAGAATCGTCCCATTCCGAAAAAAAACGAAAAAACGCTGAAAATTCAAGGTTTTTCGACTTTTTCTAAAAAAAACCGGACGAATTTTATTTATTATTTATAAAAAAAATTCAGCAGCTCGTCCGCGTTGCACAGTCATTTGTCTGTCATCTTTTCAATCCTTCCGCTTTTCCTGTAAAATCGGCTTTTTCCACAGAACAGCGCACCGCGACAGATACAAAAAAAGCGGCAAAGATCTCTCCTTGTCGCATCAACCCTTCCCTTAATTAGATTGTTCCCATCTCTTTATCCAGCCAGATAGGCGTCCAGATATGCCAGCGCTGCCTCCTGGGTGGAAAAATTCTTCTGTATTCCTGTAATATAAAAAACCGCATCGTTCCATTCCCAGATACTGTATAAAACTGGGTTGATTCTAGGAAGCACTCCTCTCACCTTTGCGAGCAGCTTAGGCTGACGCAGATCTGATAAATACATACACCCGGAATTGAACGCCAAAAACTCTAATAATCCCCCATTCTTTTCTTTGGAGTCTTCCATTTTCTTTCCTCCTTTTTTATATTTATGCCCAACCCATATCAAAAAGAGGCTTTTCCCGGGATGTGATTTCTATTTTATCACACTCATAAAGTACACTTTTTGAAATTAAATTATGTATATCTTTTTATAACATGTTTCTCACATTTTTTCAAGGAATTTACAAAAATATGCCAAAATTGAGCATATTATTAAGAAGTTCTCTGTTAATGCTGTTTTTACCGCCAGATAGGAAATATTGCTCAAAAAGTGTACTTTTTGGCACTTAATCCTCATCCCCCATCTCCGTCGATTTTAACCGCCGGTAAAACGTTGCCCGACTCATCTGGCACAGCTCCAGCACACGGCTCAACGGCATCTTTTCTCCCTTCCACTGCTCCACCAAATACCCGAAATTTTCCGGCGTCGGCTTTTCGGGACGTCCAAAGCGAACGCCTCTGGCCTTTGCGGCGGCAATGCCTTCCGCCTGCCTCTGGCGGATATTGCTGCGCTCGTTTTCCGCCACGAAAGAAAGGACCTGGAGCACGATATCGCTCAAAAACGTCCCCATCAGATCCTTTCCCCGCCTGGTATCCAGCATCGGCATCTCCAGCACGACGATATCCACGCCCTTTTCCTTGGTCAATATCCTCCATTGCTCCAGGATCTCTCCATAATCCCGGCCTAGCCGGTCGATGCTCTTGATATACAGGAGGTCATCCTTTTTCAGCTTTTTCACCATCTGCAGATACTGTGGCCTTTGAAAATCCTTTCCGGACTGCTTATCCAGAAAAATGCCGTCCAGGGCCACATCCAGCTCACGCAAAGCGATCAGCTGTCTCTCCTCGTTCTGCTCTCTTGTACTGACACGAATATATCCATACGTTTTTCCCATACCCTCGCTCCTTCTTTTTCAGATTCTTTTTTTCTTCCCATCATTCCTTAACATCCCCCAAAAAAGCATCAGGTATTTCGCCAAAAACTCTTTATTTTGCCCTCAGCTACAGCTATTCTCCGTCTACAAAAAAAGACTTCTTCGCAAAAAAAACCGCCTGTTCCTTGAAACAAGCGGCGTTTTCTTCTATTTTTCAAATGCAGGAAAAACACCTGTCCTTTTTCCGTTATTCTCTATCTTAGTCATATACGGGACTCCATATCTTTGGAAAGCACCTTTCCGCTGACTGCGTCGATCTCAAATTCATATTCCATAGTGCCATAGATCAATTTTACTTCGTATTCGGCTCTGCCGTCGTCAAAGTCAAACTCTACCTTCACTACATGATTGGCCGTCGCGCCACTGACTTGGGAAACCGCGATGCTCTTAGCCTTTGCCTCTCCAATATAGGAACCGGCGGAGGCAGGCGCCTGATAGCTTTCCGCGTCATAATCATAGCTCAGGACCGCGCCTGTGGAGGCGTCGATCTCATAATCATATTCTGTGTAGTCCTTGCCGTAAAATTCCACTTCATATACACGGCGGCCATCCTCCCAATCCAGCTGCGCCTTTACAAAGGTCACCTGGCTGCTGGTCAGGCCCGCGTGGGCCAGGGCTTTGCTCTTTGCCTCTTCGGCAGTCAGCAGTCCGGAAACGGCAGTATCGGACACAGTGGTGCCGGGCGTTGTCGTTGTGCTGTTAAAGCTGTCGGCATCTGTTACCAGCGTACCGTTTTCGGTCAGCGTTACGGTTTTGGTGCTGCCGTCCCAGGAAACACTCTTGCCCATGAGCTGGCCGATGGCCCGCAGAGGCAGATAGGTGGAACCGTTATAGAGCATGGGATAGGTCACATTGCCGCTGGCGTCTGTAAAGGTCCGCTGTACGCCGTCCACCACGATCGTGAACTCCTCGCAGATCTGTGCCGAAATATTCTGTACTTTCGCGGAGGTATCCTCCTGGCCCGTTACGGGAGCCGTTGTCCGGGTACCGGAAAGGGTCACCGTCAGCGTATCCTGATCCCAGTTGACATTTTTGCCCATGAGTTCGCCAATAGCCCGCAAAGGCAGATAGGTCGTGCCGTTATATACTACCGGATGGGCTTCCTCGCCGGATACATGGAAGAAATTCCGTTCCACGCCGTCTACTACAATGGTAAAGTTGGGCGCCAGCTGTGCCTGTACCTGTGTCGCCCCGAAGGCGCTCATGGAAAAGGCCATGGTCGTTGCCGCGAATACGGCCGCTGCCAGTGCAGCGCTGAGTCTTCTTGTCTTTTTCATAATGCATTTCTCCTCTCTAAAAGAACGCTTTTTCATTTGCTTCTATTTCAATCATAGATGGATTCCGCTTTCCATTCCCGAATGGCGCCGCTGTATCCGTCAATGCTGAATTCATACTCCATTTTTTCATAATAGATCTTGCCTTCGTATTCCAGCCTTCCGTCGTCATAATCTACCTCAAATTCATAGATATCATCGACAGTGGCTCCGGCCACCTGGGACAGGGCGATCTCTTTGGCTTTCTCCGCCGTGATCTCCTGGGTTCCCGTTCCTCCCGCGTTATAATACTCCGCGTCATAGTCATAGGAAAGGATCTCACCGGTGGAGGCGTCGATATCGTAATCATATTCCTTCTGATCCTTGGAATAGAACTCTATCTCGTATTTCTGGCGCCCGTCGTCCCACTCCAGCTTCGCTCGGATAAACGTGACCTCCTCGCTGGTCAGGCCCGCGTGCTCCAATGCGATGGCCTTAGCCTGCTCCTCCGTTACGCCTTCTCCCTGGACGGTTCCGGTCTGCTGTGTCGTTCCCTGATCCGCCTTGGACTGGCTCTCGATGATAATGCCTGTAATGGCGTCAATATCATATTCATATGCGTATCCGCCGGCGGAAAAATCCACCTCATAATAAGCGATGCCATTTTTTGTGTCCAAGCCCGTTTTCTCCAGTACCGCGTCCGCTTCCGCTACGCCGGCATCCTGAAAAGCCGCCGCCTTGGCCGCCTCTGTGCCGATATATGCCTCCGTGGCGCTGGTCTGTTGGGCGCATCCGCCAAATAACATAACTGCCGCTGTTGCTGTCAATAGCATGTTCCTGTATCTCATAAGCGTCCTCCTTTCGCTCTGTCTCTGTCTTTGTTGTACTTATCCTATCACCGGAACATGAAATTTATATGAAATGATTTTCATTTTTCAAATTTTTTTTGCAAGAAAAAACCGCCGGGTTCTGTTTTCCAGTTCACCGGCGGCTGTTCCTTATTATTTTTTCTCTCCGCGGGGCAGATGGAGGGTAAAGGTACTGCCCTCTCCCGGCGCGCTTTCCAGCGTCATATATCCGCCGTGAAGCTCCGCGATCTTCTTCACCATGGACAGCCCTAAGCCCACACCGCTGTCCTCCGACCGGGAAGCATCCGCCTGGTAAAACCGCTGCCATACCTTTTCCTGATGCTCCGGCGAAATACCGATGCCGTCATCCTTTACGGAAAGGAGGATCTCCTCCCCGGCTGTTTTCAGGCTTATCCAGATATTCCCGTCCGGCCGTCCATACTTGGCGGCATTGGTAATAAGATTTTGCAGCAGCCGGGAAATCAGCGTCCGGTCCACCTGCGCCGTCACCTGTTCCTCCGCCTCCAAATGAAGCGTGCGGCCCGTATCCGGCTGCTCCCCGCAGACCTCCCGAAGGATCTCGCCAAGATCCGCTTTTTCCAAATGCATCCGCTCCGTTCCCTGATCCAGCCTTGTCATATGCAGCAGATCGGAAACCATCGCCGCCATCTTCTCCGCCTGCCGCTGTATCATCACAATGTTTTCCCGCTGCTCCTCCATGGTCTCGTCATACTTCAGGGAATAGGCGCAGGCCCCCTTGATGACAGAGATAGGCGTACGCAGCTCATGGGAAGCGTCTGAGGTAAACTGCTTTTCCGCCTCAAAGGAATCCTCCAGGCGGGCGAACATCTGGTCAAAGGTCCGGGCCAGACGGGTAAATTCGTTATTCCCCGCCGGCACCTGCACCCTGGCCGACAGGTCTGCCCCGTCGTTGATGGTATCCGCCGTGGCAATGATCTCCTCCAGCGGGCGGAAGGCTTTTCTGGCGATCCAGTAGCCGCCGATGGTGGAAAAAAGGATCACCACCGGCATGGCCACCGCCACCATCAGCAGCAGGTTCTCCACCAGCGTCGTACTTTCCGGCACCTCCATGACGCCCCGCACCCAAACGCCGTTCTCCCAGCCAAAGGACCGCCACAGATCCATGACATAATAATCCTCATTGCCTGCGGAAACCGTTCTTGTCTCGCCATTTTCAAAACCGCCTACCTCTGTGAAGCTCACCGGCGGCTGCCCGGCCAGCAGTGTTTCATTTTGGCTGTATACCAGGGTATAGACGCCATTTTGATAAAACTGGAAGTCCTCGCCGATCTGGAGTTTTCCGTCCGCCATGTCGATCTGGCTCAGGTTGCTCCGCACCGTGGCGGAGATCTGGCGCATGGCCGTCTGCGCCTCCACGGAACTGCTCACCGCCAGGATGAACCCCAGCACCATGGCCATCATCGCCACCATCAGCAGCAGGTACCATAATGTGATCTTTACTTTAATGGAAACGCCCTTCATTTTCCACCTCCGTCCTCACGCAGCACCCAGCCTACGCCCCGGATGGTATGGAGCAGCTTGGTGTCATAACCCTCGTCTATCTTTTTGCGGAGCCTGCTCATGTAAACGTCCACATTATTGGAATTTCCCGAATATTCGTAATTCCAGATCCTGTTTTCGATCTGCTCCCGGGAAAGGACCGTCCCCTTGTTCCGGATCAGATATTCCAGGATAGAAAATTCCTTGGGCAGTACGGCGATCTCCCTGCCGCCCCGCTCCACAGTCCGCTTTTCCGCATCCAGACAAAGATCGCCTATGGTAAAGCGGTTGCTGCGGCTGCCCGCGTGCTTCCTGGTGATGGCCCGTATCCTCGCCAGCAGCTCGTCAAAATCAAAGGGCTTCACCAGATAATCGTCAGCTCCCAGATCCAGCCCCTTCACACGGTCGGAAATACTGTCTCTGGCCGTCAAAAACAGGATGGGCGTATCCACGCCCTTGGCCCGCAGCTCCTCCACCAGGGCATAGCCGTCCTTTTTGGGCATCATCACATCCAGCACCAGCGCGTCGTACTCCGCCCCCAAAAGGCAGAGCTGGGCCTCCTCCCCGTCAAAGCACCCGTCCACACTATAGCCCGCCTTCTGCAGGGTCTTTACGATCAGACGGTTCATATCCCTTTCGTCTTCCGCCACCAAAATACGCATTTCCATCCCTCCTATATCCAAACGCCGGCCTTTCGCCCCGCGTCATATCTTTGGGATCATTATAACACACCTGCCTTTCACCAACATGAAAATGCCGTAAAAAAACGCGGTTTTGCGGCTTCCTCTTAAAAAAACAAACATCTCTGGAATCCTTTGTATAATAAAGATTTCAGAGATGTTATTTCCTTTAGATCTGTTTTCTCATGAAAGCATCTATCGCCGCTCCCTTTTAAAAACAGACAGAACGCTTTTCAAGGCCGGTCTTTTCCCTCGTCTGTCCTCCATCCGCAAGGCTTCGCGCGATAAATTCTTTTTACAGATACCCATGCTCTTTGGCTATTTTTTTGAGCTCCTCCTCATCCGCGTTTTTGATGCGGCCTTCATCCAGCAACATAGCCCCTAAGCCTGACACTGCCCCTGCATATACATCCGCAAGAAGTTTTTTTCTTAATTCTTCTGTATCCCTTGTATGTTCACTCATATTAGCGCCTCCATAATGCAAAATATTAATCGTCCCAAAATGGTTCGTCATCATATCCGTCCTCATTGTAATCATCGCTGAAAATATCCACATTTGGTTCTATAAAATCAAAGAAGTGTGCCTCATCAGGGAAATCCCACCCGAAAAGCACCATCATACCTCATAAAAACGCCTCTTTTTCATACTAATTCAAAGCGTATCTTCTTTTTCGCAGCATAGCGATGGGCAATAGAGCCTTTTTTCACCTGAAGTATAACCTTATACTCAAATACACCGAAAAGCTCCTGTGCCTTAGGATAAGCGGCAAAGATGCCGTTTCCGCCGTCGTCAATTTGCGTTACGGAGGCAGGAATATAAAGCTTCCTCTTGCTGTAGCCCCATTCCCCTTCTAATCGGGGACCATAGTTAAATCCGCAGGCATATAAGCATTCCTTGCCAAGATATACAAGACCTTCCGGAAGCGTTATGTCATTTAATCTTTCACAATAGTACAAAGCCTGGTCTTCTATTTTTATCACACCAGATGGAATATCCAAGCTTTCCAGAGAAAGACAGTTCTTCAATACCTTCCTTGCCAAAACACGAATGCCGCTGGGCAGATTTACCTTTTTCAGCGCCTTGCAGTCCTCGAAAACGGAAACGCCGATGGCGGTGCAGCTTTCCGGCAGCACCACTTCTTCCAAAGAGATGCAGCCCTTAAACGCATTGTTCTGAATCCGTGTTACGCCCTCCGGTACAATCACCTTTTCAATAAACTCATTGCCCTGAAAAGCGCCTGCGCCGATGGCTGTGATTGTTTTGCCGTCCATTTCACCGGGTATTTCGATCACGCTTTCTTCTCCCTGGTAGGACTTGATTTCGGCACTGCCATCTTCCAATACATTGATTTCAAAAGTGCCCTTTTCCGCCTTTCTTTCAGGAGCAGTGCTTAAAAGATATTCCAGTATTTTTTCTTTTTTGCCCCGCTTTGCGGCAGCGATAAATTTTCTTCTGCATTTCTCCATATTCGGATATGTCTTTAAGCAGGCAAGTATATAACATTCTGCCGGCCTATTAAAAGATTCTCCCGATATTCTCTGCTCCATTTCAGGGTCCATATCGCTATACGAATACTGTATCTCTACATTTCCAGTAAATTCAAATTCTTCCAATTCATGGCTGTCACAAAACACATTATCTTCTATTTTGGCAATCCCTTTTGGCACTGACATTTTTTTAATGCTGCTATACTGAAAAACAGAGGAACCCATTTTTATCAAAGAATCCGGCAAAACCACCTCATCAAAATTTGAATTTTGGAAAGCAAATGCTTCTAACTCCTCCACGCCTTCCGGCATAATATACTTTCCTGTCATCTGGGCAGGTGCCTTAATGAGCTTTTTGCCGTCTTTGGTGTAGAGCACGCCGTCTATATCCTTTAAGCAGGGATTTTCCGGGTCAACGGTGAATTTTTTTAAGCCTCTTGCGCCGTAAAGCGTACCCAGCCAAACATTCGGCAGATTTTTGGGAATAGAAATGCTCTCTATATCATTTGAATTTTCCGCTGAAACAGCAACGGTGAATTCTCCTTCCGCTTGTGCGATGAGCTCCTCCGGTATCACCATATCTTTGTCCTGGCCTTTATAATTCAATTCCCATCTTTCTTTGTTCCAACCGGAATGATAAAACTCAAAATCATTCATATTACTCATATGTACTCAGCTCCTTTCCTGTAAAAATCTGAATAAATCGTACTCTGTGATGATTTTGATGTCTTTGCCCTTTTCTTTCTGTTCCAGAGCCTGTTTCAGCTTTTTGGCGCCAGCCGAGCCAAAATCGCCAATGACCAGGTAGTTGGTTTTGCCGCTGACAGCGCCGGTGCATCTGCCGCCCTTGGCAGCGATCATTTCCTCCACTTCGTTTCTGTTGCCGTCGCAGTTTTGGAAGTCCCCGGTCAGCACAAAGGTTTTTCCTGTAAAGTCGAGGCTGTCGATGTCCTCCGTAGGATAGTCCGGCTCTGTATCCCAGTCGTTGACATCGTCGTCTTCTTCATCCTCTTCGTCATCATCATCCTCTTCGTCATCATCATCTTCATCGCAACGATACTCATAATATTCATCGTCATAGCCTTCATCTATGTTTTCCTCTACCGGGCAGCCCCACATATCCTCGTAAGCTCCGTTAAATTCTTCCCACTCATCTGTATCAGGAGAAAACTCGAGAAAGAAGTCAATAAACGGGTCTTCTCCAAACTCGCTTAAACATCCTATTATTTCCTCATAATCATCTGTATCTTCAAATATATCTGTAGGTGCTACATTATTTTTTACCCACTTGCGCAGTTTCTTTCTGTCCACATCTGAGAGGAAATTTTCAAAAAAGTCTACGGCAGCATTAAGAACATTTTTATCGTCCCATGTAGGAGAA
>CALWKZ010000064.1 GCA_944381385.1 uncultured Anaerotignum sp. | reverse complement strand
TCTTTCAGTCTGGCCGCCGCTTCCATGATCTTTTCCGGCATCCCGTTCCAATCCTTGACAGCATAGCTTCTTTCCCTGCCTTGAATATCTACTTTCCAGCCCACCTTTCCGCCGGAAGTCCGAAATCCGTGCCCCATGTTCAGCCGTACGCAGAAATATACAGCCTGCTCCAGACTGCCTTTCGGCTTTCCGTATGCCCGGTGATAAACCTCCCGGCTGTAAGGCGTCAGCCATATTTCCCTTGCCAACTGTTCCGGGTCCCGTTTCGCCCAGTCAAAAAAATTAACTACATCCCCGTCCAGATCATTGATGGTCTCAATGTGACTTTTCGTTTTGTTGAATAAAACCGCGCCGCTGCCGAAGAATGGTTCCAGGTAGCTGTGATGTGGCGGGAAAAAGGAAATGATCCAGTCCGCGATCCGCCACTTGCTGCCCGGGTATTTTATTATGGCTCTCATCCTCTCACCCCGTCATTACATCCTTCAGCTCCGCCATTGACTGTATCTTTCCGCCGCACAGCTCCGGCAGATTTGCCCGGACAAGTGCTTCCGCAAATGGCGGCGGTACCGCGTTGCCGCATCTTGCCACCTGCTTTGTTTTTGGGTAGACCTTTCCGGCAGCGTCCCGGTCGATCTTATAATCCTCCGGGAACCCATTGGCCCGGTACAGTTCCCTCGGCGTCAGCATACGTAACCCAATGTCCGCCATAAAGTACCATGTGCCGCCGATCTGGAACAGGATCACATCTTCTGGCCCCAGATTGTACCCGCAGTATGTATTCAGCAGCTCCCGAATCTCCGGCCAGTGCCGCAGATCCGCGCCCGGCTCTGCTCTTGCGATCTGCGTGGTGACTACGCCATGATGGCCTCCGCCGGCAGTAATAGTCTGCACCGGTTCCGTGGCCGATCCTCCCAAGTTAGTGCCTTTCATCTTGACCAGGTGGGCGGTTATTACACCCTCCCGGTCTTTGGCCATGACCGTGTGCAGTGGTTCCCGGATGTTCTGTCCGTGCTGGTCGTGCCCGTAGTATTTAACCAGGCTGGCCGCTGCCAGGCCGAACCGATTGGCGGCGTCAATGGTCATGATCGGCTCTGTAACGCTCTGCCCTCTTACTCGTTCTGTCTGCTCTGTGTGGTATTGGATCAGGGACGGCGCCACAATGCATTCTTCCGCTTTGGAAACCTGTGTATGTGTTGGCTCTGAGATTTTCCGCCCCCGCTCTCCTCCTCCCGTCTGGCAAATCGCTGTCAATACTGGAGCGATCATCATTTGATGGCCGCCCGCCCCGCTGCTTGTGATCGTGTTCACCGGCTCCGTAATCCCTGTGACGGTCGCGTTCTCGTTGTTGTGCATAGTCAGCGGCGCCATGATGGGGGAGGCGACGCCATACCCGTGCTTTGCCGTCACCGTCTGGAGCGGTGCGGCGGTGTCCTGCCCCCGGAAGTCGCCCGCGTGGTTTACTACCACCAGAAACGGCTCCGGGTTCTTTATGACGAACTTGTCCACGCCCCTGATCACCCGCCGCATGGTGTTGGGCCGGAGTGGCCGCTGGGCGGACAGTCCGTATTTCTCCCGTACCTGCTCCCGCGTGTCAAAGATAGATGGGCAGGGAAGAGACCAGTCTATGATCTCCGCCGCACTTCTCCAAGGTTTTTTCCTACCTTCTTTCACTTCCTCGCTGGCCGCCGGCGCGTGTGTCGGCTCCGGCCATACAATAGGCCGTCCGTCACATCTTGCCACCAGAAAGAATCTTTTTCTTGTGGTAGGCGCGCCGTAATCCGCCGCCACTAACTCCCTGTGTTCTATGCAATACCCCAGGCTTTCCAGCTGTTCTTTCCATTTCCGGAAGGTTTCTCCGGATCTGTTTTTTATTGGTTTTCCTTTTCGGATAGGTCCCCATGTTTGGAATTCCTCCACGTTCTCCAGGATAATCACCCTGGGTCTGACTGTACCGGCCCATTTCAGCACGATCCAGGCCAGCCCACGGATGTTCTTGTCCACCGGCTTACCGCCCTTTGCCTTTGAAAAATGCTTGCAGTCCGGCGAAAACCAGGCAAGTCCTACCCTTCGCCCCCGGCACGCTTTCCGTGGATCTACTTCCCACACAGATTCGCAGTAATGCTCCGTGTATGGATGATTCGCCTTGTGCATGGCAATGGCGTCTGGATCATGATTGACAGCGATATCCACCGGGCGGCCTGTGGCAAGCTCTATCCCGGTAGACGCTCCCCCGCCGCCGGCGAAATTGTCCACGATCAATTCTTCCATCAAGTTCAGCTGTTTCATCTACTCCCTCCCCATAAACAAATTTGATCTCTGTTATTTGGCTTATTGCTATATTTTTCAAAATCCGGCTGTGATCGAAAAATCTTGCGGTTATTGCACCATCTTTGTAATTGTCGCACATTTTTCGGAGCATTCGGTTTATCGTATATCATGATGTAAGGGTCATATCCCATATCTCTCAACGTATAAACGCGATACAAATTTTCTTCCATCGTTGTGTCATAATTTGTCAGGCAATATACAGTGGCATATTTTCCGTGTGGCCTCCTCTCTGCTAATTTTGCGTATAGCTTCAGGCCCCGAATTACATATGTACTTTCTTTCATATAGTCCCAGGCAAAATGTATGTTCTTTAGTTTTATACGATTGATCGCCATTATGTTTTCCTTAGTCAAAAGACGGCAGTCCAATCCTTGGGTAAAATCTATATTTGCCTTGCTCATCTCCAATTGATGAAGTAAATCCATATGCTCTTTACTTGCAAGCAAGTTAGGGTCTAACAGCTTAATATTCTTTTGCCCATCCCACCATTCAGACAAATTCGCAACCTTAACTGATTTTCGACCTTCTTTTTTTGAAACAATGCAAAAATGACAACTGCGGGGACACCCACGTGTTAAAAATCCATAAGCAGTATCCTTTGTCATATCTGGATAGATAGAATAATCAGGATAAATATGTTCTATTTCATATGGCAGTTGATTTTCCAAGCCATAACCTGTACCACCCTTTATAACTTCTTTTGTATTGATTGGCTCAGGGATATCTGGCGAATACGTATCATCAAACACCTTACTCATATATACTCTGTCATAATTACCAAACCCCCACCACCATTCCACATCATGTCCCTGTGCCTTGTGCCACGCAGAAATTTTCATCAGTGCAAGATTTGGGAAATTATGTCCATCAACATCTATCAAGCCAACTTTCATCCTATCACCTCAAAACGGCAGATCATCATCCTCCACATCCTCACTGATCGGATAAAACCCATCCTCCGCCGGTTCTCTCCTCGGCTCCTGGTTCTCGTTCTTCCCTCCGGCGAAATGCTGTTCCTCCACGACCACTTCCATGGTCCTGCGTTTGTTGCCGTCCCGATCCGTCCAGCCGCGCACCTGCAAACGCCCGACTATGCCGATCATCTGCCCTTTGGTGAAATACTTTTCCGCAAAGGTGGCAGATTTGCCAAAAACCACGCATGGGATAAAATCCGCTTCTGTCTCGCCTTCCCGCTTCCACCGCCTGTTCACGGCCAGCGTGTACCGTCCCACCGCTACAGGGTTTTCCCCTTCGGCGTATCTTATCTCCGGGTCCTTTGTCAGCCTGCCTAGCAATACCACTTTATTCAAATCCGCTTCCCCCTCTGCCCCTGGCGGATGGCATACCGCTTCCTTGCGTCCGCTTCCCATCCCGCCAGCATTTTTTCTTTTTTCTCCCGCTTCTCCTGCCTCCGCTGATCCTTCCAGCTCCGAAACCTTCCACAGCTGTCATGGCATCCCGGGTGACGGTCGGCATCACAGCCCATGCAGGGACAAATATTACTGCTTGCTGTCATATTCTCCCTCCTTCAAAACGGCAGTTCCTTTCTCTTCCACCACACCCAAACGTCAATCACCAATCTACAAAGGCGTCCTCTAATTCTTCCAGCCAAAACCCATCCTCCTTCCCGTGTACGCAGACCATCTTTTCCCGGCTCACCCGGAACTGTGTCTCATACTGGCAAAGCCAGCAGCCATTTTCCGGCATCATCTCGTATGTATCCATAGCATATTCCTCGTAGGCCCTCCGGCCTCGCTCCTGTGTCATGGCCTCCATTTCTTCCTGCCGTTCCTCCGCTTCATCCCGTTCTAACTGGATGTAGTTCTGTCCCAGTATCTTCATCCATTCCTCCCGGCCGTATCTTTCCTCATATTTCCTCTGGCAAAGACATTTCAGCGCCAGATCCAGCCCCTTTCCCGGGTGGGCGTGCAGTCCGCCCAGTCCCGCCAGATGCTCCTCCGCCGCCGGCGAAATTGTCCACGATCAATTCATCTATTAAATTTAATTGTTTCATTTTACACCTCATTCCGACAAATACAGGCGCTTTATTTTTACTTGATATATTTATCATCCAAAACCCAAACCAGCCTGTATGCGGCGTCATTTGCCCGCTATTGTCATTTAAAATCGTTCGGTATAGCCGCCTGGAGATTTTTTCTAATCTTGTCAAATTCCGAAATTGCCTCTTTCAGATCCATTACATTCTCTCTGGTAGATTTCAGGCATAAATCTTTGTAGCAGCCTTCAATGCATCCTTCGACCGTTTTGTAGTACCCGCAGGACGTCAACACATCATTTCCGTTTTTGTCCTTTCTGCCTGTATTTTTTACTAACTGATAACAATAGTCATGTGCTCTGATTTCATAATTTTCAATCAGTTTTATCATGTTTCCTCACCTTTCCTTTTGTCAGATCCCTCATTCCGTCAATACCCAACTCAACCAGCTTAACTTCCCCCAGCCTGATCCCTTCTGCAAAGTGATGCAGTGCGCCAATCCTTTCCGCCTCGATCAATACAGAAAAGAGAGCGGGAAAATCAAAAATTTGTAGCTGCTCCTGCAGGTAAGGGCCAATACCGGCCACAATCCCATGATTGATATCGTCAAACTGTGTCCGAAATTCTGATACTTTTTCCGGCCCGAGCGATAACGCTTTCTTTCGCCTTTCCAGTAATTTATTAAAATTTTCTATTGCTTTGCTCATATTGTCCTCCATGTGTGGATTTGTGCGACTTTTTGTTTTTTGTGTGAATTTGTGCGAAAAAAAGTCGCACGCCTGAAACCATTGATTTTACTGGCTTTGAAGGCTCTTTTTTTGTGATGTGCGAAATGTGCGAAGGTTTTTACATACCTCATATGCGCGAGACGTTTTGCGCGGTATATATACGCATACGCATATATGGTGTGTGTAAATCGTCGCACAAGTCGCACATTCGCACATTTTCAAGGCCAAATCTGCTAAAAATGTTGATTTTTCAAGGAAAACTCGTATTTTCATTTTTTCACACATAGCATTTTTTATTTTTCGAAAAGTCGCACATCTCAAAATGGACACTCCTCACTGTTTTTTACTTCCTCCAATGACATTTGACCATTGGGGTTCTTTATGATCCAAACACAATGGACCGCCTCTCCATTGATCCGTTTTGTTTTGGTGTATCCTTTTGTGACTTCAATTTTTCCCGTCTGTTTCATCCAACTCAGCAAGGACTTTGCGCTGTATCCCGCCTCGGCGCAGATTTTTTCAAACCGGCTTTTAATTACATAGAAAAAATCATCATCCACCAAGCCCCAGCACTCCGGAAGGTCATCGTCATCATCAAACTTCTTTTTATTGGCCGCCAGCGTTTCCCGGATGTATTCATAGGCTCTTTCGTTTACCGATACATCCTTTTTTGTTTTCAAAAATTGCGCCACATCCTCCGGTGTTAGTTTTAAGCCGTCGTGAAAAATGGCCTCATCCGCCAGGAAATCCGCTGCCAGGATCAGCGCCATTGCCATTGATTGTTTCCCTGTGGTGTCCATTTGATCCAGTTCTTTCGAGTAGACCTTGTACAGTTGTCCTGCCGTTACAAAATCAGGATCGTTCCGCAAAATCCACTGGACAAAGAATTTCCCAGCATATCCATAATTCTGCAAACATGTATCCGCCACCAATTTTGGATCGGAAAACAATGGGGTAAGACATTCTATTTCAATAATCCTGTTTACCGCTCCCCCGCCGCTGGATACGCCCGTGATGGGCATTTCTCCGTTGGTAATAATGCAGTTGCACCAGGTAGGCGTTTCATCCACGCCGCCGGCTTTGTTTCCTCGTGTCTTGCCTGTGCCTTCTGATAGCTTGTAAATTTCGCTGTCAAAATTTTCTCGGCTGGAGGCGATCTGCAGCTCGTCCATGATCAGGGGTAAATTGTAAACAAACGCGGCAGACCGCTCTTTCCCTACTGCCGTGGAATTAAACGTCTGTATGTATCGTCCTATCCTGGGATTAGCCCAGACAGACGCCGCGAGCATCAACCCGACAGTCTTGCCGGCCTCTGTTCCGCCCCAGAAGTGGACAAAAAACGGCAGGCAGTTTAAGGGCTGAACCAACACAGAGGACAGGCTTGCCGCAATAAGCAAACGTCCGTAAAGGCTTGTTTTTCGGATTTCCAGTGCCATTTCCAGCCATGTGGGGAAGTCCCCTACCTGCTGCACACTGTCAAAAAACTTTTTGCAGGTCGCGTCCCCATCAAATTCCAAATGCTCCACATAGGGAGCAAACCCATACCCTTTTACCCAGCCGAGCCGGCCGATACTGCTTACTTCTTCGATCCGGTCAAAGTTCATGTTTTCGGTGTCATGCAAATATCGGACCAGCAGACGTGCGTTTTCGCTGTTGACTGCTACCCCATGCTCCGCCAGATCCAGGATCTGTGACGCGCTGGCAAGCGTTCTTTTGCTTTCCACAATCGACCGCCAAAAAGATCCCTTGCGGTATTCCAGCTTTAGTTTTTCCGTATTGTTATCAATATTGACCAGCCGCTTGGTTGGCAGTATGGGGTGGAAGCACGCTAGCATCTCCCCCATTTCTGTTTCTACCCTGATACCGTCATCATCGGCAATCCAGTTGCCGCAGTCCAGCTCTATGGGCTGTCCGGAAAAATTTGTGGAATTTTTGATAGCATTTCCTCTGCCTCGCACGCCCATTGCTTTGCAATATTCCTTGAACAGTGTTTTAAAATTTCGAACGCCAACAGATTGGGCAACGCAAGCCATTTGCTCAATAGCCTGCGTAAACTCAAATCCATTGTCCCGGTGGCGATAAACAACCTCAAAAGGCTCAGGAGATGTCAGAAAATCTTCTTTTGTATATTCTCTGAATTCCAAACTTACCGCCTCCCTTCTTCAAGCAATTCCGCAATGATTCTTCCTGTGCTGTTTTTATGGCAGAAGATATATTTCAGGTTATGGCGCTTCTGATAGCTAACCATATAACGGTAAAGCGTAGCCCCAAACAGTTTCGAATGCTTACTCGACCAATTTTGTACATCTTCCAGACATCCGATTTTTTCTTCAATCAAAACATATACCGTAGATTCTGGCGGAACTCGTTCGAATTCCGCCTTGATTCTTCTGCCATTTTCTTTTGTAATGTTTCCTGCTAATTCCAAGAGATTTTGTTTTCGTTCAATCCATACACCTGTTCCAGATGTATAATCACATACATCAAGTTTTTTTCTTTCATAGCAAATGCCATTTTTTTCAAAATACTTGATAATATGCTCATTTTTCTTTTCTCTTGTATCTACATAAATCACGGTTCATTCCCCCAATCAGAATGGAAGATCCTCATCCTCCAAACTTTCATTGATTGGATAGAATCCATTATTGGACTGTCCTTGGGTTGCAGGATGAGTTTCCCCTGTGTCAGATTTGCTACCAACAAAATGCTGCTCCTCAATGATGACCTCGGAAACTTTCCTTTTATTGCCTTCCTTGTCTTCATACAGTCGAATTTGCAAATTCCCAACAACCAGCATTTGCTTCCCTTTAAGCAGCCATTTTTCAGCAAGTTCTGCACTTTTCCCAAAGGCCACACAATCAATAAAGTCTGTATCTTGCTGACCTTCCTTCGCATATTTGCGTTTAACTGCCAGTGTATATCTGGCAATCGTAGTTGGCTGTGCGCTATTGGAATACCTGATTTCAGGATCACGAACCAAACGACCTAATAATGTGATTTTGTTCATAATCAGTCCTCCATGTCATAATAAAGATCGGAGGCATCCACCACATGGAATTTTTTTGTAGCTTTACAATAATCACAATGCTCACATCTTGTTGGTGCAATTTCTCCACGTTTAATTGCTGCGTATCTTGGTAACATTCCACGGAAATATTCCATACGTTCATCCAGATACTCTTGAGGGATATGTAAACCCTGTATATCTGTTACAGGCTCTTTAGATGCAGCCGCAAGATAGAATGGAAGCTTATTTCCTTCAATTTCCTGATAAATAGCTCCCTGAAGATCGTATCCCCATGCGGCAAACCAAGGCATTTTTTGACCGTCTTTCCAAATCGGAGAAAAATCTTTCATGATTTTCAGATCGACAATCTTTTCTCCGGGAAAATACGCATCCATTTTGATTTTTACAGGAACTCCATCAATAACACCTGTTTTAATAACCTGTTTTTTACCAGAAAGCATATCCATAAATGCCGGATCACTCTCAATTCGGATAATGATTTCTTCTGCCCTGCGATAGTCTGATTTTAGTGTACCGGATTTGGTAAAAATATCTGGATGTTGTGCTTTGAATACATCCAACGTTCCCTCAAAGTGGGCATCTACATATCTTCCCACCAGCAGAGAGGTTGTTTCCTCTCTTTTGTACTCACCTTTTGCTTCTGCCAACGCTGCTGCCTCACAGCTTTCAAACGCTTTGAATTGGGATACGCTCATATACTCCATATTTGCTTCTATGGAAAAATAGTTTTCGTTTGTTAAAATCACAGTGCAGTCACCTCCAAACAATCATCATCAGTGGTTCTGGTTGCAATGAACTGCAGACCTTTTTCTTTACACTTTTCGTACAATGCTTTTCTGTTGTCTTCTGAAAGCTTTTCTGCCCCATCAATTAAAATAATCTGCAGGGCATTGGGCTTGCTGATCGCCACATCAACACAGAGGGAAAGTTTTTCGCCTTCAGACAGATTTGATACCGGCAGACCATGAATCAAAGGAATTCCATCTTTGACTGTCAAACCTTCCACAGGAATATGTGCTTCTTTCAAAATTTCTCCGGGAAGTGTTCTTGCAAGCTCGATCTGATTAGTAAACCACTCCGCCTTTTCCTGTAATTCTTTCACTTCTTCCTGCATACGCTTCATACGATCATATTCGTTTAAATGCTTAATCATCTCAGACGCGATTTGCAGTTCTTCCTCTCGTTCCTGTGTATCGATTTCTTCCATAGCAGCATATTTTTCAGCAAGTTCCATATCGCTGCCCAACTTTACTTTTTTTGTCTCAAAGGTCTGGTCTGCAAGCTTTCTTTTATCTTCCAGCCCTGCATCTACTTTAGACAGCTTTTCTTCCGTAGCAACCAATTCAGCCTTTAAACGTTCCATTTCTCCTGTCAAACGCTCTCTTTCGACAGATACCTTGCGTTCTGCCGCAGAAATTTCAATCTCACGTTCTGCTTCAAACCCTCTGATTTTGTTGTCATAAGAATCTTTGAAAGCCCGCGCTCTTTGGATCTTGCTGTTATGTTCCTTATCTTTTGTCAGGTCTGTATAGCCTGCAGAGAGGTCAAATGTTCTCCATTTGTCAGCCATATAATTTTCTGGCAGTTCCTTGCCAATTTCTTCGATCATAGCTTTTTTATTGCGGATATCTCTGTTTGTGTCCTGTCGGCGCTGGAAGTAAACACCCTTCTCGGACTGGATATCGTGTAAAACCTGCAAAATGTTCTGCTGGTAATCAACGCCCTCAGGAATCTCTCCAAATTGTTCGCGGATCCAGTTAAGATCCCAATCAAATTGGATCAGATCGAGAATAATTCTGTTTTGTTCTTCTTTTTTCATAGAAGCAAATTCCACCGGATTCAGCTGCAAGGGTGTAAAAATTTCATGAAGGAAACTTTCTGGTTTTGGTACTGTATAACCATTTTCCTTGACCATCTTATAGTCCGCCTGTGCCATGCGTTTTTTTCGATTGATAGATAACCCTGTATCTGTTTCAATCAAAATTTCACCTTCTTCTGAACCGTCTTTAATGATATAATCCCGGTCAGAAGAATTGGTCAATGCATAGCGGATTGCATCCAGCACAGATGTTTTTCCGCTTCCATTTTTCCCAGTGATTTCAACACTCTTTCCATCCAGCTGCTTTTCTGTAATACCAAATAAATTCTTGATGTAAATTTTTGTTGTTTTCATTCTTCGGTTACCTCCTGTTTTTTCGCCGCAAATTCAGTCGCACAATCAGAACATAGCGCTTTTCCATACTTTGCCCGTGTATGTGCTGCTACTTGGTCTGTAGACATTTTCCCAAATGGCTTTATGTTTGCTCCGCAGTTCTCACAAGGTACAGGCTTTCCTGCTATAGTTTCAATCCCCTCCCTGGGAGGATAAGGCCGCACACGTACGCCACCAACCATGTCCCCCGCAAATTTCACTTTCGGATCATAATAAATCTGTATTCTTGTGCCTTTCCATCCCTCCACCATAGGGGTGCCTGCTAACTTTGAAATAATCTTTGAGTTAGTGGCATTGAGTACCAATGGTTTGATGTTTTCCTCAAAATGGAGGACTGTTTTTTCAGCCTTGCCGCTGGCGTTTTGCACCATTTCTTTTGCTGTTCCTGCAATAGTTCCAGCAATCTCGGGCATTCCTTCAAGATCAGCCGCTCCCAAATACTTGGGATCGGAAACGAGCTTTTTCCAATGTCCGCTTACTTCGTTTTTCATCCTCTATCACCGTCCACGTCAAACCAGTTTTTTTCATGTTCTTCCTCTGTTTTTGTCTTTTCCGGCAACTTAAACCCCAGCATGGCCGCGCAGACCTCTCGGTCGATACTGTATTCACTTTGGGCCACATATCCCGCAAAGGCCTCCAATCTGCCCACAAGCAAGACATATTCATCTGTCAGACTTTCTGGCTCAAAATCCATGTATGTCATTGTGCATCCTCCTTTTTTCTGCTATAATTAGATATGTTGTTTTTTGCTGGCGTCGATTTGCTTTACTTCCCTAACTTTGCAATCGACGCCATCTTCTTTTGTTTCGATAGAAATTTCAAGCAACGCTGGTGGATTTTTCTTTTTCTGCCTTGATCTTCTGTTTTTCTTTGTTTTCCTCGTAGTACTTCTTATAGGCAGCGGCTACCTTTTCTTTGTTTTCCTCGTAGTACTTCTTATTGGCAGCAGCTACCTTTTCTTTGTTCTCCTCGTAGTACTTCTTCTGGGCAGCGGCTACCTTTTCTTTGTTCTCCTCGCGGTACTTCTTCTTGGCGGCGGCTACCTTTTCTTTGTTCTCCTCGCGGTACTTCTTCTGGGCAGCGGCTACCTTTTCTTTGTTCTCCTCGCGGTACTTCTTCTGGGCAGCTCTGCAAGCATCCGAAGTCTTATATTCCTTCGCACCAGAAAGAAAATCTATTTCTTTTTCTGCCTTATAATCATCCAGAAACAGATCATCATTGATGCAGTCCTCATATGGGCAGTGGAAGCAGTCAAGATTACATACTGGTTTCATCTTTACCAATCCCACCTTTCGCCCTGATCTGCGCCGCGGCATAATACTTCGCTTTCCAATATTGCTTTTGCCGCTCCAGCGCTCTGTTTTCCTCCCGGGCTACTCCCAGCAGCACCACAAGCACAAACACCGCCGCCAGAAGGATGGCGTATGGATGGCTCATAATATAATCAAACATCTCCCTTCCCTCCTTCCAGTAAGATGACATTATATGGGTCACTCACGTCGTAGCCCTCATATCGCCGCAGGAAGGCGCATAACGTCTCGCCCAGGCATTTATATTGCCCCAGTTTCAAAAACGGCAGCAGTCCCGCCTTACGCAGCTCATGTACCTTGTTTTGATTGCACCGCAGGATTTCGGCCACTTCGGGAACCGTGTACAGTAGTTTTTCCGTCATCGTGCATTTTCCTCCTTTAGCCCCAACAGCCAATCCGCGCTAAGGTCGTGGGCCTCGCAGATCGCTACCAAACAATCCGCTCGGGGTACACGCAAATCGGAAAAACATTTTCTGATGGTTTCCGCTCTTACCCCTGCCAGTTCTGAAAAAACTGTTATGCTCATTCTTTTTTCTTCTATGGTCTGCCTCAGCCAGTCGGCAAAAATCGAGGCAATTTCTTTTTGTTTGCTCATTCGATCCGCTCCTTTTCAAACTTCAATCGCTCCTGCAAAAACAGGTTGATAAAATACTGCTGTCCGGCTCCTCTTTTTCCAAAACACTCTATTTTGCAGAATTTCCGTTGACTTCATTTCTTCACCTCGCTTTCTTCCTTCTCTTCCTCTGCCTTGGCCTCTCCCTTTTTCAGATCAACCAATGCTTGGGCATACCCCATAAATTCACCTTTTTTGCGCTCGCTCATCAGCGGCAGTGCTTCGGAGATGTTTGTTAAAATTTCCTTTTCTTTTTCGCTCATATCATCACCTCGCTTTCTTAAGACACTTATACTTTACTATAAATAACTTATGCTGTCAAGACATTTTTATAAGTCACTTATATTTTTTCTTGACTTTTTATTCTTTTTATGTTTTAATAAAGAAAATGAAAGGAGGGTCAAAATGGATGAATTTAATAAGCGGATTTCTTATTTAATAGAACAGCTAGGGATAAAAAAGACTGCTTTTGCAGAAAGAATAAATGTATCACAACCCTATGTTTCACAGCTGTGCTCAGGGGCGTCAAATCCTAGTGACCGGACAATAGTTGATATTTGTCGAGAATTTAATGTAAATGAAGAATGGCTTAGGACGGGACAAGGCGAAATGTTTAAGCCTTTAACCAGAAGCGAAGTGATCGCTGGGTTCGCAGGGGAATTGCTTAAGACAGAAGAGGACAGCTTTAAGCGCCGTTTGGTTGAATTGTTGGCAGAACTGGATGAATCAGAATGGGAAATGTTGGAGCGTCTTGCGAAAAAGTTGACAGAAAAAATGGACTGAGGTTTTTCCTCAGCCCATCATTCCTTTGATAAATCTATATATCAGAGATAATTTATGATCGTCAATTTTATCAAGCAGCTTTAAAATTTCTTTTTTGTAATCCATGATGCACCTCCAATGTGCTCGACTTTGTTCGGTTATAGTAGATACATTATAGAACATTTGTTCTCATTTATCAAGTAGATAAAAAGAAAATCCCGCTCTGATAATCAGAACGGGATACAAAGATACTATGCTGAAATCTGTCTTTTATTATATCATGGTTTTTGTTTTTTGGCAAGGATGAAGTAAGGGGCGGTATTATGAAAGTTTTGTTGCGAATATTATCTATTTTATGTGCTATTATGGCGGCGGCGTTTGCGTATACTTTAGTTTTTCTGCTCATGGCAGAAACAGAAGATAAGGGAATTGTCGGGATTTTCAACGTGGCCATGTTGGTATTGTTTGGATTTGCTGCCTATAAATTATGGACTCTTGCTTCTGGGAAACAGAAAAAACAGTCAAAAAAAATCCAACCTAGCACATGGCTCCCTGAGCCTCATATTCAAAAAGACACCAGAACACCAGAAGAACGCCGCATGGATGCATTGCGAAGGATTGACGCTGTTACAGAATTACCGGTAGAAGAGGCCTATGGGGTTATGCTGAAATCGGGTGAAATTTGTCACTATACTGCGCCCGCGCACATGGTTACCACAAAAAATATCGTAACCGGATACCGTGGCGGATCTATCGGCGCAAGCGTCCGGGTAGCAAAAGGATTTTATTTGCGCTCTGGCAGTTCCAGAGGGACACCGATCCGGGAAGATGTAAATACATTGCACTCTGGAACATTGTATATGACTAACCAACGTATTATTTTTGTAGGCGAAAAGGGGTTTGATTGTCAAATATCTAAACTGACAGCGATTACCCCCAATGGATATGATGGGCTAACATTGCAATTTGGCGCAAAAAGCTACAGCCTGATTATGCATGAGCCATACTGGATTTTTAAAATTTTAGAGCTGTTGCAAAAACAATAAATAAAAATGTCCCTCCCCCTGTTGGCGCAGGGAGAAGGACGGAAGATAGGCGGAATGTGGTTCCACCAAAACGCATATATATTATACCACATCTCCGCTTTTTTTCCAATGCAAAAAAGGAGGAGATTTTTTTATGCGTGGAGGAACAAGAAAAAGAGGTAAAACATGGTCATACTACTTCGACACGGCCACGATCGCCGGAAAGCGGCAGAAAAAAGAAAAAGGCGGATTCCGCACAAAAAAGGAAGCCGAGGCAGCACTGGCCAAAGCCATGGCGGAATACAGCACCGCCGGCGTATCTTTTGAGCCGTCCACTATCAGCGTGGCGGATTATTTGGAATACTGGATGACCACATATGTCAATATGGAGCTGACGGATAATACCCAGCATTCTTATGACTGCATTATCCGTACACATATACTGCCTGAGATCGGCAGCTACCGGCTGGCGGCATTACAGCCGGCAACCATACAGGCATTGATAAACAAGAAAAAGGAAGAAAGCTATTCTAAATCTACTCTAAACGTAATTATGGCCATCCTTTCCGGGGCGCTGGATCGTGCCGTAGAGCCGCTACAGTATATCCGGTCAAATCCCTGCGATCGGGTTAAGATTGGCAAAGTGACCCGTCCTAAACGTGACCGGATCATTGTCAGCCGGGATCAGTACCAGCAGATTCTTGAAATGTTCCCTTTCGGCTCCTGGGAGCATATCCTTATCCAACTTGGCTGGAACTGTGGACTGCGTATCGGCGAGGCGCTCGGTCTGACCTGGGACTGCGTTGATTTTGCCGCCGGGACGATAAATATCGAAAAGCAGCTGATCCAGCCTAAAAATGATTTTATCTTGAAAGAGCCAAAATATAACTCTGTCCGAAAAATCGCCATGGGAAATACAATAGCCTCCCTATTGAGGGCCGAAAAGCGCCGGCAGGCCGAAAATGAATTGCAGTATGGGGAATTCTACACTACATATACAGTCCCCTCTCCTATCGCCACAAATCGGGGCACATTGAAGGCCACAGAAAAAGGCAACCCCGCTTTTGGTTCCCGAATCCATTTGATTTGTACACAAGACAACGGATGCACGATCAGCAAAAGCCGTGTGACGAGCATGACAAAAAAAATAAAAGAAATTATCCCCGGATTTGACTACCATTCTCTCCGGCACAGCCATGCCACCATATTGGTATCCTCTGGGGTTAACTTCAAAGCCGTACAGCAACGCCTCGGCCATAAGAATATCGCCACCACACTGAACACATATGCCCACTTTACGGACGATATGTCTAGGGCCGCCGCTGATACCTTCGAAAAAGCCGCAAATGGTTATTTGCCACCGAAATAAAAAATCCGGTGGCAATCCGGTGGCAAATTGATTTTTTGAAGCAGAAAAACGCCTTAAAACCTTGATTTTACAAGGTTTTCTTATGTCTTTTGGTTTAATAATCTGTTAATATTTATGTCCTTCACCTGTAAACAGCATATTTCTTTTTCCCGGAAACACACGGACGCAACCCATTCTCCCAGAAATAAGGTCTGGATAAAACAGTCCTCCCTCTTTGTTATGAATGTCCCTTCAGAAACCATATCCAGCTGGTTTGCCTGGTCAAAGATCCTCTGCCCTTTTTGTTTTACCGCAGCTTCCTTCATCGTCCACAAGCGAAAGAAAACAGCTTTTTGCTCTTCTTCAGGCTGGCTGTATAAAAACGTCAGTTCATCCGATGATAGAATTCTGTCCAGTCTTTTGGGAATCTCTTTTCTGACTTGCTCTAGATCCACACCAATCTCACAATCAGACAGTCCTAACAGAATCATATCTCCGGAATGAGACAAATTGAAATAAAAATCGCGACAACCTTTTAAATAAAGTTTTCCGTATTGTCCGGAAACACAGTCGGACAACTGATAACCACGATCTTTTAATTTCTGCTGGAGAAGAAGACGGGAACAAACATAAACCCTCTGCCGCTGTCTGCTTTTAAATTGTGCCGTTTTTTCCTGTTCTTCTACGGGAAGACAGCCTAATACCCTTTGAAAAACATGTTCGTCTTTTAAGGGGCTGCTGGAAATCATATACAGCTCTGTCATACTCTCGTCCTCCTTTCATCCAGTCAATGGACACATTCTTTTGTATATAATCTCTGCTTTTTTACCTGTAACCAATCCGATGTTTTCAAACAGAGAAATTCTCTCTCATTCTTCAAACACTCAGATATCTGTTTTTTCTAAAAAACATAGTTCATCCTAAAGAATACCATATTTTTGGATGTCTTTCATTCCATTTCCATAAAAATGACGCAGATCATACTCTACAATCTGCGTCATTTCTATCTATATTAGATCAACTTCTGTCATCCTGACATCACGGCTCTATTATTTCGCAATGATGTTTACGATTTTACCAGGTACATAGATCTCTTTTACAATGGTTTTGCCTTCCAGACGAGAAGCCAGAACTTCTTTTGCCTGCGCCAGAACCGCATCTTTATCTGCATCAGCAGCGATCTTCATAGTATCTCTGAATTTACCGCTTACCTGCAATGCAATTTCGATGGTATCCTGTACCAGTTTGCTCTCGTCCGCTTTCGGCCAGCCTGCTTCAAATACAGAAGTGGTATGACCCAATTCTCTCCACAGTTCTTCCGCAATATGAGGAGCAAAAGGAGCCAGCAGGATTACCAGCGTTTCCAGTGTTTCCTTGTCTACGCCGCCTTCTTTTTTGCCCAGTTCAATGATCTTATTGGTATGTTCCA
>CALWKZ010000063.1 GCA_944381385.1 uncultured Anaerotignum sp. | reverse complement strand
GCCGCCAGAATCAAGGCGCCGGAGGTAACCATGACTCCCCGCCCCAGCAGAAAAATCATAGTCAGCGCCACAATGAGCTTGGCGCCGGAAGAGATCCCCAGCACAAACGGCCCCGCGATGGGGTTCTGGAAAAAGGTCTGGAGCAGAAAACCGGAAACGGACAATGCGCCGCCCAAGAGCAGCGCCGCTAAAATACGGGGCAGGCGAATCTCCCAGACAATGCGGTAGGCCGCCTCTCCCATATGACCACCCCGCAGGATCTCCGCCACATCGCCCACGGAAATCGGCACACTGCCGGCGTTCAGGTTCCAGACAAAAAGCACTGCCGCCGCCGCGGCCATGGCCAGAAAACACATGGACCACGCCAGTTTTTTTGGTTGTTCCATCCTGCCCCTCCTTTCTTATCGCAGTCTGTATAAATATTCCAGTCCGGCGTCCTCCTCTCCCAGAATCGCTGCCCGGAATTCTCCGATCATATCCCCATGGTTCATGGTGGACTGGAACATATTCTCCGCAGTACACCACACATCCCCGTTCTGCACCGCCTTGCTGTCCGCCAGCAGCGGGCACAGTGTCAGAAGGTCCTCCACAGAAGTCAGCGGCTGGCCGCTGGCGCTGTTATAGATCAATACATCCGCCTCTCTGGCCGCAGCATAAAACTCCTCCATCTGCAGATTGATGGTAGACAGGGCATTGTCCCCGCCGCCCAGATCCGGGAAGAGATATTCTCCTCCCGCCAGCTCGATCATTTTAGACACATAATCTCCCGTCCTGCGCACATTGGCGTATCCTCTGCTGCTGATGTAGAAAAATCCCACTTTCTTTCCGGTATCGGCCTCCTCCGGGATCTCCGCCAGCCGGGCGGTCTGCTCCGCGAACAGTTCCTCCGCCAGCGCTTCCTTTCCCAGCAGTGTCCCGTAGACCTTCACCCATTCCGTCCGCCCCAGAGGGTGGGACTCATAGCTGGAACGATCCACCAGAACAGAGATACCTAAATCCTCTAAATTTTCCTTGACTTCCGGCGTATGGTAGATCATGGTAGACATAATGGCAAGAGGACAGCCCTCCGCCACCAGCCGCTCATAGTCCGGGGAATTATATTTTCCGCCAAACACCAGCCTGCCCGCTTCCATGGCTTCTCTGGCTTCCTCCAGATACCAGCCGTCCGCCTCCACGCCGGAAAAGGCCAGGGCGTCCAACCCATCCATGGCGCAGAAATAAGCCATGGTAGAAGTGGCCGCCAGATAAGCGTTCTCTACCGGCAGTTGGATCACAGAGACTTCCACAGGCACCCCGGAAGGAACCTCCATCCCTTCCGGCACCACCAGATAGTCTCCTTCCTCCGCAATGGAGATCAGCGCATAGCCTTCTTCTGTTTTCGTGATAGAGAAATTCTCCGCGTATTCCAGCGGCACTGTTTCCATAAACTCCAGTTCCTCCCAGGAAACCGCCCCTTGCTCCGCCGTTTCCGGCTCCGTCTTTTGGCAGGAGGCGCAAAAAAGGACCAGCAGCAGCAAGGCCGCCGTTTTCCATATCCATGTCCAGACTCGTCTCATACCGCCTCTTCCTTTCTTCTCAGACCTTTTCCATACTGTCGCCGGATATGGTCAGAACATAGTCGATCTCATGAGGCTCGCTCATGGCTACCGTATCGGCGGTAATCTCCATGGGCGTATCCAGCTTCACCGGGATCTCAAAAACAGAGTTTCCCTCCTCGTTCACCGGCAGATATTCCACAAAATCCACGATCATATAATCATAATAAGGACTGCTCCACTCGATTCTGGCCGTCATCTGCCCATTGGCAACGATCAATGTCAAAGGAGAGGCGATGGTGCTTTTTCCGCCGCCGCCTTCCAATGTGGCTTCTACCGTATAGGTGCCGTCCTCCACCCAGGGCCGGATGGTTTCAGAACGGAACACCAGCACACGGTCATACCATGCTTCTTTTTTGATGCTCCATGCAGCACAGTCAATTTCCTGATCCAAAGCGGCAACCGGGACAGTATAGGTATAGGCCCCGTCCGCGCCCTCTGTATAGCCGATGTACTCCTCCGCAGGGGCCTGCTGGGCCTCTTCTCCGGTGCCCATATACAAATAGCCGTAGCCCTGTCCGCTTAAAGTCAGATCCGCCGTCATTTCGCCGTTTTCCACATTCAATACGGCGCTGACTACTTTGAACATGGTAGAACTGGAATCTACATCAATAAAATATTTCCCCTCTGTATAGCCGTCTGTCTGGCTGACTTCTGTTCCTGGCGCCGTTTGATCCCCATCCTGTGTCTGACTTGTGCCGCATCCGGCGCACAGTGCCAACAGCAGTACCATTATCCATAATTTTTTCATATTCTTTTTCCTCCCTTTCTCCTTTTGAAAAAGCGCACGGAAGCCCCCTTCGCGTCATCTTCCCCAGGAGCCGCCATACGCCTGGAAACCATTATTTCTCTAAGCTGTCCACAGCCGCCTGGGTATGCGCGGCGTAAATGTCCTGAATGGCCGGGATCTCTCCCAGTCCCCGGAGGACGCATTCTACCTGGAAGCCCTCCTGGGCAAACCGGCTTTTCCAGGAATCCTCACTGTCTCCCGCCATATCGTTATTGGCATGGTCTCCCGCTACCAGCATCAAGGGCTGGAGCACCACACGGGTATAGCCGCCGGCCCGCACCGCCGCCAGCACATCCTCGAAAGAAGGCTCTGCCTCCACGGTACCGATGAAATAATTCTCATGGCCTTTTTCCCAAAGAACCTTCTGCAATTCCTCATAAACGCCGTTGGCATCGGCCTCCGTGCCGTGGCCCATAAAGCAGATGGCAGTACCCTCTTCGGCGTAAGCGGCCGTATCCGCCACAATGGCCTCCGCCACGGCGTCAAAATCCCCGTCACTGCTCAAAAGGGGCTTCGCCAGCGCCAATTCGGCGAATGCGTCCTTGTGCGCCGCCAGCTCTTCCGCCAGTTCCGTATACTCATAGCCGCTCATCAGATGGGTAGGCTGCACCACCAGCCGCTGGATGCCTTCCTCCGCCGCCCGATCCAGCGCCTGCCCCACATTGTCGATCTCCAGCCCGTCCCGTTCCGCCAGAATGTCGATGATGGTCTGACTGGTAAAGGCCCGGCGCACCTGATAATCCGGGAATGCCGTCCGAAGGGCCTCCTCCACGGCACCGATGGTTTTCTCCCTGCTGTCGGCATAGCTGGTGCCGAAGCTGACGGCCAGCACTGCCTTGTCCTTTGTCTCCTGCTCTGTCTGGGCGCTGCCGCATCCGCTCAATACCGCCGCCAAAACAAATGCCGCCGCCAAAATCTTTCCTGCTTTTCTTTTCATATACCGTCTCCTTCCACGTTTTTTTGCGCCTCTTTTTTGGCGTACGAAAAAAACGAGGCCGTCCGAAAATGGACGCACCTCGACACAAACTGCTGGAAACAAACGTACAATATTTGCAGTTTATGCTGCCATGAGCCTTTCGCTCCGCCACACAGAGGTTCGCATAAACTCCCCAGATACAGACGACCCGACTTACGCCCAAAGACGTTCACGGTTGCTGAGTACAGTGCCGGTTTCCCACCGGCTTCCTCTCTATCTGTGGATTGTAATTATGAAATTTTATCTCATTATATCATTGGAAAACTCTGCCGTCCAGAGCATTTTCCCCGTTACCACGCCCCGGCGTAGCCAATGGTAATGCTGCTGTTGGCGGCGCCGTCCGCCATGGCCTCGGGAACAGATTTCCCCTGGCAAATGGCATAGAGGAACCCGGCGATAAAGCTGTCTCCCGCACCCATGGTATCCACCACCTGACAGGATACAATGCCATGGGTATAAAAGCGTTCCCCATCATAGGCCATACTGCCTTTTTCGCCTCGGGTCACCACCACCAGCTTGGGGCCTCTGGCATACATTTTTCTCATAAATTCCTTCAGTTCTTCCTCATTCTTTTCGTCATCGGCAAAAAACGCGTAGTCCACAGAACCAATGGCGATATCCACCACCGGGTCCTCCGGCTTTGTGGCAAAGTCAAAGGCAATGACCGCTCCCCGCGCCTTCAGGGCAGGCAGTGCTCTCTCACACATGCCCCACAGACCGGAAACCACCATATCGTACCCGCTGAGAAAGTCAAGATCCTCTTCTTCCAGCCGGAAATCCGCCAGCACGCCTTCCTCATACTCGCCCAGGATACGGTCACCGTCCACAAGTTCCACATGGGTCACGGCGGTATTTCCTTCCAGTACCTTTAAGTGGGAGACATCCACACCTTTCTTCCGGATGGCTTCTATCATCATTTCGCCGTAGCGGTCCGTTCCCACAGCGCCTACATAGGTGGATTCTCCCCCCAGTCTTGCCACATAGACCGCCACATTCAGAGGGTTCCCGCCGGGATAGGCCGTTCCTTCCTTATCGTAAACATCCATACAGTTGTCGCCTGCCGCGGCGATCCTGATTTTTCTCTCCATTATTCTTCCTCCAATGCTTCCCTGATTCTTTTGATGGCCAGTCCCGCGTAAACAGAAGGCTCTTTCAGATAGCCCGTCACCAGTTCGATGGTGGCCTGGCCGTCATAGCCTGCCTGACGTATTTCCGCCAACACCGCCGCCAGCGGGATACTTCCCTCTCCCGGCAGCAGATGGCTGTCACTGACGCCGTCGTTGTCGATGATATGCAGGTACTGGAACCGTTCTCCCAGTCTTTTTACATATTCCGCCGCCGGCTCTCCTGTGGTA
>CALWKZ010000062.1 GCA_944381385.1 uncultured Anaerotignum sp. | reverse complement strand
TTCTGGATCAGCGGATGGTCCGACACATATAATCTGCTCATTCTCTCGCTCCTTTTCAGTCCTCAATCTGGCTGATTCTTCTGATATGGCGCTCATCATTGGAGAAGGGCGTTTCCAAAAATGCCTTCACAATTTCCAGAGCCAGACCGGGTCCAATCACTCTGGCACCCATCGCCAAAATATTGGCGTCATTATGCTCTCTGGTGGCTTTGGCGGAAAAAACATCCCCGCAAAGGGCCGCACGGATGCCTTTCACCTTATTGGCGGCAATGGAAATGCCGATGCCTGTGCCGCAGATCAGAATGCCTTTGTCGCATTTTCCATCTACAATGGCATGGGCTACCTTTTTGGCGTAAACGGGATAATCCACAGATTCCTCAGAATATGTCCCAAAATTTTCATAGGGGATTCCCTGGGCGTCCAAATACGCGATTACTTCTTTCATCAGCGGATAACCGCCATGGTCACATCCTAATGCTATCATTTCTCTTCCCTCTCCTTTCCTTCTTCCGCTTCAATGTAACGATATCCCGCGGATTTCTGAAGGCGGTTCATAATGGCCATACCTTCCCCTTCCAAAGGGTATACCTCCGCGTAAACAATATCCATATGCAAAAAATCAAACTTCCGCAGCATCTTGAACAGATTGGCGCCGATCTCTTCCAAGTGCGCTCTGCTGCCTGCCGAAAGCACAGATGTGGCATGATAGCCTCTTCTGCTTTCCTCCGTAGCCAGCACCCCCACCTTCTTGCCTGCGGCCATCTGCTCCGCCGCCATGGCGTTGATCTTTCTCTGTACCGCATCCAGTTCGCCCCGCACCAAATATACCTCCGCCTTGGGCGAATAATGGGTATACTTCATGCCGGGGGCCTTAGGCCGCAGATCTGCCGAAGGCTTCTCCAGAATGGCCGGGTCCACCTGCACCTCTCCCAGGACTTCCTCCATCATTTCTTTGGTGATGGCGCCAGGCCGCAGGATCATGGGCGGTGTTACGGAAACATCCACAATGGTAGACTCCAGTCCCCATTCTGCCGGGCCGCCGTCCAAAATCATATCAATCCGCCCCTCCAGATCATAGGCCACATGGGAGGCTCTGGTAGGGCTGGGCTTGCCGGAAGCATTGGCACTGGGCGCCGCGATGGGCAGTCCCGCCGCCCGGATCAGGGCCATGGCCACAGGATGGGACGGGAAACGCACCGCCACCGTATCCAGGCCGCCGGTGGCCTCCGCCGGGATATTGGCAGACTTGGGGAAGATCATGGTCAGCGGACCGGGCCAGAAGGCCTCCGCCAGCTTTCTTCCCGCATCCGGTATTTCCCTTACAATGGGATGCAGTTCACAGAACTGGGAAATATGCAAAATCAGCGGATTGTCGGAAGGACGCCCCTTGGCTTCATAGATCCGTTTGCAGGCGTCACCGCTGAGGCCGTTTCCGCCCAGACCATATACGGTCTCCGTGGGAAAGGCCACCAGCCCGCCTTTTTGCAGGATCTCCGCCGCCTCGGCTATGATCGAGGGATCAGGATATTCCGCATCCACTGTACGCATCAGCGTATTCATCTTCTTACAGGTTGGCTCCGCAGCATTTTTTGTATTTTTTGCCGCTGCCGCAGGGACAAGGGTCGTTGCGTCCGATCTTCTGACCCTTGACGATGGTGCGGGAGCGTTTCTGTTCCAGTGTCAGGCGTTTTCTGGTCTCCGCGTCGAAAATGCCGTCCCACTGGGGCAGCTGGTACAGGTGCTCCGCGTGGTATTCCACCATTTTCTTGAACAGACGCTCGAAGTCGATATCCAGTACGATATCGGAATCCTCTGTCAGTTCGTTCATTTCATAAGGCGCGGGCAGGGCGTCATTGATACCGTCCACAAACGCTACGATCTCCTCCGCTGTCATCTGGAAGCGTTCCGCCAGCTCGGAAACCTTGCCCTCTACCTTTGTCAGCTTCTGACCGATGATATATTCATAAATCTTCTGTTCCTTGGGCAGATATTCGTCCCAGATCGCCTCTACGCTTCTGCCGTCCTTGGAAAAAGCCTTTTCCATCCAGCTTTCATATAAACTCATGTTGTTTCTCTCCTTTTTGCCGTTGTTTTCTTCTGTGCCAAAAAACTGCACTCTCTGAAATGATAATATAATTTTGTCCTATTTGCAACAAAAAATAGCAATTCCGTCTGCTTTCCGGGGAAAACGAATCCCTTTTGGACGCGGAAAAAACAGGAGTTCTTCTTTTGGAAGCAAAGAAGTCCTCCCGTTTTTTTCCGTTTATCCAAATACGTATTCCTGTTCCGGCAGCAGCCGGATTCCCGGCGGCAGAAGCTCTGCCAATTTTTCCATCCAGGCCGTCAGCCTGTTTTTTTTCCTTTCTTTTTCCGGCGGTTCCACCAGAATGCCGGCGATCTGCTTCTGTCTGGCAAAATCTCTCACATAACGCTCCACATCATCGCCGCAGCAAAAGCATACCGTTCCGCCCAGTCTGCCGCCGTGCTCCGCTACTTCCTGCAAAGACGCCATATGTCTTAGATCCATGGAATCCCCCTGCTCCACATGGAGGATATACAGCTCTCCATCCAGTTCTCTGGCCGCCTCATATCCGATCTCCACCATCCGCAGGGAATCCTCTCCGCCGCGGACCAGTACCAATATTTTTTCCTTTTGTTCTCTTTTCATCAGAATAACCTCCTGTAACCATATTCGAATCACGGCGGCGCCTCCGCTTCCGGGCAAAGAAACGGCGGACCCGCCCAACCAGAATTTTCGTTCCAAAGGCTTTTCATACACTCCAATCAAATCATAGCACAAGATTCTTAGAAATCTCCGGGGATTTCCTTTAAATCTTTCTTACAAATACGCGGCAAAGGCTGACAGCTCCATTAAAAAAAGCCGCGGTTCCGGTTTTCCCGAAATCCTCGGCTTTCTTTTTCTCTGATTTATTCCGCTTCCGCCATCTGGTCGTCCTCTGCGTCTGCTTCCGCGTCATCCGCCGCCGTGCTGTCTGCGGAGGTATCCTCCTCTTCCAGCGTAAAGTTGATCGCCGCGCCGTCGCTCAGCTCCACATTTCCCCAGATATGCTCTACGCCCTCATCAAAAACCACTTTGATCTGCCAGCCGCTTTCTGTCACAGGCGCCATACCGCTGAGGCTGACGGGTACTGCATAGCCGTTCTGCCACACATCCTCGCTGAGCATGTTGTCTGTCCAATCATACTCTTCTGTGGGACGCAGCTGCAAAGAAGTGATATCGTGGCCCGTATCGTTGACAAATGTCATGGAATAAGAAATTTCCACTTCTTCTGTCTCCGTGTCACTGCCGCCGCAGGCGGAGAATCCCAGAAGACAGCCAACCATCATCAAACACAACCAAAATTTTCTCATTTTTTACAATCCTTTCTTATTCCGCCGCATAAGGCTCAAATGTAATGCTTTCGATCACGATATCCTCCAGTGGCTTATCGTTATCGTCTGTTTCCGCCGCCGCAATAGCATTGACTACATCCATCCCTTCGATCACCTGGCCGAAGATGGTATAGGGATTGCCAAAGGCGTATTCCAGATGGATGGCGCCGCCGTGTTCTTTATAATAATCCAGCACGCTGTCGGGGAACCACTGGCTCATGGTATAGAACTGGTCGCCTACGGAAATACCCAGATCCTCATTTTCGTCTCTGGCCTGTACCAACGCGTCCAGATACTCCTGGTTCACTGTCTCCGACTGTACGATAAAGAACTGGCTGCCGTTGGTATCGGCGCCTTTGTTGGCCATGGCTACAGCACCGTTATAAAAATGCAGCTTTGGAGAGATCTCATCCTCAAAAGGCTCTCCCCAGCAGCTCTCGCCGCCCAGACCAGTTCCTTCCGGGTCCCCTGTCTGCACCATGAAGTCCTCGATGACACGATGGAAGATAACGCCGTCATAATAGCCTTCCTTGGCCAGGGTCTTGAAATTTTCCACCGCCTTGGGCGCCACATCGGGATAAAACATCATTTTGATAACGCCTTCCGTTGTGGTGATCACAGCGATCTCGTCGCCTTCCGCCGGAAGCTCCGCCTGCAGGATCTCCTCTGTCTGCACAGCATCATTTTCCTGTGTGGTATCCGCATCCTCCGTTTTGCCGCAGCCGACTGCGGTCACTGCCAATATGCCGGCAAGGAGCAGTCCCATATATTTTTTCATAAGTCATTCCTCCTGATCCTCTTATTTTCGCATATACGAAACATATTTTATGCCTTTCCAAAAGGAGTGTCAATTTGTTTTTCTTAAATCTTTATTAAACTTCATACCGGCGGATCTGGGCCATGACCGCCTCCACGCCGCTGACCTGGCCCGCCTGTTCCATAGCCTGGATATATTTTTCCCGGTTCTCGAACAGCTCCCGTACAGACCGCTCCATGGTCTCCGGCGTCATATCCTCTTCCGGCAGCACCATGGAGAAGCCCTGCTTTTCAAAGGATCTGGCATTCAGAATCTGATCGCCCCGGCTGGCTTTCGCCGACAGCGGGATCAGCAGATGGGGCTTTTTCAGGGCCAGAAACTCGGAAATAGAGTTGCTTCCGGCTCTGGAGATCAGTACATCCGCCATGGCGAACAGATCTGCCAGCCCATCGGAAACATACTCGAACTGGCGATAACCCTGCCAATCCGCCTTTTCGCTGTCCAGATGGCCCTTGCCGCACAGATGCGCCACCTGGAAATCCTCCAGCAGACGGGGCAAGATCTCCCGCAGGCAGTCGTTGAGCTTAACAGCGCCCAGAGAGCCGCCCATCAGCATCAGCACTGGCTTATCCGCCGTAAAGCCGCACATGGCCAATCCCTTTTCCCGGCTTCCCGCAAACAGCTCTGCCCGGATGGGGGTGCCGGTGTGTACACCCTTCCCCTTGCCTACATATTTTACCGTTTCCGGAAAGGTGGTGCAGACGGTTTTCGCGAAGGGGGCGGCGATTTTATTGGCCAGCCCCGGCGTGATGTCGGATTCATGGACAATGACGGGAATCTTGTTCTTTTTGGCCCCCAGCACCACCGGTACCGCCACAAAGCCGCCCTTGGAAAAAACCAGATCCGGTTTCAGCTCCTTCAGCAGCTTCCCCGCTTCCTTTACGCCCTTGACCACCCGAAACATATCGCTGATATTCTGCTTGGACAGATACCGCCGCAGTTTTCCTGTGGGGATACTGTAATAGGGAATCCCTTCCGCCTCGATGAGCTTTTTCTCGATGCCTGTTTCAGAGCCGATATACACAATATCCCAGCCATCGGCGCGCAAAGCGGGCAGCAGCGCCAGATTGGGCGTTACATGACCAGCCGTTCCGCCGCCGGTCAAAACGATCCTTTTCATTTTATATTCACCTCATTATGATTTTTCCATACAAAAACTTCTTGCCGCGTTCCTTATCATAACAGAAAACAGCGCTTTCTTCCATACTATTTTATGACCTTTTGGGAAAGAATACAAACTTTCCGGCATAAGATAAAAGAAAAAAGACCAGACCAGTCCCAAAACCGCCTGTTTTGAGGCTGTAGGAAAGGAGAAAAGCCATGTATCCATACCATCAGAACACACAGCCCGCCTTCCGGAACGCCCTCCGGGCCAGAGAGACCGCGGAGCCTTCCCTTGCGGAACTAGCCGCCGACCAGAGGCTGCTGGCTCTACTGCACTTGGCCATGGAAGAAACCAGAGAACGAGAAGCCCGCTTCCGCTGGCTGGCGGAGCACTATCCCGTATTCGAGCCCTCCCAAAATATCCTGAACGCCATGGCGTTGGACGAGCAGAAAAACCATAAACGGCTCCAGGAGATCTATTACACCGTCACAAAGCGGCGGCCGGAAAGCATCTCCCCGGAAGACGCCCCCTCCACCCTGGAGGAGCTGGACCCGGAGACTGCCTTGGAAGAACTGCTTCTTTCCGAAATGGACCAGGTAAATTTCTACCGGAATTTCCTGCTGGCCGTCCCCGAAGGCCAGCTGCGGGATCTATTCTTTGAGATCCTGACGGACAAACAGAATCATGTCAGTGGCCTCACCTACTTATACAGCAAATATTTTTAAGGAAAAATATTATGCAAGGACCGCCTTTCGTGCTATACTGGAAACAAATCAAAAAACGAAAGGATGAGTCAAATGAGCGACTGTATTTTCTGTAAAATCGTATCCGGCGAATTTGCTTCCGCCACCATATACGAAAACGATGAATTCAAGGTAATCCTGGACCGTTTTCCCGCCAACGAAGGCCATGCCCTGATCCTGGTAAAAGAGCATGTGGCAAATATCTTTGAGATCGACCCCGAAAAGGCGGGCCGTCTGTTCACCCTGGCGGCGAAGGTTGCCAGAGAAATGAAGGCGCGTCTGGGCTTCGACCACATGAACGTCATGCAGAACAACGGCACTATTGCCGGTCAGACCGTATTCCATTTCCATCTGCACCTGATCCCCCGTTATGAAAACGACGGCATCAACATCAGCTACAAACCCATGGATCTGACAGACGAACAGATTGAAGATATGAGAAAGAAACTGGAAATGAGCCTGTAATCCCTGCCGGCAAAACAGGCACCTCCCTTTCGGGACATCTTCATAAGAAAACAGGAAGGCTGAGATCCTTATGCATTGCACAGGATTCCAGCCTTCTTATTTTTTGAGATTTTATTCGATATGTTTTCTTAGGAAGACAGCCGCCGCAGTTCCCCTTCAGAAGTCAAGGAAAAAAGGGCCCATGGTTTTTTCAGGGGAAGCTGCTTTCGGAGGCGCCTTCTTTTTCTCCGAAATCCTGCATAAAAAACCGCCCGCCTGTCATGAGCGGTTTTCACAAAAATAAATCCCCCTCCTTTTTTCACTTTGAAATTTACAAAAGGCAAATGGTAAAATAAAAGCGGAACCATTTAGGGCATCTTCAGAAGAAAATAATCATGCTGAAATCCTTACGCATTACCTAGGATTCCAGCTTTCTTACTGAGATTATATTGGATACGTTTTCTTATAAAGACAGCCGCCGCAATTCCCCTTCAAAAGTCAAGGAACAAAAAGGCCCATGGATTCCTAAGGGGAAATTGCTTTTGATTTTCGCTGTATTTTTAAAAAAGGAGGGACCCCCTATGTTTCAGCCCGGAGATCTGATCCTCTACGGCGGCACCGGTGTATGCCGCGTCACCGGCATCACTGTCCTGCCTCCGTCCAACGGTCAGTATTATGTGATGGCGCCTGTTTTCGCGCCCATCGCCGAGACCATTTATGTTTCCGTCCGCAGCAAGGCGCCCATGCGTCCCCTGCTCTCTCTTCCGGAGGCCCACGCCTGTCTGGAGGATTTTGACACGCTTCCATCTGTCACAGCCGTCCATCGGGACCCCAGACAGACCGCCGCCCATTACCAGGATATCCTCAAAAGCGGAGACTGCCGGAAGGGCCTTTCCCTGCTGAAAGGTCTGTACATGAAATCCGCGGCAGAGGCCCATACCGGCCGTCGCACCTCTCAGACGGACCAGCGTTTTATCAAGGAAGCGGAGTACCTGGTTCTGGGAGAGCTGGCCGCTGTTTTGGGCCAAAGCCCCGAAGAAATCAGGGAATCCCTGAAAAACGCCATCTCCGTCTCTGCCTGAGATACCTTTCTAAAAAATAACATCGCTGGAGTCCTTATAAATAGCAAAGGATTCCAGCGATGTTTGCTTTCTTATGGGAACAAATACGCGCCGGTGGTTTTCCGTTCTTTTCCGGGAATCAGAATTCCATTTTTTCTTTCAAATAGCTTACCAGTTCTGTAATGGGCATTCTTACCTGTTCCATGGAATCTCTGTCACGAACGGTTACGCAGCCGTCGTTTTCGGAATCGAAGTCGTATGTGATGCAGAAAGGTGTACCGATCTCATCCTGTCTTCTGTAGCGTTTGCCGATGGAGCCTGTTTCGTCGTATTCGCAGTTAAATTCTTTCGCCAGCATGGTATATACTTCCGCCGCCTTGTCGCCCAGTTTCTTGGACAGAGGCAGGATTGCCGCTTTAACAGGCGCCAGCGCGGGATGGAAATGCAGTACCGTTCTTACATCGCCCTCGCCTACCTCTTCCTCGTCGTATGCGTCGATGAGGAAGGCCAGTGTCATTCTGTCTGCGCCCAGAGAAGGCTCAATGCAGTAAGGGATATATTTCTCGTTCTTTTCCTGATCGAAGTATGTCATATCCTGACCGCTGGTCTCCTGGTGGCATCTCAGGTCGAAATTGGTTCTGTCAGCGATGCCCCACAGCTCGCCCCAGCCGAAGGGGAAGAGATACTCGATGTCTGTGGTGCCCGCGCTGTAATGGGACAGTTCTTCTTTGGAATGGTCACGCAGGCGGATATTTTCCTCTGTCATGTTCAGCTTCAGCAGCCAGTTTTTGCAGTAGTTTCTCCAGTAATCCAGCCATTCCAGGTCTGTGCCGGGCTGGCAGAAGAATTCCAGCTCCATCTGCTCAAATTCTCTGGTACGGAAGGTGAAGTTGCCCGGTGTGATTTCGTTACGGAAGGATTTCCCGATCTGACCGATACCGAAGGGCAGCTTCTTTCTGCTGGTACGCTGTACGTTCTTGAAGTTTACGAAAATACCCTGCGCTGTTTCGGGACGCAGGTAAACCACGTTTTTGGCATCCTCCGTTACGCCCTGGAAGGTCTTGAACATCAGGTTGAACTGACGGATATCCGTAAAGTTATGAGCGCCGCAGGAAGGGCAGGCTACCTGGTTTTCGTCTACAAAAGCCTTCATCTGCTCGTTGCTCCAGCCGTCTACGATCACCTCGGGCATATTGTGCTCTTTGATAAAGTCCTCAATGAGCTTGTCGGCACGGAATCTTTCCTTG
>CALWKZ010000061.1 GCA_944381385.1 uncultured Anaerotignum sp. | reverse complement strand
CTGGTACAGCGTGATATTGAGACACTGCTGGCAAGAAAGATTATTGCCGGAGATATCGACCAGGGCACAACGCTGGTGGTAGATGTCAAGAATGGGCAGTATGAGATCAGTGCAGAACAATGATGTCAGGGAATATGTCGAAATAAAAAGAAAGAGCCTAAAGCAGGCTCCAGAAAAAAATAGTTCCAATCAAAATAATATCGCTGAAATCCTTTGTATTTGTCAGGATTCCAGCGATATTTATTTTCTGATGAAAGCATCCCGAAGGGAAGGCTTTGAAATGAAAAATACAAAAAAATTGCCGGAACCCTGTATTTTGTCAGGATTCCGGCACAGTTTTTTATGGTTCAGAAGAAAAGGAACTTATTTCAGATGGGTATGCATATATTCCTCACGGATAGATTGAGGTACCAGACTGCCGCCGGTTGCCCAGGGAATATGTACCGCACTTGCCATTTTGTCTTCCAGGCCCATTTTTTTAATGTAAGCCTGCATTTCTTCGCTCTTGAGCTGGATAGGACCCCAGAAAGATGCGCAAGCAGAAGGTTCCAGGAAGATATCCTCTGTATTAACGATATCACGCATGAGATCATAAATATGGTAGTCCTCCAAAGAAAGGATACCAGCCAGCATATGGTTCATGACGCCGCCAACAAATCCGGAAGCACGTCCAACAGCCAGGCCATCCGCGTGGGTCTTGCCGGAAAGGCCAAAGTCCTGTACGGATACTTCGTTTTGCAGGCCAGATGCCATGCCTACCAGCATACAGGGCGCCTGTGTCGGTTCGATGAAGAATACATGAGCGTTGTCGCCGAAAATCTGTTTCAGGCCAAAGGTTACGCCGCCGGGAGCGCCGCCGACACCGCAGGGGATATAAACAAAGAGAGGATGATCCTCGTCTACGACAATGCCTTTTTCCTCAAACTGGGCACGGATACGCTTTGCCGCAACGGCATAGCCCAAGAACAGCGTTACGGAGTTTTCATCGTCCACAAAATAGCTCTTGGGATCGGCGTCGGAATTCTTTCTGCCAACTTCAACAGCCTTACTGTAATCATCTGCGTATTCCACTACCTCGGCGCCTCTCTGACGGAGGAGGTCTTTCTTCCACTGCTTCGCGTCAGCTGACATATGGACGATAACATGGAAGCCCAGTGCGGCGCTCATGATGCCGATACTCATGCCCAGATTGCCGGTGGAGCCTACCTGGATTTTGAACTGGCTGAAGAATTTTTTGAATTCGTCAGAAGCGAATACAGAGTAATCATCTGTTACTTTGATCTTGCCGTATTCCAGCGCCAGATCTTCCGCGTGCTTCAATACCTCATAAATGCCGCCTCTGGCTTTGATGGAGCCGGAGATAGCCAGATGGCTGTCCTGTTTCAGGAAAAGTCTGCCGGGGATGGAAGTATTGTATTCTTCCTCCAACTTTTTCTGCATATGAGGGATTTCTGTTAAAGGAGACTCGATGAGACCATTTCTGGGCGCAGTCTCCGGAAATACTTTCTGTATAAAGGGCGCAAAACGAGCCAGACGCGCTTCTGCATCGTCGATATCTGCCATCGTCAGCTGAACCTGAGACATGGCCTCTGCGGTGGATGTGAGTCTTTCATTGATCCACACGACTTCCTTGCCCTGGCCGACAGCTTCCAGCAAAGGTTTGTTTTCTGCACGGTTCCAAAATTCTTGTGCCATAGATATTACCTCCAAACAAAATAGAATATGTTAAGTGTATTTATTATAACACAATCCTGTTTTTTTGGACAGTCGTGTCTCTGAAAAAACATTTTTCAGTAAAAAAATGAAAAAATCATACAGGAAAAGAAGGAAATGTCCTTGTACCGTTGACAAGGAAAAATCAGGTATTGTATACTGTAAACAGAGAGAGCAAAGATGTGTGTTTTGGGAAGGTGGAAGAAGCATGGAACGGATCAGACAGTTTGTTTCTGCCGTATTGGCAGGTATGATGATCGGCATGGGAGGCACAGTGTACCTTTCTCAGGAAAATCCGGTTGTCGGCAGTTTTCTTTTTGCGGTAGGGCTGTTTACAATCGTTATTTTTCAGCTGCATCTGTTTACAGGAAAAATCGGCTACCTTGTGTTTCAAAAACCGGCGTATCTGCTGGAGCTTTTGATCACATGGCTGGGCAATTTCTGCGGTACTTATCTGGTGGCATTTATGGTAGGCAACAGCAGGATCTATGATGGTCTGGCGGAAAAGGTACAGGGCATAGCGGCGGTAAAGCTCCAGGATCAGTTCCTCAGTTTATTCCTGCTGGCCGTATTCTGTGGTATGCTGATGTTTATTGCCGTGGATGTTTTCAAAAACCAGACAGGTTCCACCATACGGACCATCGGTGTATTTGTCCCGGTGATGGTGTTTATCCTCAGTGGTTTTGAACATGTTATCGCAGATATGTATTATTTCAGTCTGGCGGGAGCATGGAGCGGACATTGTCTGGCGGATATTGTTGTCATGACTCTTGGCAATAGTGTGGGCGGCATGCTGATTCCTTTGTATCTGCGGGTGTTCCGTCAAAGAACCGCGTAATGAGTCATAAAAATGCCAGAGATTTCTGAGAAGGAATTTCTGGCTTTCTTTATTTTGATAAATGATGATCCCGGAGGATAAGATATGAGAGAAAAAGAAATGCGGGAGCTGTTCCCGATTCTTTCCGCATGGTATACGGAAAATAAAAGAGACCTTCCCTGGCGGCGGACGAAAGATCCTTATTGCATTTGGGTTTCGGAAATCATGCTTCAGCAGACAAGAGTGGAGGCGGTCAAGGCCTATTACACACGTTTTTTGGACGCTCTGCCTACAGTTCGCTCCTTGGCGGAGGCAAAAGAAGAAACCATCTTGAAGCTGTGGGAAGGATTGGGATATTACAGCCGTGTACGGAATATGCAGACAGCGGCGAAAGAGATCGTGGAGGAATATGCGGGGCATTTGCCGGCGGATTACGAAAAGCTGCGGAAGCTGAAAGGCATCGGTCCCTACACGGCCGGAGCCATATCTTCCATTGCCTTTGATCTGCCTTACGCAGCCATAGACGGGAATGTGCTGCGGGTGCTGTCCCGTATCTTCGCGGATAGCCGGGACATCACGGAAGAGGCTACAAAAAAATACTGGAAGGAAGAAGTGGAGGCGGCGCTGACCAGAGAAAACGCCGCCGTGATCAATCAGGGGTGGATGGAGATTGGCGCGCTGGTCTGCCTGCCTAACGGGGAACCGAAATGCGGCATTTGTCCTTTTCGGGAACGCTGTGCCGCTTATCAAAAGGGCTGTGCTGCGCTTTATCCCGTAAAGGCGGAAAAAAAGGCAAGAACAGTAGAAAATCTACAGGTAGTATTTTTGACGGACGGCAGAAGAATCGCAATACGAAAGAGGGGAAAAGGTCTGTTGGCTAATTTGTGGGAGCTGCCCAATGGATCGGCGGATCAGGCGCTTCCGGTACTTTTGCAGGAATGGAACATTCTGGATGGTGAGATCACGCCGATGCGCCATAGAAAGCATATTTTTACTCATGTGCAGTGGGAAATGGATTGCTCCTTTGTTCTGACAAATAGCACAGAGAATACACCCTTTATTTGGCTGGAACCCGACAAAATCACGGAGGAATACGCGCTTCCCTCTGCCTTTCGGGCAGTTTGGAAGGAAGGTTTGAAAAAACTTGTTTGATTTTGCTGGTATTATTTGATAATGATTATCAATTGACTTTTTTTAAAAATTATTATAAAATATTCATAGTAAAGTAGGGGGAAAAGGAGGGAAAATATGGAACAAGTCAGAATTGCAGAAAGTAAAGACAAAACTGCATATAAAGAGCTCTGGAAAATCTGCTTTGGCGACAGCGATGCGTTCTGCCAATGGTTTTTCGACCATCGTTTCTGTCCTTCCTATTCCGCGTGCCTGGAGGCAGAGGGCGTCCTGCCCAGCGCTATGCAGGCCTTTCCCTATAAGATCCTGATCCGCGGCAAGCAGATAGAAGGAGCTATGCTCTGCGGCGTATGCACCCATCCGGAGTATCGGAAAAGAGGGTATATGGGCAAAATCTTCTCATATAATATGAAAGTGCTGCGGGAAAAGGAAAGAGCCGTTGCGGTACATACACCGGCCGTTCTGGAAAGCTATTTTCCCTTTGGCCACGAGCCTGTGGCGGACGCCTGCTACTGGACGGCGGAGCATATCCCTGCGATGCAGAAGAAGAGCCTCGTCTTTCTGGAAGGAGAAGAAAGAAAACGGGCATTTGGATGCTATCAGGAGTTTGCTAAGAGATACAGCGGCATTGTTTGGCGCACAGAAGAGGACTTTCTTCGGAAAATGGATGATTACCAGGCCGACGGCGGCAGGATCGCCGTGGATCATAAGGAGCATCCCTCAGCTTATGTCTGCTATTATCTGACGGAAGAGGAGCTGACCTGTGTGGAAGCCGTGGGGGAGACTGCGGCACTGCAGTCTTTGCTGGAAAGCATAGTATCCCATGGCGAAGGCCGCAGATTATCTGTCAAGCTGCCGCCGGATACAGAGATCATGCTTCCTTTTGGAAAGAAAGAGATCAAACAAAAGGGTGTTATGGGACTGTCAAATATATCTATGCTGCTGCATAGATTAGAACTGCAAAGCGAAGCGTCTTTTTTGGTAAGGGATTCCGTGGTGGCGGAAAATAATGGCTGCTTTGATCTGAGCGGCAGACACAGCCAGCGTCCGCCCGCTTTTGTGATCGAGGCGGGAAAGCTCTTGCCTGTGCTGGTGGGCTACCGTTCTTTGGAGGAACAGCGGCCCTGGATAGAAGTAAATGAAGAAAAGGGATTTCTGGAGATTGCAGCAAAGCTGCCGAAGGTTCCCTGTTATATTATTGATGAATATTAGAGATGGAGGCTGAGATTATGCCGGAGATGCAATGTCTGGAAAAAGAAACGAAAACAGACGGTCAGGAAGCTTTTTGTTTCCGAGCCGTTACATTAGAGGACAAAGAACTGATTGAAAGTTATACCAAGCCCTGGCATTTGGGCTGTTCCGATCTGTCTTTCGCCAACATGTTCATTTGGGGCGCGGACGGAAAAATGGAATTCGCGGAAAAGAACCATTGCCTGTATATTAAGCTGGATTTTGCCGGAGTACCGATGTTCTTCTGGGCACCTGTGCCGAAATTTGGTGCAGAAGTGGATTACCGCAAAGCGGTGTATGACGCGGTGGAGTATATGAGAAATGCGGGGGTGGAGCCTACCTTCCGCTCCGTATGGACGCCTTTCCGGGACAAAATGCTGGAGGCTTGCCCGGACATGTATTCCATGCCGACGGATATTGCCTGGGACTATGTATATGAGCGGGAGAGTCTGGCAACGCTGCGGGGCAAAAAACTCCATGGCAAACGGAACCACATCAATAAATTCCTGGCGAATTATCCAGATTATGAATACAAAAAGCTGGAACCGGCCCTGGTGGGCGATTGTTTGAAACTGTATGACCGTTGGATGGAGGAGCGGGAGGATGCGGCAGATTTGGCTGATGAAAAGAAATCTGTGGCCCTTGCGCTGGAAAATATGGAGGCGCTGGGACTGACCGGCGGTACCATCTTTGTGGATGGAGAGCTCCGTGCTTTCACCGTAGGTGAACGCCTCCAGGATGATACACAGCTGGTACACATTGAAAAGGCTGACGCACAGATCGACGGCCTGTTCCCGATGATCAATCAGCAGTATGTGCTCCATGAATGCCAGGACGTCCTTTATATCAACCGGGAGGAAGATATGGGCCATGCCGGGATGCGAAAGGCAAAACGGTCCTACAATCCTGCTTTTATGGTGGAAAAGCATCTGCTGAGCCTGCGGGATCTGACGGGCGTCAAGGGCCTTTGGGGCAGGGAAGAAAAGGAAGAATAAAGATTTTGATGGGATGATGAGCGGCAGCTTGTCATCCCTTTTTTCTGTATGAGAGAAATGACAAACCCGCGTTTATTTGCTAAAATAAAAGGAACCGCAAGGCTGAAAATCCTGCGCAAACACAAAACAGCCGGAAAAAATCTATAATCAGGTGGGATTTTATGACGATATTTCAAAAACTAATAGAATACAGCAGTTCCCATAGGTACCCTTTCCATATGCCGGGGCATAAAAGAGCGGAGTCCTTTCCTTCCGTCCTGCCTCTGGAGCTGGATATCACGGAGATTCCCGGCTTTGATAATCTCCATGATGCAGAGGGGATATTAATAGACGCCATGGAAAAGGCGGCGGACTTTTTCGGGGCGGATCGTTCCTTTTTTCTGGTCAATGGCAGCAGCGGCGGCATATTGGCGGCTGTTCGCGCTTGTACCAGAAGGGGAGACACTCTTTTGATGGCAAGGGGCTGTCATAAGTCTGTATATCACGCGGCAGAGCTGTGTGGACTGAGAACGGAATATCTTCAGGCGGAGGAAGTGCCTGGCTGGGAAATGTTCGGCAGTATTTCTCCTCTTGATGTGGAACGTGCGTTGGAGCGGCATGGAAAATGTACTGCTGTATTAATCACTTCGCCGACCTATGAAGGGATTCTGTCTGATATTTCCGCTATTGCGGAGATCGTACACAGAAAGGGTGGCATATTGATTGTGGACGAGGCCCACGGTGCCCATCTGGGTTTGGGAAATTTCCCTCCTTCCGCCATACAATGCGGCGCGGATATTGCCGTCCAAAGCCTTCATAAAACATTGCCCACCCCAACCCAGACGGCGATCCTGCATCTGCGGCGGGGAAGAGTGAATGAAAAAGAACTCCAGCGGCAGCTGGCCATTTTCCAGACCAGCAGCCCTTCTTATCTGTTCCTAGGCGCTATGGACGCTTGTGTGGAATATTTGGATAAAAACCAGGATATCCTGTTTCCGGCCTATGAGGCGATGCTGCGGGCGTTTTATCAAAAAACGGAAAACCTGGCCCATTTGCGTGTCTACCGTTCTTCTGGGGAAGTATTCGCTCATGATTCTGGAAAGATCGTTATTTCCACAAAAGGGACCAGCATCACAGGGCCGCAGCTGGCGGAAAGACTCAGAAGCACGTATTTTCTGGAAACGGAAATGTCTGCCCGAAGTATAGTGTTGGCCATGACCAGCGTCTGTGACCGAAAAGAGGGCCTTTGCCGTTTAGCGGATGCATTGGCGGGGATAGATGCAACCTTGAGTAAGAGAGAAGTTCCGCCGGAAACGGGATGGAAATTGCCGGATGCGGTATGCACCATTGCGGAGGCTGTTCAGGCATCTAAGGAGGAAATTCCTGCGGAACAGGCGGTGGGCAGGATTTCTGCCGATTATTTCTGGGCTTATCCGCCGGGAATACCGCTTCTGGTTCCCGGAGAAAAAATTTCCCGGGAAATGCTGGCGTATCTGGAGCGGATGCGGCGGGATGGCGTAGAGCTTCATGCCGCTTATAGCAGCGAAGGAAAGATTTTCGTATTAACTTTGGATACAGAATTTTCAGCTATGGTTTGACAGAACAGACAAGATATGATTAAATAAGATAGGGAAAGCTTTCCACGGAGGAAAGCCACCGAGAATGTAAAGGGGTGAGATTTATGAAACATATTCAGACATTGAATACCCGTGATCTGGCTGCCAGCGCAAAGAACGGCGGCTGCGGCGAATGCCAGACATCCTGTCAGTCTGCTTGCAAAACATCTTGTGGTGTTGCAAACCAGCAGTGTGAAAACAAATAATCCATGACAGGGAAAGATCGCTGCCCATTGTCCGAAACGGTTATGGGCGGCGATTTTTTACGGAAATAAGCTTTTTTGATATAATATAGAGAGGAAATACTTATGATTCATCAGTATAAATTAAACGGATACAATATCGTGCTGGATGTGTTCAGTGGTTCTGTTCATGTGGTAGACGATATTGCCTATGATATGATCGGGATGTATGAGGACCATTCTCCGGCGGAGATCAAGGCAGCTATGCTGGAAAAATACGGGCATATGCCGGAAGTGACAGAAGGAGAACTGGATGAGATTCTGGACGGCATCGAGGAGCTGAAGAAAAGCGGCAAGCTTTTTTCTGAGGATCTTTACGAGGATATCGCACTGCACTTCAAGGAAAACAGCCATGTGGTAAAAGCCCTCTGTCTCCATGTGGCGCATACCTGCAATCTTACTTGTGACTATTGCTTTGCCAGCCAGGGCAAGTATCAGGGGGAACGGGCTTTGATGAGCTTTGAAGTGGGAAAAGCCGCTTTGGATTTTCTGGTAGAAAATTCCGGCGCCCGCAGAAATCTGGAAGTGGACTTCTTCGGTGGTGAGCCTTTGATGGATTGGGATGTGGTAAAGCAGCTGGTGGCTTACGCCAGAAGCATAGAAAAAGAAAAGAACAAAAATTTCCGCTTTACACTGACGACCAATGGTCTGCTCATTGATGATGATGTCATCGAGTTTGCCAATAAAGAAATGCATAATGTAGTGCTGAGTCTGGACGGCAGAAAAGAAATCCACGACAGACTGCGCCGTACTGTGGGCGGACAGGGCAGCTACGACGTGATCGTGCCGAAGTTCCAGAAGCTGGTAAAGAGCCGCAATAATCAGGGGTATTATGTCCGCGGCACATATACCCACGGCAATGTGGATTTTACAAAAGATATTTTCCATATGGCGGATCTGGGCTTTACGGAGCTTTCCATGGAGCCGGTAGTCTGCGCGCCAGAGGAGCCATACGCGCTGACAGAGGAGGATCTGCCTGTATTGTTTGAGCAGTATGAGATTCTGGCGAAGGATATGCTGCGCAGAGAAGCGGAAGGCAAGCCCATTACCTTCTATCATTATATGATTGATCTGACAGGCGGCCCGTGTGTATATAAACGTGTGACAGGCTGCGGCAGCGGTACGGAATATTTGGCTGTGACACCTTGGGGCGACCTGTATCCTTGCCATCAGTTTGTGGGCGATCCCGCTTATCTGTTAGGCGATGTATGGAAAGGTGTTACAAATACGGCGGTGCAGGATAAATTTCGCCATTGCAGTGCCTATGCCAGAAAGGAATGCAAAGACTGCTGGGCAAAACTCTACTGTTCCGGCGGCTGCGCAGCCAATGCTTATCATGCTACCGGAGATATCGCCGGTGTGTATGAATATGGCTGCAAATTGTTCCGTAAGCGGATGGAGTGTGCCATCATGATCCAGGCGGCAAAACAGCTGGGAGAAAACGAAACAGTGTAAGAAATGCGGATGGAGCCGAAAAACAGCGCCATCCGTTTTTTTCGCGTTTTGGAGAAAAGGGAGGCAATAAGCAGAATGCGGGAGAAAAGCGTCTCTTTTTTGCCAAAAGTGGAGATTTTATTCCAAAAAAATCGGCTTTTTGCTGCTGTAATGGTGGGACATCCCTTTTTCTTGCCATTTTCAAGAAGTATGGTATAATAACTTCAATAAAACCGTTTTTTCTTTTAAGAAAATGACATCAGAAAGAATAGCGTATATAGGCAAAAGACGAGAAAACAGAAAGGAATGATATTATGAAGAAGCTGACGGCATGGCTGCTGGCGGCGGTGCTTTCCGTCTGTATGGGCATCCAGCCTGTATTTGCGGCAGTATCTACCAATGCGCAGCCTTGGGCAAAGGATTCTGTACTGAAAGCCTACGAAAGCGGCATCGCCCAGGCGGAATTGCTTCAAAAAGCCACTTCTCCCATTACCAGAGGGGAATTTTGCAGAGCTTCCATGGAGCTTTACTGTCTTATGACGGGGGAGGAGACCCAAACGCCGGAGCAGAGCCCTTTTACGGACTGTGACGACCCTTATGTACTGATGGCGTATGATATGAAAATCATTTCCGGTATGGGAGACGGTACGTTTCGTCCTGATGCGCCGCTGACGAGAGAGCAGCTGTGCATTATCCTGACGAAGCTGCTGGATGCCAGCGGCGTGGCATTGGCCCAGTCTGAAAACGGGCGCAGCTTTACGGATATTTCCGGTCTGTCGCAGTCCAGTCAGGCGTATATCCAGAAAATCAGCGGTGCCGGGTTTATGTCTGGTTATACAGATGGCACTTTCCTGCCGCATAACTCCCTGAAGGTAGAAGAGGCACTGGTGGTGCTGGTAAATGTTCTGGAATACAGTCAGATGCCAGCGGACAGGGAAGAGGAGCAGGAGACGGAGCAGACAGAGGAATCCACCGTGCCGGAGCAGGCAGTGGAGGAAGACGTAACGGAGGATGAGACGGAAGCGGAGACAGGAACTCAGACGGAAACGCAGGCAGTGCCCTCTGGAACAGTTTCTTTCCATGGCAAAACGGTTTCCGTGGGCATGACTGTTTCGGAACTGAAAAGCCAATGGGGCGAACCCGCTTTTGTGGATGATACCGTTTACAATCTGGAGCGCTATGTATATAAAGACGGAGAAAACGGATGCCTTCTGGTCACATTAGAGGAGGACAGAGTGCTGTCGTATTATGCCCTTGCGGAGGAAATGACCTGGAACGGGAAGAAAGTGACGGCGCTTCCCTCCGGAATAGACGCAGATATTCGGATCAGTTCGTATTCCCACAGCGGCATCTATGAGGATGAGAAGGTTCAGGTTTCTTTCCCTATGGATTTCACGGGTAGCATCTGCGGGGTACTGGTTTCGGACCTTGCCTTTGCCAAAAGTGACCGCCTCATGAGCGGTACAACGGTTTCTCTTCGGGAAGACATTGCGCAGGAAGTGTTTTTGCTCATCAACACACTGCGTACTATCGAAGGGGAGGCGCCTCTGACCTGGGAGGATGGTCTTTCCGCTACGGCTTTGGATCACAGTACGGATATGGTCAAGCAGAATTATTTCGACTATAACAGTCTCGATGGAACGACGCCCTTCGCGCGGATGCAGAAAAAAATCGGAAGTTTTTATACCGCTTCCGAGGTCATTGCCAATGTAAGGGGAGATGTTCCCGAATTGTTTACGGAGCTGATCAAAAATACTGGAAAATATAACATCATTACGGATGAAACTATGACCCATGCCGGTGTAGGCACCGCATCCAGCACCAAAATACTCTATTTAACAATGGATATGTGCGGTTTTGCGGATTGAGAAAAATACCTCTGTACTTTTGACTGTAAAATATGATATAATTTATGTACTTGATAATTTACAGATCTTTTTTGCAGAAAAGAGGGATTATGATGAAGGATTTAAAGAAAAATTGCCGTATCGCGGTGGTTCAGGCGGCACCTGTCATGTTTGATAAGGCTGCGTCCACACAAAAAACAGTGGAGTATATCCAGAAGGCGGCCCAGGAAAAGGCAGAGCTGATTGTATTTCCGGAGCTGTTCATCCCCGGCTATCCCTACGGCATGACCTTTGGGTTTACCGTTGGCAGCAGAAACGCGGACGGCAGACTGGACTGGAAGATGTACTATGATAATTCCGTTGTAGTCCCCGGACCGGAAACAGAGGCCATCGGCGCAGCAGCAAAGGCGGCTGGCGCCTATGTCAGCGTTGGTGTTTCCGAACGGGACGTGCAGACGGCGACCCTCTACAATACAAACCTGTTCTTTGATCCGGAAGGCAATCTGATCACGGTACACAGAAAATTGAAACCCACCGGCGCGGAGCGTGTGGTCTGGGGAGATGCCAACAAAGATTATTTCCCTGTGGCGGAAACGCCTTGGGGCGTTATGGGCAGTTTGATCTGCTGGGAAAGCTATATGCCTTTGGCCAGAGTCGCTCTTTACGACAAAGGTCTGACGCTGTATATTTCCCCCAATACCAATGATAACGAAGAATGGCAGGCAACCATCCGGCATATTGCCATCGAAGGCCACTGCTACTTTATCAACTGCGATATGTATTTTACTAGAGATATGTATCCCAAGGATCTCCATTGTCCGGAAGAGATCACGAAACTGCCGGAGATCGTATGCCGCGGCGGCAGTTGTGTAGTGGACCCTTATGGTCATTACGAAACACAGCCCGTCTGGGATAAGGAAGAAATCATTTATGCCGATCTGGATATGGACAAAGTACCTGCCAGCCGTATGGAATTTGACGGCAGTGGACATTATTCCAGACCGGATGTACTGGAGCTGCGTGTCCACGAGGGTTGACAGCCGGCGGAAAGAATGATAAACTACATAGGAATTTAAGGGAATGAAGTTCTCCCGCGGGAAACCGGAAACGCATGAAATAAGGCTGATGACTTCTGTGATTTGATTACAGTGTCATCAGCTTTTTTGTTGGAAGGAGAGAGAAAATGGACCCATATCACCTGCATACGGAAAAAAAGCTGTGGCTTGTGACGGCCTGGAGCGTCCCCATAGGTGCTGCCGCCGGAGCCGTTGCCGCTTTGTTCGGACATGTGCTGTTGTTCATCACAGAGGTCAGGGACGCGGCGCCTTTGCGTTTCCTGCCTTTTTTGGCGATTGCCGGAGCGCTTATGGTGTGGACCTATGAGCGATGGGGAAAAGAAAGCAAAGAGGGCATGGGCCTGATTTTTTCCGTGGGGCATGGAGAAAAAGAGAATATTCCCATCCGACTGGTGCCTTTGATTATGGTCAGCAC
>CALWKZ010000060.1 GCA_944381385.1 uncultured Anaerotignum sp. | reverse complement strand
TGAAATTGATGATGCCTTCATGGTCTCCTTTGGCATTTGGCAGCACTGCTTTTACTTTGATGTTCTTGTTGTCCCGCAGTGCTTTGATGAATGTCATAATGCTGGTGACTTCTTCCGGCGTCACGTTTGGCGGCGCCGCGAAATAATCAAATTTTGTCACCTCCAGCTGCTTTAATCCGTTATTTACGGAATCTGTAATGATCAGCTGTACATATTTGACCGGCTGAGACCCGCCCAAAAATGTTCTTTCCAAATATGCTCTATTAGCCTCCGTCAGATCTGCCGGGATCTGTGTCACATCTTCCACTTTTTTTACACAGGCATCCATATCGGATTCCACAATCATAACCGCTACGATCCCGCGTTCTCCGCGTTTGATTGCCGTGGATGCCTTGCTCTTAAATTCAATCAAAATATTAGGTAATCCCACTTATTTCACCCTTTCTTTAAATACAACCGTTTCCGCCAATGTTTCTTCTTCTGATTTTTTGATCTGTTCAAAGGGTTCTTCTTGTTGAAATTTCATTCTGATATAAAACGAAAGGAGGCCATCCACCTCTTTTGTTTCATAAGAAAAAAGAAGATATCTGTCCCCCACCGGAAGTATGTATTTATTCAGAAATTCCTTTACCCTCTCTTCAACCTCTATTTTTTCATCAAAATCCGTTGTACCATACCGGTCTGTCTTTCCAAAATAGACCACCTGGATCTCCAGTTTCGTTTCTGTAAAGCAGGCATTGTGCCTATCGTCGGCATAATATGTCATAAGATACAGAAACGCCGGCGGCTGGTACCCTTCCATGAGTTTGCCGAAATAGTGCTCCGCATCAGGCATACGCTGCCTGATCTGCTCCGCAACCGCCTGAAAAATTTCTTTTCTTCCAATCAAAAAACATCACCTAACACTTTTTCAATCATATCCTCAGCGTCTTGGATCAGTTCTTCCTCCAATTCGTTGAGGGCATTTCTGTACATATGCTTTCCTTCCACCAATCCGATTACTTTCCCCTGGTTTCTCGGACTTGATCCTTCCAGCTCTTTTTTTGGCACATTTAACGGACCTCCTTTTACAATTCTGTGTCCAAACTCCACTAGATGTGCATGAGGTGCAATTTTGGCGTCATTACGCACAGCCGAATACCCGCCGCCGCTGCCAACAGCCAGTGTCACACCTTCCAGCAACTTTCCTGTAACCTCTTTTGTTGTGGTGAATATATTCTGCAGCACTTTCCGCTGCATTTTTTCACCAGCATTTTCTACGACTTCACGCCTTGCGTCCGGAAATTTTTTTAACATTGCTTCAAATGCCTGATCCAAATCCTTAAGACTCCGTTCCAATCCCGCCGCCTCCTTCCGTCAGATCAGCTGTGGCCTTGATTTTGAGATACTCATTTCGGTACATCACATTGTCGATGGAAGAAATGTTATAAAGATTCCCTCGAAATATGATCCTGTCTTTTTCCGTCAGGTCCCGGCAAGCGGAATACCGGATCACAAATTCAACAGTCCTTTCCACGCCGTATTCCTTTGCTTCCCAATATTCCTTTCCGTGCAGACCGTTTACCTTCGCCCACACTTTTTTCAGCGGCAGGAAACAAATTTTTGTATCACCGTAAATCCCCTGCGTTTTTATCAGACGCTGGATTTCAATACGGTTTCGCAGTTCTCCTGGCTGCATCCAGCTCCCCCCTTACAGAATGATGCGGCAGTATTGGTTGATGATCGCCGCTGCCGCCGGATTGACGTTCGGTGTTTTCCCGGAAGTCAGAATGGTATAGGTTCGATTTTCATACATATCCGCCGCCAGCATTAAAAAAGCAAGGGTGAGATCTGCTTTTGTATCGATCTCCTCCTCGCTCATGCCTGTTTGGCTTTGGATAAACTGTTTGCCTGCGTCCATAATGGCTGTAAAGAGGATATCTTCCTCCGGTTCACCTTCCGCACGGCAATACAATTTCACATCCTCCAAGGTCAGCTCACTGATTTTCACAGGCGTCACCCTCTGCCTCTGGGCCAATTTCCACTTCAACCTCGATCATCCGCTGAATGATTTCTTTTTTCGTGCCGGCAGTAGAAATACCCATTTCCTTTGCCAGTTTTTTCAGGTCCGCCGCCGACATTTCTTCCAGATCCGCTGCGTCCAGATAACCGGCTTTCCATTCCGCTTCGCCCATATCCTGATCTGCGCTGTCGTCTGCATTGGAATTCTGATTTTCCGTGCTTTTTTCCTTGCCTTTATCAGGTTCCGGCTGTTCCTGACCATTCACCATGAGTTTTGTTACATATCCCGCTTCCAGCAGATCTTGCAACGTATCATTTTCTTCCAGCTCCATCTCCTGTCCCTGTCTCATAGATACTTTCCCGCCAAAACTTTTTACCGCTTTCACCCACATATTCATATCCTCCCTTCCGCTCAGGCAGATTTCATTTTCAGCACAGCCAGCTTCTGATGGTTGGAAACCTTGCTGTCAAATTCCAACCAGGAAAGGATACCGATTGCGTGCATATCCGCATATTTTTCGCGCAGAACCTTGATTTCGATGTTTTCCCGCATGTTTACGGACAAGCCGCTGTAATCACCGTAAAGGATAGCATTGGCATCCGCCGCAATCTGGGGCATATTGTCAGAAAGGTACACAGGTTTTCCCAGCATCTTGTAAGGGAATTCGCCGGAAATATCGTCCTGCAGAAGGTATCTTCCGTTTCCGTCTTTCAACTGCTTCAGCACCACAAAAGTGTCTGGATGCATGGTCCAGCAAGCATCTTTCTGATACACCTGTTTTACTTTTGCCTGCACCGCAATCAGTTCATCTGTTGTAATGGCTGTTGCCGCTGCCGCAACCAATACATTGGTAGTTGCCAGCGCCCCTTCATTTTTTCCGCTTTCACCATTGAGCAGCTTTCCTTCCAAGAAAATAGCAATTTCTTCCGCCATCTGGCTGATGACGAAATCTACTACACTGAAAGAGCCGTTGTTTTCCAAAGATTCTCCGATCAATGTCAATGCACCAGCCAGGAAGCCGTCCAAATCAACAGAAGTAAATTTACCCGCATCTGCTGTTAAAGCAGTAAATTCATCGCTGAACGCCACTTTAATATCATGTTCGCCATTTTTTCCCCATACGGGAATTTTAATTTTTCCTTTTACATGATACATAGTCGCTTTTTCCAGAATCGGGCATCTGTCTTTTACTTCTTTGATGATGCGGTTTGCAATGGTTGTGGGGATGATGGCGCCGTTATCTCCCATCGTCAGGTTCTTTTCGCCTGCACGTTCTTCCACCTTATTCAGGATATAATTACAAAACGCTCTTTCTTCCAGTTCTTCGGCTGTAGGCTCTTTTTCGTCCTCTTTCGGCTTGAAACCTTTTTCTTTTCTGGCTCTTTCTTCCGCCGCAATGGTACTGTCAATCTGTTTGATTTCTTTTTCCAGATTTTCAAACTTTTCCAGCTCCTCCTGGTTCATGGCTCTTTCTTCCGTTTTCGCGGAATTTACCAGTGTTTCCATATCCTGAACCTTTGCGGCTCTGTTTTCCTGTAATTTTTTCAAAAAACTCATGTTCATTCTCCTTTCAGCTTTTTCAGTCTTTCTTCCAGTTTGGTGTAGTCCGGTTTCTTCTTTTCCGCTTCAATCTGCATCGTAATTTCACCGGGCATAGATCTTTCTTCGATTTCTTCCTCTCCTTCTGCCCGAACCTCTACGCTGGTAGCGCTGTAACAAGGGTTTCGGTGAATAACCAGGGTGACATGATCCAGTGTGATTCCTCTGATATGACGCAAGGGCAGTTTTTCCTCACGTTCTTCCAAGGAGTCAATCACATTTTTCATGCCAAAGCTCCATCCTTTGATCCGCTTTTCGCGGGCGGCCTTTACCACTTCCTCATCGGATGTAACCGTTTCCGCTTTCAGGCCAATGGCATCTTCTTTCAGCGTCAATGATCCGTCCCCTGTCCTTGCAATGACCCGCTCCCGGTTATGATCGATGGTCATTGGAATATCTGTTCCAGCTTCCAATGCTTTACGGAATACGCCGCTTTCCACCCTTTCAATCACTTTGCCTCTAGCTGTGATCACAGGGCGGCTCTCACGCTCCACCACATTGACATATCCTTCAATCCGTACCGTGTTGTCTGCTCTGACTTCAATCCTCATGCTTCTCACCTCCCTTCACGTTTGAAAAATCCATGACCTTATTGGTGTTTGGCGTATAGATGGTCCCTGTTTTTGGATCGACCAGCACATCATTCAAACCGATCTTTATCCAGTTGAATCCCAGCGGCGGCATATCTTCTCTGGCTCGTACTTCGTCGATCTGCATGATATTGTGTTGAACCGCAATGCCATAGGCCTCATAGCGTTCCTTCAAATCCCCTCTGGTGATTTCCTTTGTATCGAAGGCAAAATAAAAGGACCCTTTCTCCCGTTCCAGAAGAAGGTCCCTGTCCAGCGCCGTTTCGATGGTGTTCAGCAATCCCATCACTGCGTCGATATATTCCTTTCTGTCGTTGTTGGTTGCCCCGCCGGTCAAAATGCTGGAAGGAAATCCAAAAATTTTGCAGATTTCCTCTCCGTTGCTTTCCTTGTTTTCATTGAGCTGCATTTCCACAGAGGTGTTAGAGCTTTCCTTGAACTTCGCCCCTTTGTTCAGCACCACGACATTTTCCGTGTCGTTGCTGTATACTTTCCGCCATGCGTTTCTGATGGCGTCTATGGACTCTTTGTCGAGCCTGTTTTCTGCCTCTATAAACCCTTTCTTGTTACCGCCTTTTTTCACCAGGTTTTCTTCAAACACCAAAGAATTATATGCCACTCCAAAAATCAGCGGATTTTCCTGCCAGATAGGCAGAGAAGAAGCACCATCTCTGGCTCTTCGGTGGATCTTGAAGAATTCATGGGGCAGATATGTCCGTCCATTGACCATGATGTCATAATCCTTAAATATCGGATCTGCATTTATCACAATGGAAACATCTTCTTCTTTCACATAGTGCAGGCTTTTGATTTCCAGCCCTTCTCTGTTGATATAGACATATCCGCCTTTGCCCATATAGTAGTCCTCGATGAGCGCACGCCAAAATTCGTCACTGTTGAGCGTGTCCCCCGGATCAGCGTTGAGCAGCCGCAGCCGATAATCGTCTTGGATTTCCTGAACCTCTCCATCTACCACCTGATACATGCGTATTGGCAAGCGGCAGACGGTACCGGCAATCTTTTCGATACAGCCTCTTACCGTTGGAATCTGCAGCACTGTTTTTTTATTGATATTGGATTCTCCGATCAGTGCCTGCAAAAGACTTTCTTCCGCTGTGACAGCGCCCGCCTGGCTTTCCTCTGCCCTGTCCTCTGTGATTCCAAAAAAATCTTTCATACGTTCCAAAAATCCCAATTTTTCACCCCCTCCCTATATGATTTGTGCGCCCCAACTATCCTCGCCGAGCAGCATCGCATCCTGCAGAAGGTAGATAGCGTTAATCAGTGCAACGACCATGTCCACTTTCCCGGATGATCGTTTCTTGTTGACATACTTGTTCAAATTGGTGTCCTCGGTGCATCTGGCGTTCTGGAAATTGATTTCCAGCATCAGGTTTTGTTCGTAGCAAAACAATTTGTTGAGGATATACTCTCGCAGCAGCTTTGTCGGCCGGTGCAGTGTTTTGCTGTGCTGGATAATTTCCACGCACTCCAACGGGTTTTTATCATCGTTTTCCAGCTTCTGTACGGTCGATAGAGCGTTGTATCGGTCATACCCTACCTGTTCCACTATGACGCCGTATTCCTCCGGCAGGGACAGGATAAAGCGTTCCACAAAGCTGTAATCAATGACCTCCTCACCGCAGGCGAAACACTCGCCGGCGGCAATGAGTTTTTTATAATTGACACCTTCTTTTTTGCTTTTGATGACGATTCTTTCTTTGGGGATAAAACCCCACACTTTCGCATAGATTTTCCCAGTATCCTCATCATACGTCACCATTGCCACAGACGTGTTATCGTCTGTCTGCGATAGATCCAGCCCTACCCAGACCCTGCGGCCCCGCCAAAATGCTTTATTCGGTGCCACACAGCACTGTCTGACCTTGGTAATATCAATATACCCTTCTGTCCCCAGTCCTTTGTAGCGGATGTTATTGTGCTTGCAGAGGTAGTTCTCCCGCTTATTCTCATAAAGGATGGCGTATTCCCGCTTCTCAAGCAGATTTTCAAAAACATCTGCGTTATTTACTGCTACGGGATTGCTCTGGTAAATGACCAGATCTTCCGTCTGCCATAATTCATTTTGCAAGAGAGTATCATCTGGCTCGTACAGCAGCGAAAAACGCCTCTTCCTATCGTGCAGCCCATCCAGCATCTTTTTTGATATGTCGATTTCGTCAATCATGACGTTATCTTCGTTGGGGTACTGGGTACTGATGATAATGCCCAGCTTATTGATCAGCGTGATCTGGGAAGACCTCATTGCTTCCACTGGATAGCTGTCCATGGCTCCCGCTTCATCCGCCAGAAAAGCATTTGCCAGCTTGCCATCCATTCTGTCTTCCGAATATGCCAACGGAGTATATTCGCTGTCCGTCAATTTACAGCGGATCTCACTGCGCAAAATTTTGAAAACACTCTCATCCGCAATAGCAGGGCTGCACTTTATGATCTTCCTGATGCTCAGCTTTAATTCTGACGACAGTTTCAAATCCGGCGCAACGGAAAAGAATCTGGAAAAGGGCGGTTCTGTCAGCATCAGCAGTATGAAAATAACTGCCGAATAAAAGGTTTTGAAATTTTTCCGGCAGATTTCAAGCACCGCCGTTGTGTAATATCGGATATCCCGCCCTTTGCTGTCATACTTTTTCGTACAAAGCACAGCAAGAATCAAAAACCAGGCGTAATCCTCCATGCCGTCTGCCATTGGGCAAAGCAAATCCGGATGCATCATAATCTTGAGCAAATTCGATATCTTTTCTACTGCCTTTTCATCTACAAAGGCTTCTTTGCTCTTTCCGTCAGCTATTTCCAGCCATTGTTCCGCCTGTTTTTTAACATAAATCCCCACTTTCCTGTTCTCCGGCCGAATGCACCACAATGCGTATTGATACGCTTTCGTATTTTTAACCACCTTTCAATACCTCCAGAAGCGGGTTCGTTGGTGTTTCTTCTTTTTTTGGCACATTCCGCAGGGCAGACGCAATGGTCATAATGTTTTCTTTCTCAATATCCATCAGCATCTTTCTTTTCGCCTGAACCTGTTTGTCCAGATCAATGATATTTTTCTGCATCTGATTTTTCAGCTTGTAAAATGCGCTGACGGACATCCCGCTGTCGATCAGTTCTTCCTTTTCTTCATCCAGGCTGCATAGATCCCGAAAGAACTGTTCCCGTTTTCCTTCAAACTCAAAACACTCCGCATAAAGGAGACAGTAGCGGTTGATCACATTCTCATAGATGGCGTCCCATTTGTTGATGCTGCTCATTATTTTTTTTAATCTAAGAAATTCCTTATGGGCAGTCAGGTTCTGCCTGGTCTCTGGTTTCTCTTTCAATGTTTCGCCGGTGGCAAAGGCAGCTTCACCCTTTTTCCGCGCATCCATTTCTGCTTTTGTACGATGGCTTTTTTTCTCTTGTGCCAGCACCGCATACGGCTTTGATGGTCTTCCCATTGTACCTCCTCCTTTCTGCCATTTTCATTTCGCTTTCATTTTGGGAATATTTTGTGAAGAAAGGAGGCCTCGTGGTCTTAGGAGCTCTTGATTTTTCAGACCTTACCCCTAGGGCGGTATCTCCACCGAGGCTTGGCATCCATTCTCCTCATTTTCTCTGGCAATCTCCAGCAGCAAAGATACAGGAATTATCCCTGCGTCAGCCATTTTATGGTGTCGCACGCAAAGGGTAATCAGGTTCTCATTTTCCAAACGCAGATCATAGTCTTCCGCCAATGGAACAATGTGGTGAACTTCTAATTCTTGACTGTTAAACTGCCGGACTGTATCAAATAGTTTTTTCATGCAAATTTGGCACAAAAACATATCTCTTTCTTTTATTTCTTTCGCCTTTTTCGTCCAGACATTCTTAGATCGAAAACGGCTCTGTTCTGTTCCGTATTTCTTTCGAATTGGTTTTTTGGAACAGATATAATTTTTCTCATGGATCCGACCGCAATAAGGACATGACCTTAACATGGATTTACCTCCTTCCCGGAATTGCCATACAAAAAGAAAAAGACCGCTTATGCAGTCTTTTGTCTGTTTTTATTCCATGATACATCATACCACATTGATATGTGACATTGTGTGCCATCTTATTATCGGCAGAAAAAATGCTGTAATGCCGCACC
>CALWKZ010000059.1 GCA_944381385.1 uncultured Anaerotignum sp. | reverse complement strand
TCCCGGATATTGTTTTCATACTCCATCTTCTTCCTCTTTTCTATGTAGCGAGAGGGAATCCCCTCTCAGTAATTCTTTGCCTTCCGTTCAAAATAGCCCTGGGGATATTTGCAGACAGGGCAGCCCTTGGGCGGCTCTTCCCCCTCGTGGACAAAGCCGCAGTTCCGGCAGACCCAGACAGTCTTGGCGTCTCCCTTGAAGGTCTCGCCCTCCTTCAGCCGATGGCGCAGGGCGGCGTATCTTGCCTCATGCTCCTTTTCCACGGAAGCTACGTTCTGGAAAAACAGGGCGATCTCGGAAAAGCCTTCTTCCCTGGCGGTCTGCTCCATTTCCTTATAAAGCTCCGTCCATTCCTCATGCTCTCCGGCAATGCCGGCGTCCAGATTGGCCTCCGTATTTCCAATTCCCTGCAAAAACGTAAAAATACGTTTGGCATGCTGGCGTTCGTTTTCCGCCGTCTCCTGGAAATACCCCTTGATCTGCTCCAAGCCTTCCTTGCCTGCCTGCTCGGCGAAAAAGTCGTACTTATTCGCCGCCATGGATTCCCCGGCAAAAGCTGCCAGCAGATTCTGTTCCGTTTTGCTGCCTCTTACGATCATCTTCATTCCTCCCTGTTTTTGATTTCTTTTTTCAGTCTGTCCAAAAACAGGAAGGCTTATGCAGTATTTTACCGCAATTCCCGCCGGCTTTCCAGCGGAAAAACCTGTCTTGTGCTTCCGGCCGCCATCCAGTATAATAATACAGGAAAACCATGTCAAAGAAAGGAGTCCTTTACTTGGAACACACAGCGTTAGAAGAAAACATACGGAATCTTTCCGCCGATTATATTTATGAGGAAGCCGTGGGCAGTCTGCTTCTGCTGCTCATGAGCGCCATGGAGGACGAGGAAAAGGGCCGTCAGCCCCTGCCCTTTGAGATCCACAGCGATATTCTCGCCATCAAAGACGAGATCCGGAAATACCTCTTCTCTTTGGAGGACTTGCTGGAAGGAAGCCAGAAACAGCGGAGCGCCGCTCTGGAAAACTGCGCCCAGCTGAAAGAAAAGCTGCTCTCCATCTATGAAACCGTGTACAGCTATTTCTCCCAATGGAACATTTTCTCCACACTGGTCAGCGATCAGGTGGCCCTGCGCAAATACGCCGAGGAAGAGACAGACGCCGAAAAAATCGACTGGTCCCTGTTCTTCGCCGACTGCCATGCCTTTATGGAAAGCGGTGAAAGCCTGCTGGATCAGAAAAACGCCATGGGCCAAATTTTAAAATGCCTGCCTCTGCATATGGCAAGAGAAAAATATTACGATCTGCTCCGCCAGAGTCTGGCGGCGGCCTTCGCGGGGGAAAGCAAAGAAATGATCTCCCGCGCTCTGGCGGCCTTTGAAGGCTTCTGCTGCCCGGAAACCAATCCTCTTTACGGGAAATATTTCGGCGAAATCGCCGCCTGGCTGGGAGAAAAACGCCTGCTCCAGCCCCATAAGCTGGAGGACGAGCCTTTGCAGCAGTATTATGAGGATCTGAAGCTGATGCTGGAAAGCCTCCAGGATATTGAGGAATACTTCTCCTGCATCCTCCACGATCTGAATTCCCTGATCCTGCTGTTCTATCTGACCTACAGCTTCTCCGATCTGACGGAAAAAGACAGCACCTACGCGGATCTGTACCATACTGTCTGCGAATTTCTGGACGGCGAGCTGGATGAAACGGCGAAAGAGGCTTACCTGGATACCCTCAACGAACGTCTGGAACAGGCCGTGGAGCCTGTCATTGACCGGGCCAACGAAATCGGGAAAAAGGAATTTGAGCTGATGCAGAAGGTATCCACCTTCGCTGATTTCGGCGAGGATACCCGGAAGGTCCTGATGACAGAGGACTTCATCCGTCAGTGCTTCTTCGGCGATCTGAACGATGAATTGTTCCAGTTCCATCTGCCGGAGGATCTGCCGCCAGCTTCCGAGGAAGAAAAGAAAGCGCTTTTCGATGATTTTATCCAGAAAACGAGAAATTCTCTGGAAACCCTGCCCGTACAGACCAGAAAGCTGTCTATGCAGACATTGATAGGCGCACTGCCGCCGGTATTCACTGTTCACGAAGTTATGGATCAAGTCATGGAAGCCATCGACAAGGCATCCTCTCTGGAACAGAAAATGCTGATCGTAGATAAAATCGGCATGGTCTTCCAGGACAACCACTATCAATCCCTGACAGATGGCTCCGATCATGAGCACCATGACCACTGCGGCTGCGGCCACGACCACCACCATGAGCATGGGCATCCCCACGAGCACGAACATCACCATGACTGCGGCTGCGGCCATGACCATCATCACCACCACTGACAAGGAGGCACTTATGGAATTTGCATTTACCCACTATAACTATAATGTTTTAAATCTGGAAAAAAGCATGGCCTTTTACGAAGCCGCCCTGGGCCTGAAGGAAGTCCGCCGGAAGGAAGCGCCCGACGGCAACTGGAAGCTGGTTTATCTGGGCGACGGCAAAACAGGCTTTGAACTTGAGCTGACCTGGCTGCGGGATCGGAAGGAGCCCTATAATCTGGGAGAAAACGAGATCCATTTGGCATTTCTGACCGATGATTACGAAGCGGCTCACACAAAACATAAGGAAATGGGCTGTATCTGCTTTGAAAACCCGGAAATGGGCATCTATTTCATTGCAGACCCTGACGGCTACTGGCTGGAAATCCTGCCGCCCCGTATCTGATTCTGCTTATAAACGGACGTTCCCTCTGCTTTTTTTTGGGGAGCGTCCGTTCTGTTTTTGAAAAAAACCGAAAAAACCATTGACAAGTTCATCACTCTGTATTATACTAATTTTCGCTGTGGGTCACTAGCTCAGTCGGTAGAGCACTGGACTTTTAATCCAGGTGTCTCGGGTTCGAGTCCCGAGTGACTCATGAAAAAAGCGGGAAATTTCATTTGAGATTTCCCGTTTTTTTATGCGGAATCTTTGTCTGATTTCCTCTATTGAAAACAACGGTAAAATTCTGTATAATTTTTTATACCGAATCAAACATCACCATGGGACGGAGGGAGAAACACCGTGGAACATTATACTGTGGTCTTGACAAAGCAGGACCGGCAAATATTAGACTCATATATCCCTGTGGCAGAAGGCATGGCGGAATTTTGGGGAGAAAGCTGCGAGGTAGTCATTCATAATCTGGAGCGTCTGGACGCCTCTGTCATGAAGATTGTCAACGGCTACCATTCCGGCCGACAGGCTGGCGCGCCTATTTCCGAAATCACACTTTCCTTTTTAAATAAAATGCTGGCAGACCCCAGCCTGCGCCATGTAACGTATTTTGCGAAAAACCGCCGTGGAGAGACCTTTAAGGCTTCTACCACCGCCATTCTGGGAGAACATCAGCGGATCATTGGGTTGTTCTGCATCAATTATTATCTGAGCGGTTCTTTGAATGCCTTTCTCCATACCTTTGTCCCCAGCTCCAAAACGGAGGCGGAAAACATCTCGGAAATCTTTGTGGAAAATACCAGCGAACTAATGCTGGAAGCCCTGGAAAACGCGAAAAAATCTGTCTATGGAAACCCTGCGATTTCTTCCTCCAATAAAAATAAGGAGATTATCAACCTGCTCTATCAAAAGGGTATCTTCAATCTGAAGGATTCCGTTGTAACCATTGCGGAGCATTTGGGCATCTCCAAAAATACAGTCTATATGCATCTGCGAAACCAAAATAAATAACAATAACAGCCTGAGACTAAAAACTGTCTCAGGCTGTTTGCTTTAGAACTCTTTTACGATTTTCTCGAAACGGAAAAAGGCTTCTGTTCCCGGAATAGCTTCTCCCTCGTCATTTTTTGGCAATTCCTGTCCGGGATGGCTTTTATTGAAAAATTCCACAATATGAAATCCGCATTTATTGACATAAAAATGGATGTTCCTTTGTTCAAAATACGGTGTGATCGTCTCCCATACCCGTATTTCGGGATAGGTGCTTTCTATAGCCTGCCAGGCAGACAACCCCAATCCGAGGCTGTGAAACTCCGGCAGAATAAAAAACAGTTCCAGACTGCCGCGTCCTGCGGATGTGTTCGTCCTCACCACCGCGCCGCCGATTCCTTTCTCTTCCCATAGGATATGAAAAATATCTAAATCCCCATCTGCAAATGCAGTTTTGATCTCCTCATCCGAAGGAATGGCCTCCTTCAGCGGCCCGTAACACGCTTCCACTGCCGGGGCAAATGATCTCTGGATATCTCTGGCAAACGGCTGCCATTGCTCTCGGTCTGCTTTTTCCAATCTGATCTTTTTGGACATGTTCTTCTCCTCTCTTTCCATAAAATCATAAAGGCACAGCACCTTTCCCGGCGCTGTGCCCTGTTTTGCTTTATTCCTGCGGCTGTTCCGGTATCTGCTCCTGTCCATGCCGTTCCATATTGATGTCATCAATATTGTACTGCTCCAAAATATCCAGAGGATTCTGGCTCTTGGAGGATCTGCCATAACGGTTGATCAGCTCGATCCCTCTTACATCATGGGACAACGAAGCCGCCCCGCCGGTACAGCCGAATTTGCAGGCCATGCCTTCTATAAAATTGGCATCCAGCTTACCGAAGGAAGCCATCTTCATAGCTTTGATGCACTCCTCGATCCCATTGCAGCGCACCGCTTTGATCTCTTTGTCGATGCCGCCCATTTCCGCCGTACGGATCACACTTTCCGTTACGCCGCCGGTTCTGGCGAAATTTCGGCCAAAGGAAGAGGCTTCTCCAGCGCTTCTTTCTTCAAATTCCTCCAGATTGATCTTTCTGGCGTCAAAAATAGCCTGCAGCTCTTCAAAGGTCAATACGATATCTACAGCGCCTTTTACGCCTTCCTGTTTCATTTCCACTTTTTTCGCGGTACAGGGGCCGATAAATACGATCTTCGCCTTTTTATCCTTCGCCTTGATGGCACGGGCAATGGCGATCATCGGTGATACAGATGTGGAAATATGATCCTTGAACTGGGGATAATTCTTTTCCACAAAATCCACAAATGCCGGGCAGCAGGATGTGGTTTTCCATCCGTATTCGTCCACCGTTTCCGCAAATTCCTTAGCCTCAAAAGCAGAAACCATATCTGCGCCGATGGCTGCCTCCACTACGTCATGGAAGCCCAGCTCTTTGATCGCCGCATAGATCTGCCCCGCCGTAATGCCGGGGAACTGGCTGGATACGGCCGGCGCAACAGCCGCATAAACATGATAGCTAGTATTGTTCCAGGAATTTTTCAGAAGATTCAGCACCTCTACCACAAAGGACTTGTCCACGATAGCGCCAAAGGGGCACTGATATACACAAGCGCCACAGGAAATGCATTTTTCATGGTCAATGACCGCTTTCCTGTTTTCGTCCATCTTTACTGCCCCTACAGAGCAGGCTCTGATGCAGGGCCGTTTTACCTCACTGATGGCATTGAAAGGGCAAACCTGTTTGCAGCGGCCGCATTCAATACACAGTTCCTGATTGATATAGGAACGGTGATTTACAATGGTGATCGCGTTTCTAGGGCAGACCTCCTGGCACTTATGGCCCAGGCAGCCCCGGCAGGCCTCCGTTACAACAAAACGGTCAATGGGACACTCGTCGCAGGCGGAATCCAGAACATTGATGACCCGATCATCCTTGGTAGGTTCAATTACCAGCTTCACACGATCCTCGATAATATGTCTTTCTTTGTAAATACAACAACGAAACAGTGCCTTTGGTCCAGGAATGATCTCTTCTGAGATTTCCCTGATAACATCTACGGAATCACTCAGCGTACCCTTAAAAAACCGTCGGGCAATCTCCTTGTTTACCAAATACTTGATATATTGCACATTGCTTTCAAAATTCTTTGCCATTTCTTTCCTCTTTTCTCCTAAAAATCTTCTGTATCCGCTTATGTCCCCACAACAAACAAATACAGTATACAATGTCTCTTGCAATAATCCTACACAGTTTCAAAAAACTTCTACCACGCCTATACTAGCATAAAATATATTCGCATGCAATCTATCTTGCAGAAAAAGAAATGTAAAACCTTACAAATTTAACAAAATATTTACAGCTAAATTTGCACAATCCGTCCTTCCAAAAGAATGGCATCCTCTTCATTATGCGTTGCCACAATAAGCGTTTTGCCAGCGGTCTCTTTTTTCATCAGATCCGCCGTTTTTTTCCTGGTATTTTCATCCAGCCCCTGAAAGGGCTCATCCAGAATCAAAACATCGCAGGCCGGCAGCAGTGCTCTGGCAATGGCTACTCTGCGCATCATGCCGCCGCTGAGCTGAGATACTTTTTGGTGCAGGCACTCTCCCAGCCCCAGTGCTTCCAACAGCTCCGGCACTCGCTTTCTCTGCTTCTGGCTGGCACAGACAGCAAGAAGGTTTTCTCTGACCGTAAATTCCATCAGCAGCCGGTCCTCCTGAAAAACCGCACTGCACAGTTTTCCTTTCAGCCCGGAAATGCTGCCGCCGTCGGGCTTTTCCAATCCCAAGAGCATACGAAACAGTGTAGTCTTTCCTCTGCCGGAAGCGCCCATCAGACAAAGGGTCTCTCCCTCCTGTATTTCCATAGAAAAATCAGAAAACACCTTTTTCTTTCCGTAAGACTTTTCCAAATGGGAAATTTCAATCATGAGGACACACCTCCCCGATTTCTTCTGTCTATCCAGCGCAGCAGCGCCAAAAATATTCTCTCCATCGCCACACTCACCAGTATGATGGTAATGGTCCAGGCAAACAGTTCCGGCATCTGCAAATAGGCCTTTGCCTCATAAAGTCGCTCGCCGATGGAGCCATCGGCAATACCGATAACCTCCGCCGCCGTTCCTGCCTTCCAGCACATCCCCATGCCAAGAGCAGAGGCGATATACAGATTGGGATATACCTGCGGAAAATACAGATACCGGAGCTTTTTCCAAAAAGACAGATGGAACACCTGTCCCATTTCCAGCAGCTTTTGGTCTGTCAATACAATACTCTGCCAGGTATTGCCGTAAACCAGAGGAAAAGCGATCAAAAAAGAAATGAATACAGACAGACCGGAAGCGGAAAACCAGAATAAGGCCAAAATCACAAAGCTGGCTACCGGTGTGGATTTCATTGCCAGTACCAGCGGCGCCATCAGCTGCCGAAACACCGTATATTTTGCCGCAGCCGCTCCCGCAATAATTCCCAGAAAAAGCGCCAGGAAAAAGCCGCCCAATATCCTTGCGGAGGAAAATCCAACACTTTGCCAGAAAGAAGCCTCCTGTATCAGGAAAAACAGACGATATATAGCGGCGGCAGGAGACACCAAAAGAATCTCCTGCCCGATCCACATGCTGGCTGCCTGCCAGACCGCCAGCCAAAATAAAACTGCCCAAAATTTTAAATGATTTTTTTTATCCATGGTAATAGAAATCATCCGCCGGCAGAGTACCGCCTACCGCGTCCGGATTCTGCTCATACAATACATTCAGGTAACCGCTCAAAGCATCCTGCATCTCATCACCGGTGATGCAGACAATATTGCAGTAAGGCAGTGCTTTTTCCGCAACCGCTGCTTTCAGAATATCATATTTTTCGATCAAGGCTGCCGCGTCCGCCGTATTGACGTTCACATAGTCCACAGACGCTTTGTACTGCTCCAGGAACAGATCAACAGCATCCTTGTGGGCTTCCACAAATTCTGTTCTTGCCACTACAACACCGGTAATCATGCTGCTGGGATTTTCACTGCCTTCCTGCAGCTTGTCCCATTCCTCCGTCAGATCCAAAGCCACGCGGATATCGGGATTCTGTGTCTGTGCCGTTGTCACAAAAGGCTGCGGCAGCATAGCGATACCTTCGGGGTCCAGTGCCAGCGCCGCTACACATTCCGCGTGCTCGGACTTCCACTGGATCTGTACATCTGTATCAGGGTAAATGCCATTTTCCTCCAGAATATAGCGCAGGCCAAATTCCGGTGTAGCGCCCTTACCGGAGGCATAAATAATCTTTCCCTTCAGATCCTCCACAGACTGGACTGTGTTGCCGTTCTCAACAATATAGAGCACACCCAGCGTATTGACCGCCAGCACCTGAACATCTGTTTTCTGGGACAGTACCGCTGCCAGATTGGCCGGCACTGCCGCTACGTCCAATTCTCCTTTTACCAACAACGGACTAATCTCATCAGGAGAGCCCTTTAGGGTAAACTCATACGTATTGGTAGCGGTTTCTCCCGATTCCGCATCCTCCATCAGCTTTACCATACCCATGGCCGTAGGCCCCGTCAGCGCCCCCACACGCAGTGTAGCCGGTTCCGCCGTCTCCTGGGCACCGCAGCCGCCCAAGGCCATGACGCTTACCGCCAGCGCCAATAAAATACCCATTACCTTTTTCACTTTCAATCCCTTCCTTTCCATAAAGATTTTATTTAGAGATGCCCTTATTTTACTCTAATCTCCTTTCGGTTACAAGTTGCATCTGTCACATTTTTCCCAAAAATCCCTTCTTGGTGCAAAAATGCCGTCCAAAGCCTGTTTGCGTTGATGGACTATAAAAAAAATGGTATAATTCTTCTGAGAAATATTTTTACCATGACGGCCAAAAAAGCCGCCCGAAAAAAGAGGTGTATATCATGAAAAGAACAAAAGAACCATACAGAGAATATTACCAGGAACTCAGCGCTCTGACCGTATTCCGCGGTCTGCTTTCCCTGCCCCTGTTCCAGAAGCTGATGACGCTGCTGGATGCGGCGGATACTATGGAGAAGCTGCCTTCTCCCGCCCATACGGCAAAAACCGCGGAAGCATACTGCGATTTCGCCGCGGAGCTGTACGCATATCCTCCGGAAAAGGGCGATTTCCTGTCCGCCAATTTTTCCCGCATACTGCGGACACTGGTGCTGGACAGTGAAAACTGCTATATGAAGGCCATGGCTTCCGGCCATCAAGCGGCCGCGCCCATCGAGACCCGTCTCCAGCAGGAGCTGGATTTCCTCCAGCGGCTTTCTTCCCTTTCCGACCAATCCTTCTGTGATTCTTTGGAAAGCGCTGGCTGGGAAACCTCCCTGCCTCGTTGGAGTACCTCTCCTCTTTCCCTGGCAGAAGATTATGCCCGCCGTATCGCCCTGCTGCCCCAGACCGGATGGGGGATCTTTGCTGCCTGCCATACCTTTCTTTACGACGAAAGAGGTCTGGTGCCGGTGCGCCATCCCGATCTCCAAAGCCTTTCGGAGCTTTCCGGCTATGAGAGAGAGCGTTCTCAGGTACTGCGCAACACGGAAAATTTCCTGGACGGCGGTACTGCTTCCAACGTACTGCTTTACGGTGACGCCGGCACAGGCAAAAGCTCCACCATCAAAGCCATTGCCAATTCCATGAAAAACAGAGGTCTTCGTTTGGTGGAGGTGAAGAAGAACCAGCTTTACCGCATCCCTGACCTGCTGGATCAGCTTTCCGGCAATCCTCTGAAATTCATCCTCTTTATTGACGATCTGAGCTTCAGCGGCAATGACGACAATTTCTCCGCTCTGAAGGCCATCCTGGAAGGCGGTGTAGCGGCCTGCGGCAAAAACGTACTAATCTATGCCACCAGCAACCGCCGTCATCTGGTAAAGGAAACCATGACGGAACGCCAGGGCGATGAACTGTATCTGAACGATACCCTTCAGGAAACCATGAGCCTGGCGGCTCGCTTCGGCCTGACCATCACCTTCCAGAAGCCCGGAAAAGACGCTTATCTTTCCATCGTACGGGATCTGGCAAAGCAGTATGGTCTGGAAATGAACGAGGAAGAGCTTTGTATCAAAGCGGAGGCCTTCGCGATCCGCTCCAACGGCAGAAGCCCCCGGACGGCAAAGCACTTCGTGGAGCTGCAAAAAGCCGGACTATAAATCACATCCCATCATGGTGCGAAACCATTTCAAACTTTTTTATACAAGCATCGCCGGAATCATAGATTCCGGCGATTTTTTAAAAAATTTTTTTGAATGCAGCCACTATATGCCCTACAAAAAAAGAGGCATGGAAGCAGCTTCCCCTTAAGAAACTATTTCAATAAAATCTCAAAAAAGGCTGGAATCCTATGTAATTTGAACCGAACCAGTAAAAATGGACAATGAAAAAAGAAGACCTCCTGTGGTAGAATGGAACTACTACAGGAGGTCTTTGCTATGCCTAGAAAATACAGCCATATCCAGGAACACGAAAAAGAAAT
>CALWKZ010000058.1 GCA_944381385.1 uncultured Anaerotignum sp. | reverse complement strand
AGGATTTCTGCAAAAAGCTGAAATTTGACAACAGCACCATGAAGGAAATCCTCCTTTATCTCCGCCACCTCCACGAAGACTCCCCTCAAACCGCCTACGGCGTACGGAAGCTGGCGGGAGAGATGGGCGAGGAAAAAGCCAGGAACCTGTTCCGGCTCCAAGCTATCCTACAGGAGGAAGCCGCCGCCAGAACAGCGGAAAGCCTGCTGGACCAGGCAATCGCTGCGGGAGACTGTCTAAACCTGAAAGCTCTGGCCGTCAATGGGGAGGAGCTGATGGCGGCGGGCATCCCTAAAGGCAAGACCCTGGGGCTTCTGCTGAACGCCCTGCTGGATGACGTTCTTCGGGAGCCGTCCCACAACGAAAAAAACTACCTGTTACAGGAAGCACAAAAGAGAAAGGATGAATTTTAATGGAAAAAACATTTACTTTATACAACGGCGTCGCTATCCCATGCATCGGCTACGGGACCTATAAGGTCAGAGACGCCAGCGCGGCGGATATCGTGCGCACCGCTCTGGAATGCGGCTACCGCCATTTGGATACGGCCCGCATCTACGGCAATGAAAAGGAAGTAGGGGAAGGCATCCGCCTGTCCACTGTCCCCAGAGACGAAATCTTCCTGACCAGCAAGGTATGGAAAACCCATTTATCCTACGATGACGCTCTGCGCAGCGTGGAGGAATCCCTGAAAGACCTCCAGACAGACTATCTGGATCTTTGTCTGCTCCACTGGCCCATGCCCGAAGGCGACCACGTCGACTGGCGGCAGCGGGATCTGGCAGCGTGGCAGGCCCTGGAACGGCTTTATGAGGAAAAAGTCCTGCGCTCCATCGGCGTCAGCAACTTCCTGCCCCATCATCTGATGTCCCTGCTGGCCAAAGCGGATGTCAAGCCCATGGTGGATCAGCTGGAGTTCCATCCCGGCTACTGCCAGCCCTACGCCCTGTCCTTCTGCCAGAAGGAAGGTATTCAGATAGAGGCATGGAGCCCTCTGGGCCGCACCCGTGTGCTGGAGGAGCCTCTGCTGTTGGAACTGGCGGAAAAATACGGAAAATCCCCTGCCCAGATCTGTCTGCGTTTCGCTTTGGACAACGGCGTTCTGCCTCTGCCCAAATCCTCTTCGCCGGAACGGATGAAGGCCAATCTGGATGTTTTCGACTTCCGGCTTTCCCCGGAGGATATTTCCCGTATCTTCACCATGGCACAGTCCGGCTGGAGCGGTCAGCATCCCGATACATTCTGAGAAAACAAAAAACAGGAAGGCGAGAATCCATTGGTTCCCTGCCCTCCTGTCCTTTTTTTGTCATTCCGTCTCTGTTTGTACAGGCGTTTTCATTTTTTCCTTGCTTCATAGCCCCGATGGCACAGAATAAAGACCATAAACAACAGGGTCATAAAATCCGGCTCCACAAAAAAAAGGTAAAGCCCGTCAACGCCATTTCGGATCAGCAGCGCCGCCGCCAATACCAGCAGATTGACCGCCGCCATCTTCCAGTCACAGATCTGCGTAAAGAGATACAGCGCCAGAAAATACAGCACCGTCAATCCAAAGGCCGCGTATGCCCACTTGATGTCAAAGGTTTTTCCCCGCATTTGATTGCAGTACTCCGTCATGTTGGAAAACAGCAGCGCATACACCATGCAGATAATATCCATTACTTTCTTTCGCTGGGTGTAAACAGTCAACATACCAATCCGCCCCTTTCCTCTGAAAAAGTCCCTTACTTCTGTTCGTAAATGTCAAAAGAGAATTTCACGCCGTTTTCCTCCTGCACTTCCCCTTTTTGTGTCAGTTCCCATTCCGGTTTTTCCTCCAGATTGGGAAAATAAGTATCCGCGGGAAATTTGTCGTAAATTTTGGTCACATACGCCTTTTTGCACTGTGGCAGAAGCTGCTCATAAATACTGCCGCCGCCGATGACAAAAATATCCTCGTCTGCATAATCCGCCAGCGCCTTCGGCAGTTCCTCCAGGCTGTGGCAAAGGGTCACGCCCTCCGCCGCATAGGCCCGGTTGGCCGTCAGCACGATATGGGTACGTTTGGGCAGGGGCTTTTTGCCGGGAAAGGACTCCAGCGTCTTTCTGCCCAGCACCAGCACACGGCCTGTGGTCACAGACCGGAAATATTTCATATCGGCGGAAATACGGCAGAGCAAATCCCCGTCTTTGCCAATGCCCCAGTTTTCATCTACCGCAACAATAAGATTCATGGCCAGCCCTCCTTAAATGGCAATGGGCACTCTGCCCACGGGCTTGCCATGCTGATAATCTTCCACAATGAAATCATCTACGGTGAATTGATAGAAATCCTTTACCTCCGGATTCAGACGCACCTTCGGCGCCGGGAAGGTCTCCCGCTCGATCAGTTCCCTGATGATGGGCACATGGCGGTCGTAGATATGCATATCGCTGATGACATGGACCAGTTCCCCCGGTTCCAGACCGCTGACCTGGGCAAACATCATCAGCAGGGCGGAATACTGCACCACGTTCCAGTTGTTGGCCGCCAGGGTATCCTGGGAGCGCTGGTTCAAAATAGCGTTCAGCTTATTCCCCGTCACATTGAAGGTCATGCTGTAGGCGCAGGGTTCCAGCCCCATTTCCGTCAGATCGGCGAAATTATAAATATTGGTCATGATCCGGCGGGAAGCAGGGGCGTTTTTCAGCTGCCAGAGGACATTGTCCACCTGATCCATTTCCCCATGCTTGAATTTGTATTTCACACCCAGCTGATAGCCGTAAGCCTTGCCGATGGAGCCTGTCTCGTCGGCCCAGGAATCCCAGATTTTACTGTTCAGATCGTGGATATTATTGGATTTCTTCTGCCAGATCCACAAAATCTCGTCAATGGCCGCCTTCCAGTTGGTAGCCCGCAGGGTCAGCAGCGGAAACTCCTTGGAAAGATCATAGCGGTTCACCACGCCAAAGGTTTTGATGGTATAGGCGGGAGTGCCGTCCTCCCAATGGGGGCGTACCTTCTCCTGTTCCGTAGAAAAGCCATGATCTAAAATCTCTTTGCAATTCTGAATAAAAATATCGTCTGCTCTGCTCAAGCGTTTTCCTCCTTTTTGTCCTATTTCCCCCATTATAACAAAAAAAAAGCGGCCGGTATAGTATCAATCCGACCGCATGAAAGCATATTCTATTTCAGAAGTACAGGGACAGGGCGCAGTATACCAGCAGCAGGGCCATGACCGCGTTAAGGATCTTCCGGTATTTATCGAAGAAGTTCCGGAACACAGAGCCAAACAGCGCCCAGCAGTTGCAGGAAATAGCCACCACCACCCAGTTGAAGGCCAGTACCGCCGCCAATACACCGGCAGACTGGTAATAGGGGAAAACGAAATTGGAAATGACTGTCAGGCCATAGAGCAGGCCCTTGGGATTCACAAACTGGAGCACGATGGCCGTGGAGAAGGCCGTGGTATCCAGGTCGATCTTCCGTTTTTTTTCCGCCTTGGGCTTGTCCCGGTAAACGGCCCAGGCCAGCCACAGAATATAAACAGAGCCAAATACCGTCATGATCTGCTCGATCCTGGGGATATAATGATACAAAAACATATTGCATAAAATACTGCACAGAAGAATCAGCAAAAATCCCGTAGCCACGCCGAAGCAGAATTTTACGCTCCTGCGGTAGCCGTATTTGGCGGCGTTGGACATGCTCATGATATTATTGGGCCCCGGCGTAATGCAGGAAACCACCACATAGGAAATAAACGCGGAAAGACTGAACATTTTCTCCCCTCCTTCATATTGCGTACAAAAAAACCGGCGTCTTTCTCAGACGCCGGTTTTTCTCTTTTTTTCACCAGATAAGCTGTCAGCGAATCATTCGTCCTCTTCCGTTTCGATCGGCTTCATAGGCAGTCCGTTGGAGAGATGATGCAGATCATTCTCCTCGCTGTACATTTCATTGATCTTATAGAGCAGCGTCATCAAACTGTCTGTCAGATGCACATTTTCCACCAAAACATCTTTGGGAACCTGCAGATCTACATGGCTGAAATTCCACATGCCTTTTACGCCCCATTTTGCCAGGTCATTGGCCACCTTTACGGCCTGAGAGCGGGGAAGGGTCAAAATGGCCACGTCCACGTGGTTATTTTTCACATATTCCTCCATTTTGTCCACATCGTACACCTCTACGCCGCGGATGGTCATGCCCACCAGACGGGGGTTGATGTCAAAAACGGCTTTGATAACGAAACCGCGCTTTTCAAAGTTGGTATAATTGACCAGCGCCTGCCCGATATTGCCGCCGCCGATGACGATCATATTGTACAATCTGTCCAGCCCAAGTATTTTCTTGATTTCATTGTAAAGATATTCCACATTATAGCCGTATCCCTGCTGGCCGAAACCGCCGAAATTATTCAGATCCTGCCGGATCTGAGAAGCTGTAATATTCATCTTTGCGCTGAGTTCCTTGGAAGAAATTCTGGTGATGTCGCTTTCCAGCAAATCACCCAAATACCGATAATATCTGGGTAATCTGTTTATTACCGCCGGTGAAATCTTTTTTTCACTATCCATATTATCCAAATCCTCTCCTACTCAAGTTAAAACAAGTATATCATGTGTGTTATTTTATTGTCAACAATAACTCTTTCTTTCGAACATTTTTTCTGTTATCATGGAGAAAGACAACGCAGTACAGACGGAGGGTTTGAAAATGATACTGGCATT
>CALWKZ010000057.1 GCA_944381385.1 uncultured Anaerotignum sp. | reverse complement strand
AGGGCTGCCCTGTCTGCAAATATCCCCAGGGCTATTTTGAACGGAAGGCAAAGAATTACTGAGAGGGGATTCCCTCTCGCTACATAGAAAAGAGGAAGAAGATGGAGTATGAAAACAATATCCGGGAGGGGAGATTTTTGTCCCGGCCCAACCGGTTTCTGGCGGAAGTGGAGCTGCCGGAGGGCGCGGAAACAGTCCATGTGAAAAATACAGGCAGATGCCGGGAGCTGCTGGTGCCCGGCGCGCGGGTATTTCTGGAGGAAAGCGGCAATCCTGGACGAAAGACAAGGTATTCCCTGGTGGCGGTCTATAAAGGGGAGATGCTGGTGAATATGGATTCCCAGGCACCCAACACCGTGGCCGCGGAGGCGCTGGCGGAAGGAAGGCTCCAGGAGCTGGGATCTGTGGCGCTGGTACGGCGGGAGAAGAAATTCGGCGGCTCCCGCTTTGATATTTATTATGAAAAAGAATGCGGACAGAAAGGTTTTCTGGAGGTAAAGGGCGTTACCTTAGAGGAGGACGGCATTGCTATGTTTCCAGACGCGCCCACAGAGAGAGGGGCAAAGCATCTGCTGGAGCTGGCGGAGGCGGCAAAGGAAGGCTATGAGGCGGCGGTGCTGTTTCTGATCCAAATGAAAGGACCGAAGGTGTTCCGCCCCCATACGGAACGTGACCCTGCCTTTGCGGCGGCGCTGCGGCAGGCGGCGGCAGCGGGAGTCAGGGTTTTGGCCTACGACTGTAGGGTATGGGAGAAGGGCTTCCTACTGGACGCGCCTGTAAAGGTGGAACTGTAAAGGAAAATCAGGCATAGAAGGAACCCGCCGGACATAAAGTAGTAATACTTTAGAGTGCGGAGGGAAAAACATGGGCAGAAAAACAGGAAGCATTTTTTGCGCGTTGCTGTTGAGTATGATGTGTGCCCTGCCTGTTTTCGGGGCGCAGGAGGCGTATGAGAATCTGGCGGATCTGGGGTTGTCCTCCAAGTCCGCCCTGCTGATGGAAGAGGACACGGGGACGGTGCTCTATGAAGAGAACAGCCACGAACAGCTGCCGCCGGCCAGTGTCACCAAAGTCATGACACTGCTTTTGATCTACGAGGGAGAACGTGACGGGAAATTCCAATGGGAAGATACGGTGCAGGTCAGCGCCCATGCCGCTTCTATGGGCGGCTCCCAGGTCTATCTGGAAGAGGGCGAGACCCAGACGGCGGCGGATCTGACCAAATGCATCGCCATCGCGTCCGCCAATGACGCCGCCGTGGCTATGGCGGAATTTCTGGCAGGCAGTGAGGAGGCCTTTGTCCAGAAAATGAATGAAAAAGCGGCGGAACTGGGCATGGAAGATACCCATTTTGTCAATGCCTGCGGTCTGGATGCCGAGGGCCATGTGACCAGCGCCTATGACATCGCCCTCATGAGCCGGGCCTTGATGAAGGAATTCCCGGAGATACAGGAATATACTACCACATGGCAGGACAGCATTACCCATGAGACCAGAAAGGGCGCCCAGGAATTTGGCCTTACCAATACCAATAAGCTTATCAAATGGTACGAAGGGGCCACGGGGCTGAAAACAGGCTCTACGGGAAACGCCCTGTACTGCTTGTCCGGGACGGCGGAACGGGACGGCATGGGGCTCATTGCCGTGGTCATGGCGGCGCCGGATTTCAAAACACGGTTTGAGGAGGTCATGGAGCTGCTGGATTATGGCTTTGCCCATTATGCTGTGGAAAAAGGGCGGCCGGCAGGCTACGGCGCCGGCTATGTGGCTGTAGAAAAAGGCATGGCCGAACAGGTGGAGGCAGTGACTGCCCAGGAAATTTCCGTCTTGGTGCCCAAAGGGGAAACGGCCCAGTGGGAGACGAAAACAGAACTTCTTCCCGCGGTGCAGGCGCCGGTGGCGGCGGAAACAAAGGTAGGCGAAATGATCTACATACTGGACGGAGAGGAAGCGGGCCGGGTGGATCTGGTGACGGCGGAAGCGGTGGAGCAGATCGACCTGCGTACCATGCTGTACCGTCTGCTTTCTCTTTGGTGCTGAAAAAAGGCACGAGGTCTCTTTTTAAAGAGGACTCGTGCCTTGCTTTATTCGTAAATAGTTCCGTCTTTGTCCAGGTACCGGACAGAGAGGGTATAGGATTTGAAATCTGTCTGATGAAAAATCATATTGCTTTGGGCGGTGTCAAATTCCAGAACTTCTTCCGCTCCGCCGGTATCGTAGCGCATTTCGCCTGTTACCGTGGAAACGCCGCTGATCCATGCGATGTCGTAATATTTGCCGTTTATGACAGCCTGCTGTATCAGGATGTCCGTGTCCTCTCGGATGACGCGGGTCTGCTGTTTCCATCCGCCGGAGGAGGTGGGGGCGAATACCACCAGGGCGGTGTGCCCGTCGGTGCTGTATGCGCCGCTGATGATATAGTCCTCTATGGTGGTTTCGTCTTCTATGGTCCATTGGGTCCCTTTGGGAAGTTCTTCCAGCAGTTCTTCCCGGCTTTCCCGTGTTTTGCCGTCCGGTGTGCGCAAACCTGTCCAGCAGAACACCACGGCCAGAAGCAGAACGGGAAGCAGAATATATCTTTTTTTCATGAGGATACCTCCTTTGCTCTGATTTTATCAATATTTCCGCTGGAAGTAAAGGAGGCAGACCAGGACCAGAACGGCTTGGCCCGCGAAAATCAGGAACAGGATGGGGCTGTACGCCGGGGCCACAAAGCCCACCACCAAAATCACCGCCAGCAAAAAGACCAGCGAAAGTACGGCGTAAGCGCTGTATGCCTGCTTTTCGATAAAGGCATTCCGTTCATCGGTCACCTTGACACGGTAGGCCGACAGATTATCCGGGTGATGGAGCACCATTTCCAGACGGATATAGTTGACGGCACAAGCGATGGCGCCGGAAAAGCCGCAGCTTTCATAGAATCTTTTGGGATAAAGTTCGATTTTTGCGAAAATATACATCATAA
>CALWKZ010000056.1 GCA_944381385.1 uncultured Anaerotignum sp. | reverse complement strand
CTCAAGATGAGATTTCCCATTCTTCGGAAGTAAGGTCCCTTAGAGATAATGAGGTAGATAGGTTGGAGGTGTAAGCACGGTAACGTGTTCAGCTGACCAATACTAATAGACCGAGGGCTTGACCTAATAGAAAGATTTTATAAAAAAGAGGTAGTTTCTTTTCCTACGGAAAAGACCGCTAACCTCACCTGATACAAATCTTCTCGTACACCAAAGGTGTTAGGTCGAAGATTTGTGGGCATCAGGTGACTCGCTAACGTGCTTGTATTCGGTTTTGAAGGTGCATAAGTACCTTTACAGGAAAGCGGTCGAGTCCGCTGACCTCAAAATTGAAAATTTCCGGTGACGATGCGCTTAGGGGACACACCCGTTCCCATTCCGAACACGACGGTTAAGACCTAAGCGGTCGATGGTACTTGGTGGGGAGCTGCCTGGGAGAGTAGATGGTCGCCGGATTTCAATTTTCAATGACGGGGTGTGGCGCAGCTTGGCTAGCGCGCCTGATTTGGGATCAGGAGGTCGCAGGTTCGAATCCTGTCACCCCGAGCCTTTCATAATATGGTGGGTATGGCACAGTTGGTTAGCGCGCCAGATTGTGGCTCTGGAGGTCGTGGGTTCGAATCCCACTACCCACCCTTTTTTATGGGTCACTAGCTCAGTCGGTAGAGCACTGGACTTTTAATCCAGGTGTCTCGGGTTCGAGTCCCGAGTGACTCATTTCTTATTTTGCGCAGCCGTGGCGGAATTGGCATACGCGCTAGACTAAGGATCTAGTCCAGATTCTGGGTAGGGGTTCAAGTCCCCTCGGCTGCATATAGGATATGCGCGAGTGGCTCAGTGGTAGAGCATCGCCTTGCCAAGGCGAGGGTCGCGAGTTCGAATCTCGTCTCGCGCTTATTGGTTTCGTTTTCCTGCAATTATCGTATAATGGGCTATCGCCAAGCGGTAAGGCACAGGACTTTGACTCCTGCATTCGCTGGTTCGAATCCAGCTAGCCCAGGTCTCAAAAAGAAAAAAGCGAAATCGCTTTCTAATGGGGTATCGCCAAGTGGTAAGGCAACGGATTCTGATTCCGTCATTCGCAGGTTCGAATCCTGCTACCCTAGTTTTTAGGAACCTGATTTTTTCAGGTTCTTTTTTTATGGATAGAGAAAGATTTTTGTAAGAAATTTCAAGAATATTTAATGGGAATTTATGGATATTTTTGCTAGGCTAATAATAAAAGAATCGGAGCATAAATGAAAAAGGGGGCATTTTCATGAAAAGAGGGATAATGATTGGCTTCGTATTGGCGGGGATAATGACAACGACAGTATGGGCCGAACCGGGCGCAACCTACCGTACCGTGATTCCGACACAAGACGGTACGGTGGAATTTCAGTGCAGGCAGGATTTGTTCCGAAAGGGAACACGTTCCTTTCCCTATGGGGATTTTGCGGTGACGGTTCCTGCTGCAGCAGAAGGAAAGAAGATCTATTTGGATCTGGTGTATACAGATACCGGCCGACAGGCACAGGTTACAATCCATGCTGAACCTACGGAAGAGTTTAAAAAAGGGCTGCATGGCTTATCTCAGCAGGAAGTAAATGAACACTATGAAAATTTCTATCAAACATTTTCGAGGCTGGAATATGACGTGTATGCCATAAAACCGGCAGCAGAGCATCAGGAATATATTTTTTCCTGTAACGGATATGATACGGCGGAAGATTTGAAAGATAAAGCATACGGTCTGTCATTGCGCGTCATAGGCGGTAAGGAATACGCAGATAATTTGTTTTATGGGCAGGAGGATCAAATCATCTGTCCGGATTTTTATTACTTTTATTTAGGGACGGATTGGAAAAAAGACTATACGGAGATGCCTTGGAAGATGACTGTTGAGGCGGATGCAAAAGATATTTGGGTCAATGGAGAAGAATATTCTTTGCGTGTGCCGGCATATGTCAATGAGGCCGGAACTTTGATGCTCCCGCTTCGTGATGTGATGGATCGTTTGCCTGCCTCATTTCAGAAAAAGATATTTTGGGACAGAGAGAACCAAAGGGCATACGTTCTTTGGAATCAGGAAATCTATACAATGAGTGCGGGCGAAAAAAAGATAACATGGAGAGAGAAAGAAATTGCCTTAACATCGCCCATGGAAATAAGAGAGGGCAGGTTGTTCCTGCCCATAGACAGTTTGGAAAAATTATGGAAAACCTGTAATATCCAATGGGATTTCGCAAGTCAAACCGCGACAATGGAAGGTATAATATCATTTTATCAGACAAAAGCAGAATAAATAGGCGCACAGATGGAAAGCATGGAGCTGCTGCATGCGGTATTTCCATAAAAAACCACAGAAAGAAAACAAAGAAAGCTAAAATCTTTGTATTGCAAAGATTTTAGCTTTCTTATTTTATCACGTTTTCAGAAGGTCTTTTTTCTTTTGACGATAGCCGCCGCAGGTTCTGTGTTTTTTTTATGGATTTTGTTGTCAGATTTCTCCCTTTTCTTACGAATAGTAAAGTGAAAAGGAAATCTTGTTTTTTTACAGGGCGTTCCTTAAAATAAGCAGGAGAAGGAGGGGCGGTTATGGACGACAGAGAACTGCTGCAGTTGATGCAGAAAAATCCGGAAAACGGCATACGTCTGGCCATGAGGCAGTATACGGGCCTTTGCTATTATATCGTTCAGCAGAAGTTATCGGGGCAGCCCAAAGAGGAAGTGGAGGAATGCGTCAGCGATGTGTTCCTTGCCTTTTATCATCAATATCAGAAAATCGACCTGGAAAAAGGCAGTATCCGCTGCTTTTTGGCGGTACTGGCCAGAAGAAAAGCCATTGACCGTCTGCGGAAACTGACGGGAAAGGAAACGGTGCCTTTGGAGGAAGGCTGGACAGGGGAAAATCCGGTACAAAAACAGGAAGAGCGGCAGCGGATTCTGGATGCCGTCAATGCCTTGGAGGAGCCGGACAACAAAATACTGATTTTAAAATATTATTTTGGCTATCCCACGAAAATGATCGCTGCCGCCTTTGGTTTGAAGGAAAATACCGTAGACCAGAAGGCAAGGCGGGGATTGGAAAAGGTCAGAAAACTGCTGGAAGGAGGTGCGTAATATGAAGAAGGATTTTGAGGAAATGCTGGATACATGGACAGAAGAGGAACTGAAGGATTTTCTGCCGGAGCAGCTGCCGGAACTGGATGAAATGACCCGGAAAAGAATCGAAAAGCGCACTCTGGAAAAGGTAAAGCAGGAAAAGAAAAAATTCAGCAAAAAACAGATCATTGCCGCGGTCATTTGTATTGCGGCGGCGCTGGGAATCGCTGGGAGAGGACCGATTCTGGCGGCCTTTGAAAAGCTGTTCCATTATCTGCCGGGAGTTGGCGTATATGTAGACGAGGAAGGAACACAGATGTACAGCGCAGAGATGATTCAGGATTCTTTTACGGAAAATGGTGTTACGGTGTCGCTGAAAAATGTTTACGCCAAAGGCATTGCAATCCATATGGAGCTTGTGATGGAGGGGGAAAACCTGACAGAAGGCATTTTGGAAGGACAGGATGACTTTGATTATCTGAAAGAAAAATATCAGGTGACCATGGAATATGATGGAAAGGCATACGCACTAAGCAGCGGTTCCAGGCAAATCCGGAAGGAGAATGATGAAAATGTCAATAGGTATAGTCGACAAATCTCCAGAGTGGAATACAATACGGCGCAGCTGTACACCGTAAGGATCGAAGGCTTTGAAACGCCGCTGATATTCCGTCTGGTACCCAACGAAGGCACTGCCGATCCGGAAACCCTTGGCCCTAGCCAGACGAAGAGCGGCATTACTCTGACGGCGTCGGCAGAGATCACGGAGGAGGGCATTGCTGTGGAACTGTTCCAGGTATATCAGACAGAGGGCATCCAAAACAAGGAACCAGATCAGATGAGACAGGAGCTTCTTTATGGGCTGGATTATGGAGCAGATGCCACATCGGAAGATTGGATCGAGATATATAATTCTCAGAATTATGTGGAAAATAAGGACGGCATTCCTCTGAAAATGGTTCCGGGAAGCCAAGAAAATATGTGGAATGGGACGCGATTTGTGGTAAAAGGCACCAAGGCGGATTTCCCTATTACCATTCACCGAGGGCCTGTGACAGTGGAAACCAGTGAAACACAGAACATTACGTTGGATTTGCCGGAAACCGGTGAAACGAAGACTATGCCGGAACAGTTGGAGTTTACTTATGGAACAGTAGAAATTCTGGAAATTTCCGTTTCTGATGTGTTCCAGCAGAAGGTGGGCACCGGAGAAAATGCTGTGGAGGTGCCCAGAAGAGATGTGGAGATTTCCTATCGTGTTGTACCCAAAGAGGGTGTTTTCCAGATGTACGCCGTAGCCGCGAAGGCTCCCAGAGGTTTGGCGAACAGAGTGACTTCCGACTGGGATTATAAGGAGAATATCTTTACCTTTGGAACAGATGTGGCCGAGGACCAGAAAACATTGGAAGTAACCTTTTCGGATCCTTTTCTTTGGGCGGTAGAGGATTTCACCTTGGTCATTGACGCACCGGTACAGGCGGAATGATCTGCCGGCGTACTGGAAAAACAGACAGCTATTCGAGGCGTCTGCATAAGGAAATAAACCTGCCGGAATCCTTGCGGAACAAAGGATTCCGGCAATTCTATTTTTTCATGGCATTTTCCTATGACAGAAAAAAAGAATGTGGTATCATGAGAACAGCAAAAAAAGCAAAAAATTTTTTGAAAAAATGAAAGATTTTCCCGGTTTCATTCGTATATAGAGTGAAAGTATATTTGAGGAGGGTTTTTTATGAAAAAAATGATTGCGGTAATTCTGGCGGGAGCGCTGGTGCTGACTTTAGGCGTTACCAGTGTATTGGCGTCCCCCTTTGGCCACGGCATTATGGCCCAGAGAAGGGATGGCAGCTGTCTGGTAAACGGCACGGGCTGGTGCCAGTTTGTGGATGAGGACGGCGACGGCATTTGCGATAACTGCGACGGAACCGGTCTTTGCATCGGGCTGGGGCAGCAGTACAGCCAGTATGGCTATGGGCAGATGACAGGAGGATGCCATGGCTTTGGCTGCGGCGGACATTGCAGATAAAACGGGGAGCGGCATATGCGGGAAGAACAGGAAGTCAATGGAGCCATTGACCGCTACGCCGATACGGTGCGGCGGCTCTGTATGGTACATCTGAAAAACAGGGAGGATACAGAGGACATATTTCAAAACGTGTTTTTGAAGTATGCCCTTTCTTCCGTTGACTTCCAATCGGCGGAGCATGAAAAGGCCTGGATCATCCGGGTCACCATCAATGCCTGCCGGGATCTATTGCGGAGCTTTTTCCGCAGCCGTACGGTTCCTATGGAAGAGAGTTCTTCTTTGGCAGCCTTGGAGCCGGAGACAAGAGATGTGCTAGAGGCGGTGCTGGCCCTGCCGGAAAAGTACAAAAACGTGATTTATCTTCATTACTATGAGGGCTATCCGGCGGCGGAGATAGGGCGAATATTGGGGAAAAACACCAATACGGTCTATACGCTGCTGGATCGGGGCAGGAAACTGCTGAAGGAGAAGCTGGGAGGTGAGGAAGTTGGAGAATAAGCTGAGATCGGCCTTTGACGCGGTACAGGCGGAGGAAGGGTTGAAGGCGGGGACGAAAGACTTCCTGCACCAGCGGCTTTACGCCGGCAGAAGCAAAACAAGAGCGGTGCCCAAAAGGCTGGCAGCCTGCTTCGTGACAGTTTTCCTCTGTGTCAGCGGATATTTTTCCTATTTCACGCCTGTGGCGGCGGTGAGTATCGACATCAATCCTTCTCTGGAGCTGGCGGTGAACCGCTTCGACCGTGTCATTGATGTAACGGGATATAATGCCGATGGCCAGGCGCTGGCGGAGGAACTTTCTCTGCGGCATATGTATTATGAGGACGCGGTAAACGCCGTGATGGAAAATGAGATGGTGGCGGCTTGTCTGGCGGCGGGAGAGGTTCTGGAAATTACCGTGGCCGGAAAATCGGAAACAAGAACGGCGGAAATGGAGCGCTGTCTTTCTGCCTGTAACCACGTGACAGAAGAACAGATACACTGTGCCGACCATTGGAATGATCTGGAGAGCGCCCACCAGGCGGGGCTCTCTCTGGGAAAATACCGGGCTTATCTGGAGGCGCGGGAGGAAAATCCGGAGCTGACCCTGGAAGAGGTACAGGATATGACCATGCGGGAGCTCCATGAGCTGTCGGAATGCAGTGACAAGGAGACGTATGGACAAGGCGCCGGCTGGGGACAGCAGACAGAAGGCGCCGGCCAAGGGGGCCACGGCGGCACAAAAGGCCATGGAAAGCATCATCAGGAATAAAAAATGGAGGCTGGTCTGAAAGACCATGCCTCCGTTTTTGTTTTCTAAAATAAATTATAAATGCTTGTCATAATGGATATCCAGCCATTTACGGACCTCCTCGGGATTCCCGTCCCGGATGCTTTTCAGGATCATACGGTGCTCCGTCAGGTTTTTCAGACGGTCGTCCTCTCCGCGCTGGTTGTCATGCAGCGCCATAAGATAGAAAACATCCTCGATCCGCTCGTATATGGAAAGCAGATAGGAATTTCCCGCGCCGATGATGATGCTCTTATCGAACATCAGGGCGTGCTGAACGGAACCCAGCAGGTCGCCGGCCTCGGAATACTCCTGCTGCTGCTTCAGATATTCTTCCATATCGGCAATTACTTTGTCAATGGTGCCGTTTTTGACACAGAGACGATAGGCCCCGTAAAGCATCACATACAGCGTGCTGGCGATTTCATGGAAGCCTGTTTCGGAAAAAGAAACGACTCTGGCGCCGTTGTTGGGGATGAATTCGATCAGCCCATCCTTTTCCAGCATCATCAGCGCCTCCCGGATGGGGGAATTGCTGATCTTCAATTCCTCCGCCAGGGTGTCGATATTGATTTTTTCGCCCAGGGCGTATTCCTGCTGCAATATTTTCTCCCGCAGGATGCGGTATACTTGTACTTTTAAGCTGACTCTCTGCAATTCTGCCATATGCGGCCTCCGTCCTTTTGTTTTCAATGTTTCTATTATTTCAAATTTGAACGGAAAATGCAAGAAAAACTTTCTTTTGCCCTCCCGCTGTATCCCAGAAAGAACATGGAGCATGGAAGGTTTTTCTATGATATTAGGAAAAAGCAACAGATTCTTTAAATATGAAAAAAATGTTTTAAAAATACAGGGGGAAATGGTATAATAGCAAAAGAATAAAGTGCCGGAAAAAGAGGGAAAATCCCTGTAGTATGCGGCACTTTGAAAAAGAAATGCGCAGCAACCTGAACATAGGAATAGGAGGTTGAAAACCATATGACGGCAAAACTGGAAAATGAATATGGCGTAATCAGCATTGATTATGAAGTAATCGCGAGGATCGCGGGCTATGCGGCTATCGAATGCTATGGCATCGTTGGCATGGCGGCCAAGAATATGAAGGACGGCCTGGTGCAGCTTTTGAAGCTGGAAAGTCTCACCAAAGGCATCAAAATGCGTGTCAACGCCAATAAGGTGAGTCTGGATCTGCATATTATCGTGGAGTATGGCACCAATATTTCCGCCATCGCCGATAATATCATCAGCACTGTAAAATACTCCGTAGAGGAATATACAGGACTTGCGGTAGAGGATGTAAATATTTTTGTCGACGGCGTACGTGTCGACGGCTGAAAGCAAGGAGGAGCAACAAAGTGAGCGTGACAAGATTAAACGGCATTTGTCTGCAAAGAATGATCATTGCCGGGGCAAATACCCTGGACGCCAACAAGCAGGCAGTCAATGCCATGAATGTTTTCCCCGTGCCGGACGGCGATACGGGGACAAATATGTCTTTGACCATATTGGCGGCAGCCAGAGAATCGGAAAAAGGCGACGCGCTGCGTGTGGATGAGGTAGCGAAGAAAGCGGCCAGCGGCGCGCTGCGGGGTGCCAGAGGCAATTCCGGCGTAATCACTTCCCAGCTGCTCAGAGGCTTTTCCAAGGGGTTGGAAGGGTTGGAAGAGGCTGGCACGAAGGAATTGGCGGCAGCGGTGGAGCAGGGCGTGAAAACGGCCTATAAAGCTGTAATGAAGCCCAAGGAAGGCACGATTCTGACCGTAGCCAGAGCCTGCGGCGAGGCGGCGGCAAAGCTGGCGGAGGAAACAGAGGATATCGAGGTGTTTTTGAGCGGTATTTTGGAATATGCCCATGAGGTTTTAAACCAGACGCCGGATATGCTGCCTGTACTGAAACAGGCGGGCGTTGTGGACGCCGGCGGCAGAGGGCTGCTGCATATTTTGGAGGGGGCGCTGGAAAACCTGCGCTCCGGCGAAAAGCAGGAGATTGCGGAACCGGGTGCGGAGACGCAGGAGGATTTCGCGGCGCTGGCTTCCATTGAGAATGAAAGCATTACCTTTGGCTACTGCACGGAATTTTTTATTAACGTCCATCATCCGGATGATGCTACAGTGCAGCAGCTGAAATCCTATTTAGGCACCATTGGGGATTCCATCGTCTGTGTCTGCGATGAGGAGATCATCAAGATCCATGTCCATACGGACCATCCTGGTCTGGCGCTGGAAAAGGCGCTGACCATCGGCAGCCTCAGCGGTCTGAAAATCGACAATATGCGGGAACAGCATACCAATAAGATTGATTTCACGGCGGCGGCAAAAGCGGCGGCCCCTGTGGAAGCGGCAGCGCCTGCGCAGATGCCGAAAAAAGATATCGGCTTTGTTTCCGTATCGGCGGGCAAGGGCCTGTCTGATATTTTCCAGAACTTAGGCGTGGATCAGGTCATCGAAGGGGGCCAGACCATGAACCCCAGCACAGAGGATATCCTGAACGCTGTGGATCTGGTGAACGCGGATCATGTGTTTATCCTGCCCAACAATAAAAACATCATCCTGGCGGCGGAACAGGCGGCCAAGCTGGCGGAGGGAAAAACACTCCATGTGATCCCTACGACTTCTGTGCCCCAGGGCATCAGCGCCATGTTCTGTTATGAGGAAGGCGCGGACGCGGAAGAGCTGGCGGAAGCCATGAAGGAGGCTATCCAGACGGTACAGACGGCGACAGTGACCTTCGCGGTGCGCAGCACCCAGATCGGCGACTATGAGATTCATGAAGGTGATATTCTGGGAATGCTGGATGATAAGATCGCCGTAGTAGGCAGCGAGATCGCCCAGGCCACCAAGGAACTGCTGGAAAAAGCCATTACGGAAGACAGCGAAATGGTCAGCATTTATTACGGCGAGGACGTAACGGAAGAGGACGCGGCGGCGCTTTCCGCCTTTGTGGAGGAAAACTATTCCGACTGCGAGGTAGAATTGCAGATGGGCGGCCAGCCGTTATACTACTATATTATTTCTGTGGAATAAACAAAGCGGTCAGAGATACCGCCAAAGCATATAGGAAGGTTTAAGTTCCCGGTTCTGCCGGAGGCTTGAACCTTCTTGTTCTGTTTGGGACAAAGAGGAAAGGAGGGCAGCCATGGACAAGCACAGCCCTGTCAGCGAATTGAAGCATATCGGCGAGCAGCGGACGAAGCGGCTCCAGCGCATGGGCATTGAAACGGTAGAGGATCTGCTGGAGCATTACCCCAGGGAATACAAGGACCGCAGCAGCATCGTCCTGGTGTCGGCGCTGGAGGAAAACGAGGAACAGACCTTTATCGCCAAGGTCAAGGCGGAGGGACAGAACGGCAGACATGGCCGCCTCACATATACCAGACTGCGGGTTTATGACGAAACGGGAGAGGTGACGCTGGTCTGGTATAACCAGCCTTATATGAAAACGGCCCTGAAAATCGGGGAGGCCTACCTCTTTACAGGAAAGCTGTCCAAAAAATACGGCCGGCGGGAGGTCATTTCCCCGGAGTATGAAAAGATCGGCGAGGATTTCGCCGGAGGCCGCATTGTGCCGGTGTACCCCCTTTCCGAAGGGATTTCCCAGAAAATGATGCGGGGCTTTCTGGCGGAGGCCCTGGAGGCGGTACGAGGGACCTTATCCGAGGAGCTGCCTCTGTGGCTGCGGAAGGAATATGCTTTGGCGGAGCGGAATTTCGCCGTGCAGAATATCCATTTTCCCATGACGGAGGAGGCCTTTTACGACGCCCGCCGCCGTCTGGTCTTTGAGGAATTTTTCTTTTTGCAGACGGCGCTGTTCCGTTTGCGGAGCACCCTGCTTTCCCAGGGCAGCGGCATTGTCATGAAAAAGAAAAAGGCCCTGGAGGAATTTCAGAGCTATCTGCCCTTTGCCATGACGGCGGCGCAGAAAAAGGTGCTGGCAGAGATCCGGGAGGATATGACAAAAGGGAAGATCATGAACCGGCTGGTGCAGGGGGACGTGGGCAGCGGCAAAACGGCCGTTGCCATGGCGGCGGCCTACTGGACCATACAGAACGGCTATCAGGCGGTGATCATGGCGCCGACAGAGGTGCTGGCGGAACAGCACGCCCAGTCCTTCCGGGAGATCTTCGAGCCTTTGGGCATCCGGGTGGCTTATCTGTCCGGCAGCCAGAAGGTCAGGGAAAAACGCCTTTCTCTGGCGGAAATTGCCGAAGGTCAGGCCCAGATGATCGTGGGCACCCATGCCGTTATCCAAAAAGGGGTGGAGTACCACCGGCTGGGGCTGGTCATCACCGACGAGCAGCACCGTTTCGGCGTGCGGCAGCGGGGGATGCTGGCCCAGAAGGGGGAAAACCCCCATGTGCTGGTCATGACGGCGACGCCTATCCCCAGAACATTGGCACTGATCCTCTATGGGGATCTGGACATTTCCATCATTGATGAGCTGCCGCCGGGAAGAAAGGCCATTGATACTGTGGCGGTGACGACGGCCTATCGGAAAAGAATCTACGCCTTTTTGCAGAAGCAGGCAAAAGAGGGCAGGCAGGCCTATGTGATCTGTCCCATGATCGAGGAAAACGAAAAGCTGGAAGTGGAAAATGTGCTGGCATACAGCCAAATGCTGGCGGCGGAGCTGCCGGAGTGCCGGATCGCCTGCGTCCATGGCAAAATGAAGGCTGCCGAAAAGCAGGAGATCATGGGAGATTTCGCCGCGGGAAAAACCGATGTGCTGGTTTCCACAACGGTCATTGAGGTAGGCATCAATGTACCCAATGCCACCGTCATGCTCATTGAAAACGCGGAGCGCTTCGGTCTGGCCCAGCTCCACCAGCTGCGGGGCCGGGTGGGCAGAGGGGCGGTGCAGTCCTACTGTATCCTGGTCAGCGACGCCGATGGAAAGATTGCCAAGGAACGGATGAAGGCCATGACAAAGACGGGGGACGGCTTTTTGATCTCGGAAATGGATTTGAAGCTGCGGGGCCCCGGGGAGTTTTTCGGCACCAGACAGCATGGCCTGCCGGAAATGAAGATCGCCAATTTGTACCGGGATACCCAGATATTAAAAGAAGCCCAGCAGGCGGCCGCGGAACTGCTGCGAAAGGACCCGGAGCTTTCCCGGGAGGAGCATCTGCTGCTGCGGGAAAAGATGGAAGGCTGGTTCGCGGGGAAAAGTTTGGAGCTGTAAACAGTTTTTTGTTGTATTTTATAACATTCTTTGTTATACTTATATATGTATGTAAAAAAATCGATAATACGGGTGATGACTGGATGCGAGTGATAGCAGGTTCGGCGAAAGGACATAAGCTGGAAACCATAGAAGGGCTGGATACACGGCCCACCACAGACCGTATCAAGGAAACGCTCTTTAATATCATCGCTTTCGATCTGCCGGAATGTGCTTTTCTGGATCTGTTCTCCGGCAGCGGCGCCATCGGCATCGAGGCTTTGAGCCGGGGGGCGGAACGGGCGGTGTTTGTGGAACAGTCCCCTCTGTGCGGCGGCGTCATTTCCAGAAATCTGGAGCATACCCGGCTGGCGGAGCGGGCCAGACTGCTCCAAAGCGACGTGATGGCCGCTCTGGACAAGCTGGCGGCGGAAGGAGACTCCTTCGATATGATATTTATGGACCCGCCTTACGCGGCAGGGCTGGCAGGCCCCGCCCTGGAGAAGATTGTGGCGGGCGGACTGCTCAAAAAAGGCGGCTGCGTCATTGTGGAGCGCTCCGCGAAGATTCCTCTGGAAGAGATCCGGGGGCTTTATGTAGAAAAAGAAAAGAAATACAAGACGACAGTAATGGCTTTTCTGCGTCTGGAGGAACAGGAAACATGAAAAAAGCAATCTATGCCGGCAGCTTTGACCCGGTGACGCTGGGACATCTGGATATTATCGAAAGAGCGTCCAGATTATTCGACTGTCTGGTGGTGGCGGTTCTGGAGAACCCCAACAAAAACTCTTTGTTTACCGTAGAAGAAAGAAAACAGCATTTGGAGCTGGTAACAAAGCATCTGGAAAATGTGGAGGTGGCCTCCTTCCGTGGGCTTTTGGCGGATTTCGCCAATGCCATCGGCGCGGACGTGGCCGTAAGGGGCCTGCGCAACGCGGTGGATTTCGCGGCGGAGTACCAGATGTATCTGATCAACAGAAAACTTGGAAAAGAAATCGAAACGATTTTCCTGGCGGCCGATGAGGAGCATTTGGCCCTCAGTTCCACCAATGCCAAGGAAGTGGCTGTATTTGGCGGAAATATCGACTTTATGGTGCCCCAGGAGATTAAACCGTATATCATAGAAAAATATCAAAAGTGAGGGAAAACATATGGATTCTGTATTACAATTACTGGATGAACTGGAAGAAATTTTGGACAGCAGCCGCGCTGTGCCTTTTAGCAATAAGGTGTCTGTGGACAAAGAAGAAATCTATGATATTATCAGCGAGATCCGTATGAAGCTCCCCAATGAACTGAAACAGTCCAAATGGGTCATTGAGGAACGGAATAAAATTCTCATCGACGCCCAGAAGGAAGCCGATGAGATCGTGAAAAACGCAGAAGACCGCATGGTGCGTATGATCGACGAAAACGAAGTGACAAAGAAAGCCTATGAACAGGCGGCGGCTATCATTGATTCCGCTAAAAAGACTTCCAAGGAAATGCGTCTGGGCGCTATGGAATACGCCGAGGGCATTCTGGCTGACGCGGAAGGCAAGCTGAAGGAGCTGAAGGCAGTCGTATACAGTGAAAGCATCAAGACCGACGATTATTTCGCGCAGACGCTGAACGTTCTGGCGGAGAACATCCAGGAGCTGCGCATGGGAAAATAATCTGTTTTCTCCCTTTGGTACGGGCGGAAAGCAGGAAGCATCCCAGAAGGAAGCACAGCAGAAACATATGGCAAAAAGGAGAAAGAGCAGTTTCCGTATGGAGAGAAAATACGGGGACTGCTTTTTGTGCGTATTTTTCCCAGAAACCATAGGTAAAGAGGAAGAAAATACAGGACAAAAGGCCGTTGATCGCTTTATACAGCGCGTAGCGCAGGGGCGAAAGAGGGACGTTTTGCAGAAGATCCAGGGTCTGGCCGAAAATAGAAGCGCCGCCGAAGGATACCAGGAACAAGGCGCAGGTCAGCAGCAGCCGGAGACTGTCTCCGCATTGGCTGGCGGCAGCGGCGCCGTTGGTCATTTCCAGAAGCCCTGCGGCAATGGCTCGGAGCAGCTCGGGAGAAAGGGGCAGGAAGGGCAGAAGCCGTTCCAGCAGGGAGAAGGCCCCGGCGCAGTTCAAAGCGGCCGTAAAGGCGCCGAAAAATACCATATAGCCGCCGATCTGGGCCGTTGTCACCAAGGCGTCCCGGATGGAGGCGGAAAGCAGGAAGGAGATGCCTTCCTTTTTTTGCGGCCGGGAAAAAGCGGCGGAGGATAAAGGGGAGGCGGGCAAAGGCCGAAAGAGCAGGCCGGTGGCCAGTGCGCCCGCCAGAACGGAGACAAAAAAGGCGTAGCCCCAGACCGTATTATGGAAAAATCCGGCGCCTACAGTACCGATCAGAAACAGCGGGCCTGGCTGGTTGCAGAAGGCCAGGAGCTTCTTTGCCTCCCCCAGAGAGAGCTGCCGGTTTTCATAGAGCTGGGCCGTCAGCTTGGCCCCCATGGGATAGCCGGAAACCAGCCCCAAAAACAAAGGGAAGGCGCAGATGCCGGAGAGACGGAACAAGGGCCTCATGACAGGCTGCAAAAGACGGCCGAAGGCTTCCGCCGCCCCCAGCCGCCAGAGAATGCCGGTCACCGCCAGAAAGGGAAAAAGAGAAGGAAATACGGACGTGAGCCAAAGGGACAGGCTGTGGGCGGAGGCGCCCAATAGTTCCGCGGGGAAACGCAGCAGAGAAAACAGAAAAAAACAGGCCGTCGCTGTCCAAAAGCAGGTGGATTTCATAAAAAACATCCTTTTGTTTTTGATACAGCTTATGCCTGTTTTTTGATTTCATGTGTGAAAAGACGCCTCAAAGAATGGCCATGGGCGTGGTAAAATCCCGGTTAGGAGCGCGATACAGAGGATTGGGGGCGGCCAGCGCCTGCAAATCCGTAGCCAGCTTTTCCAGCGCCAGCAGATGCAGCCCGTCCTCATCCAGAATTTCCGGCGCTTTTTTCAGATTGGTCAGCACCGGGCATTTGGCCTGTTCCGTCAGCTCGCCCAGAATATCCGCCCGATCCTTCTGGAAGCCCAGTACCCGCAGATAGGGCAGATGCTTCCGACTGAGGAAGTATTCTACTTCCTTTGTTTTGATATCCAGCAGAATATGTACCAGGATGCGCTGGATTTTTGTGCGGGTGTACCGCTTTGTTTTGATATACTGCAGCAGATCCTCCAGGGCGTAGTGGTCATCAATGGCGGAGAGGATGCGGTTTTCCAGCCCTTCCGTCACCTCAAATATTTCGTGGAGTTCCTCCGCGGAGGTAGTCCGCAGTTTGTAGTGCAGAGCGTCCGTCAGGTTTTCCAGAGAGGCCGGCGCCGTCCCCAGAGAGATCTCCTTGGTCCAGAGGTCTACGGTGTTCTCCGGCACCTGCAGCAGGGCCTCGGTGGCGTTTTCCTCCAGTATGGCTTTGCGGATAGCCGCGGCGGAGGCAAATTCTCCCTCCAGAGAAGGACTGTTGTAGGGGCCGCCCTTTCGGCGGATGGTATAGGGAGTCATGGAGCTGCCGCAGCGCTCCAGAGCCTTTAAGTATTCCAGCCCCAGGATATGATTGGGCTGGGAGATGATCTCGCTGTTGATATGGGAGACGGTTTCCAAAGCCTTGGCTCTGGCGGCGGGATAGGACATCCCCTCGTCCAGATGGGCCTTCAGCAGGTTCTGGAACTCTTCCGTTTCGTTCATCATCAGCTTGGCCGCTTCCTGCATGGAGGACAGGTCGCCGCTTTCGGAGCCGAAGCAGATGGCGTCGATCATATTGGCGTCCTCCATGACCTTGATGCCGCCGACGGCAAAGACCTCCGCGTTGGCGGCGGCAAAGAGCACCGGCAGCTCCAGCACCATATCCGCCCCGTTGATCAGGGCCGCTTTCGCCCTGGTCCATTTGTCAAAAAAAGCTGTGTCCCCCCGCTGTACAAAGCTGCCGCTCATGACGATGACGGCCCGCTGTGCTTCCGCATGGGCCTTGGCTTTTTCCAGCATATATTGGTGCCCCTTATGAAAGGGGTTGTATTCCGCGATGATCCCGACTGTTTTCATGGTTTGTCGCCATCCTTTCCCAAAATATTTCTAAAAGCAGTATAACATATTTCGTAACAATTATGAAATTTTTCTCTGGAAAAAAGCTGGGAATCGGGATATACTTAAGACAGAATCATGATACAAGAGGATGATACCATGGAGAAATTTGTAGAAAATCCGGATTTTCTGCAGGAACTCTTTTTGGAAGAGTCATGGAAAAATATAGATAAATTAGACCGTTTCATAGAAAGTAAATCAGGGGCAGAGAATGTAACGATCACAAAAGAAGAAGTGGAAAGCCTGTTTCGTACCATGCACAGCATCAAAGGCTCGGCGTCCATGATGGGATACCCGGCTATTTCCGAAACAGCCCACAGCGCCGAGGATTTATTTTCCTATTTGCGGGAAGAGGAAAATCCGGCGGAAAAAGATTTATTGACTATATTGCAGCTGCTGCGGATGGTTTCCGGCTATATGAAGCGGGAACTGCGGCGGATGGAGACAGAGGACGAGGTGACGGACTTCGGCTGGGCCGTGGTGCGCCGCATCAAAAATTTCCTGGCCCATGTGGACAGTGATAATGAGCCGGAAGGCCCCAGCTATCAGATCGCCTATACCAGAAAAGGCAAGCAGATGATCCCCTATACGGATTTTTCGGCGCTGGTGGCCCAGATGGAACGTCTGGCTACAGTCATGGGGCGGGCGCTGGAAAAGGATTTTTGCGTAAAGGTTTCCGGGGCGGAAACAGAGGTCCCCAGAGACATCTACGATAAAATTTCCATGGCGGTGATGCAGATGATGAAAAACAGCATGGATCACGGCCTGGAAAAAACAGAGGACAGAGAGACCATGGGCAAGACGCCGGTGGGGGAAATCTCTCTGGAAATACAGAAAACAGCCCAAAGCGTATTCGTTTCCTTCCGGGATGACGGCAGGGGGCTGGATAAAAAGAAGATCCTTCAGGCGGCGAAAGCCAAAGGCTGGCTGAAAAAGCCTGAGGAGGAATATGAGGACAGTGAGATTTATGCTTTTCTGCTCCGTTCCGGCCTGACCACCAAAAGCAGCGCTACCCTGTTTTCCGGCAGGGGCGTGGGACTGGATGTGGTCAACGCGGCGGTGTCTTCCTTAGGCGGCACCATCCGCATTGAAAGCAAGGAATATATGGGGACGACATTCTTTATGGAGTTCCCTCTGGCGGCATAGAAGGGGCGTTGAGAGGAGCAGTTTATGAATTGGAAGAATATGAAAAACCGAAGAGTGCCGGTTATGTTTTTTGTTCTGGCGGCTTTTTTGCTGCGATTTCTGGTAACTTATCTGGGATTTGCCTTGCCTTTATCAGAGGAAATGACACGTCTGTTTTATCAGGGCGGTACGCTGGTGGCTATGGCGGTTCTTCTGGCAGGGATTATTTATGGATGGAAAACCAGCATTATGGGACGATTGTTCCATCAGAAGTCTACCAATATCAAAAACAAAGATGGATACTATCAGGTCTGCCCCTACTGCGGCGCCAATGTGCCGGGTAAGGACAGAAATTGTGTGGTCTGCGGCAAGGATATGTACGCGGAAGAAAGAGAAGAGATAAGATAAGATAAGACGAGAGGAGCATGCTTATGAGAAGCGTCAAACCGGGCAGAGGCCCGTCCTTTATGGGCGGTATCGGCGCTGTAGGCGCTGTGATCTTTGGCATCATCTGGATGGCTACGGCGGCAGAGATGGGCGCCCCGGTGCCTTTTGTGCTTTTTGGACTGGTGTTTGTTGTCATGGCGGCCGCAAATGCGGTGTTTTCCTTCCGCAATGCTGCGGGACAAAACAGATATTCCCTCTATGATATTACGGAGGAAGGCGAGGAAGAAGATCCTCTGGAGGAACGCTTCGGCAGGAAGGACGTGCCGGAGGAGGCGGAGGAATCCGGGGCTGGTTCCGGAGAAAAGGGCGGCTTTTGCCCCTACTGCGGCGCCAGAGTAGAAGCGGATCATGCCTTTTGCCGTTCCTGCGGGAAAAAACTGTGAGAAAAGAAGGGTTTCTCCCATTTTTTCATGGATTTTACTTGTAGACGCCTGGATTTTTTATTATAATAGATATGCTGTCCGCTGTTTTTCCGGCGGATTTGGAAACAGTATATATTTTTTAGGGAAAGCCATTTCCTGTGGTGCGGAGGGCAGGTCCTTCCGTCAAATGTAACCCGAAAAATCAATATTTTTAAATGGAGGTCTTTACCGTG
>CALWKZ010000055.1 GCA_944381385.1 uncultured Anaerotignum sp. | reverse complement strand
CGGGCAAGGCATTACAAAAAATATACGGGCGGTATCTGGGACAGCGCCGAGAACTACCATCTTTCCATCGACAGCGCCCTCTGCGGCATCGATGGCACTGTGGATGTGCTGTACCGTTTTATAAAGGATATGGAAAAATAAGAGTTTTTTTGCCGTTGCGCTTTACTTTTTGGCCAAAGATGGTATGATAGTAAAAGAAAATTTTTATCTGTAAGGAGATTTGTAAGATATGGGAGAATCAATTACCGGCTTGAAAAGAAGCCATATGTGTACACAGGTAAACGAAACCATGATCGGCCAGGAAGTGACTGTCATGGGCTGGGTACAGCGCCGCCGTGACCTGGGCCAGCTGATCTTTATCGCTCTGCGGGACAAAACCGGTCTGGTGCAGATCGCCATTGACGGCAATACGGCGCCCAAGGAGATTTTTGAAAAGGCGGAAACCGTCCGCAGCGAGTATACGCTGGCGGTACGCGGTATCGTTACAGCCAGAACAGAGGGCAATATCAACCCCAATATGAAAACAGGGAAAATCGAGATCATCGCTTCTGAGCTGCGCATCCTGTCCGAATCGGAAACAACACCGTTCCAGATCGAGGACAATATTACCGTAAAGGACGACCTGCGTCTGAAATACAGATACCTGGATCTGAGAAGACCCTGCCAGCTGAAAAACATTGTACTGCGCCACCATGTGGTACAGGCCCTGCGTTCTTTCCTGAACAGCGAAGGCTTCCTAGAGATCGAGACTCCCATCCTGGGCAAGTCCACACCGGAAGGCGCCAGAGACTATCTGGTACCCAGCCGTGTGCATCCCGGCAATTTCTATGGTCTGCCCCAGTCCCCGCAGCTGTATAAGCAGCTGCTGATGGTATCCGGTATGGACCGTTATTACCAGATCGCGAAATGCTTCCGTGACGAGGACCTGCGTGCCGACAGACAGCCGGAATTCACACAGGTGGACATGGAGCTTTCCTTTGTGGATGTGGACGATATTCTGGATATCAACGAAAGACTGATGCAGAAGGTATTCAAGGACATCATGAATGTGGATGTGCAGATTCCTTTGCAGCGGATGACATATAAAGAAGCTATGGAGCGCTTCGGTTCCGACAAGCCGGATGTACGTTTCGGCATGGAGCTGGTGAATATTTCCGAAGTGGTAGCCGGTACGGAGTTTGTGGTATTCAAATCCGCTCTGGAAGCAGGCGGCAGTGTCCGCGCCATCAACGCCAAGGGCTGCGGTTCCTTCCCCAGAAAGAAAATCGACTCCCTGGTGGAATTTGTGAAGACATATCGTGCCAAGGGTCTGGCATGGATCGCGGTCAATGAAGACGGCAGTCTGAAATCTCAGATCGCCAAATTCTTCACACCGGAGAAACTGCAGGAGATCGTGGATAAAATGGAAGGCCAGCCCGGCGACCTGATTCTCATTTGTGCCGACAAGGACAAAGTGGTATTCGACGCTTTGGGCGCTCTGCGTCTGGAATTGTCCAAAATGCTGGAACTGACCAGACCTGACGACTTCCGTTTCCTGTGGGTAACAGAATTCCCTATGCTGGAATGGGACGAGGAAGAAAACAGATATGTGGCGGTACACCATCCTTTCACAGCGCCTATGGACGAGGATCTGGAGCTGCTGGATACAGACTCCGGCGCTGTTCGTGCCAAGGCCTATGACATGGTGCTCAACGGCTATGAGTTGGGCGGCGGTTCCATCAGAATCCACCGCAGAGATATCCAGCAGAAAATGTTTGAACTGCTGGGCTTTACCCAGGAGGACGCGCAGGAACGTTTCGGCTTCCTGCTGGATGCCTTTAAATACGGCGTACCCCCTCATGGCGGTCTGGCCTTTGGTCTGGACAGAATCATCATGCTCATGAGCAACGCGCCCAGCATCCGTGACGTCATTGCCTTCCCGAAGGTAAAGGACGCTTCCTGCCCTATGACCGACGCGCCCAATGTGGTAGATCAGAAGCAGCTGGATGAACTGGCGATTTCCATCAACGAGGAAATTGTAAAAGCGGCGGAAGGAACGGAAGAATAAGATTCTAAAGAAAAAATATGCACAGGCGTGAGAGCAGGGCTTTCACGCCTGTTTTGCGGATTCTTGCTTTTTTCTCGGAAAAAGGCTTGCATATAGGGAGAAGCTGTGGTATTCTTCTGCGTGACTGAAACACGGCTTTCAAAAGGAACGGGAAAGGACGGAAGGCGGAAATGAAGGCAAAAAAGATTTATTGGGCGGCTTTATGTATATTTATCGTTGCCATTATTGTTCTGGAATCCATGGGGAGTATGGGCGATGAGATGTGGATGCTGTATGGTATCGTCATTGCGCTGTTTTTTGTCATCGGCATCAATGTAAACAAGAAATACCTGGATGAACTGATGGGGAAACTGGAAGCGTTGGAGAACATTCGGCTGGAGGATCCGGATACTTATATCACGGAAATGGAACAGTATTATCAGAAGGAAAAAAGCGCGGGAAAAGTCATGGAGGCGCGTCTGATGACCAACATCGGCAGCGGATACATGGCAAAAGGCGATTATGAAACGGCGAAGGATAAACTGCTGACAGTGCCGGAAAAGGGGCTGAAAGGCGAAGCGGCCCAGACCTATTACACCAGACTGGCTATGACGCTGTTCCATCTGGATAAGGATGACGCGGCCAGAAAGCTTCTGTCTTTGAAGGAGGATCATCTGACACTGGCCCGCCAGAACCCGAAGCTCTCCGCAGAATATCATATCCTCCAGGTCATGCGCTACGCCACCGACGGCAGACGGAAGGAGGCCAGGGAATATCTGGCGGCTCATCCGGAGATCACGGAAACACCGGGCCATGACGCGGACGTAAAGCTGATGCGGCAGAAGCTGTAAAGAGATGAAGAGGGGAAGACGTTCCCCCTGAAGAAAATAAGGGAAACGACATGGATGGAATCCTTTGTATTCGGGGGATTCCATCGTTTTTTGTTTATTTATGAGGATGCACCCGCGGTTGTTATCCTTTTTTTGCCAAATACGGGAAAAATGGAAGAAAGAATTGCAAAAAGAACAGATACGGGGTATGATAAAATAAAGGAGTGTATGTAAAAATCAGCTCCGATATAGTCTAAGGACAAAACGCGGCAAGGACGCCGCCAAAGAGGAGAAGGATATGGAATACGTATTTGGCATTGATGTGGGCGGAACAACAGTAAAGCTGGGATTGTTCAGCACAGAGGGCATGCTGCTGGATAAGTGGGAGATCCCTACGAATACAGCCGACGGCGGAAAGGCCATTTTGCCGGACATAGCCCAGGCTTTGCAGCATAAAATGGAAGAAAAGGGCATAGACCGCAGCCAGGTCAAAGGCGCGGGCATCGGTGTGCCGGGGCCGGTAACAGCCGACGGCATGGTAGATCACTGCGTGAATCTGGGCTGGGGTGTCGTAGATATCACAAAGGAAATGCGGCGGCTGACAGGACTTTCCTCCAAAGCGGGGAATGACGCCAATATCGCGGCTTTGGGCGAGGTATGGCAGGGCTGCGGCAAAGGCTATCAGGACGTTTTGATGGTGACTATCGGCACAGGCATCGGCGGCGGGCTGGTACTGGGCGAGAAGATTGTGACCGGCGTTACCGGCAGCGCGGCGGAGATCGGCCATATATGCGTGAATCCTTTAGAAACGGAGGCCTGCAACTGCGGGAACAAGGGCTGTCTGGAACAGTATACCTCCGCTACGGGCATCCTGCGAATGGCGAAAAAACGTCTGGCACAGGACAATACGCCTTCTGTGCTCCGGGAAAAAGAAAAACTGACCACAAAGGACGTGCTGGACGCGGCAAAGGCTGGAGACCCTCTGGCGGCAGAGGTGGTGGATCATATGGCGAGGATCATGGGGATGGCTCTGGCTGGCTGCTGCGCTGTGACGGATGTGGCGCTGATCATTGTCGGCGGCGGCGTATCCAAGGCGGGCGCTTTCCTGACGGATGCCATCCAGTCCTATTACCGGCAGTATGCTTTCCATACACAGAAAAATACCGTGTTTAAATTGGCAGAACTTGGAAACGACGCCGGAATTTACGGCGCGGCAAGATTGATGATCTAAATAGATTAAGGAGAGAACAGAAAGAAATGGATATTACCAAACATCTTTTTGGGCAGACAAAGACCGGCGAGGCTGTGTTTGCCTTTGAACTGACCAACCGCAATGATATGAAAGTGACCGTATTGACTTATGGCGCGGCGGTGCAGGGCATCTGCTTTGACGGCACAGACGTGGTGCTGGGCTATGATAATATGGCAGGCTACGAGGCCCAGGACAAATTTATGGGCGCCATTGCCGGCAGATTTGCCAACCGGATCGGCGGCGGCACCTTTGCGCTGAACGGGACTACATATACCCTGTACTGCAACGATGGGGAAAACCATCTTCACGGCGGCAAGGAGGGCTTTGATAAGAAAAACTGGACGGCAGATATAGAGGAGGACGCCATCTGTCTGCGTTATACCAGCCCCAACGGGGAGGAGGGCTATCCCGGTACGCTCTGCACGGAGGTACGGTATATGCTGGATGACGAGAACCGACTGACCATAGATTATCGGGCTGTCAGCGATGACGATACGATCGTGAACCTGACCAATCACAGCTATTTTAACCTGAAAGGCCATGACGCAGGCACGCTGGAGGGCCATCAGGTCATGATTCCAGCTGCTTTTTATACGGAAAATGACAGCGCCTGCCTGCCCAATGGTGTGATCGCCTCTGTGGAAGGCACGCCTATGGATTTCCGGGCGCCCCATGAGATCCTGGAACGGATCGGCGAGGATTTCGTACAGCTGAAAAACGGCCATGGCTATGACCATAACTGGATTCCCGATGGCTTTGACGGGGAAACGGTACGCAAATGCGCAGAGGCATACTGCCCGGAAACAGGTATCTGCATGGAGGTTTATTCCGATCAGCCGGGGATGCAGTTCTATTCCGGCAATTTCCTGGGCGGTGAGGTAAAGGGCAAGGACGGCGCCGTATACGGTTACCGCAGCGGCTTCTGCTTTGAGACACAGGGCTTCCCCAACGCGGCGGCCTTTGGGCATTTCCCTTCTCCGGTACTGCGGCAGGGAGATATGTACCACAGACAGACCATTTTCGCTTTTTCTAAAAAATAATTTGTTTTTATTATAAAAAAGCTGATATTCCGGGGAGCCAGAGAGTTTTTCTTTGGCTCCCGTGTTTTTTGGAAAGGAGGGAGAAAAATTGTACCGATGGATGATGAAACGGACAAAAGTGGGAACCATACAAATGTGTCAGGAAATGGGGCTCCAGCCGGCAACGGCCTGCGCCTTATCCCACCGGGGCGCCGGCAGCCGGGAGGAGGCGGAGCGGTTCCTCCATCCCAGGCTGGAGGAACTGTGCGACCCGCTTTTGATGAAGGATATGAAAAAGGCCCTGGAACTGGTTTCCAAAGCCATTGCGGAAAAGAAAAAAATCGCCGTTTATGGGGATTATGACGTGGACGGTGTCATGAGCACCACCATTTTGACCAGGACTATCCGCCGCTGCGGCGGGGAAGTGGTCTATTATGTGCCCCACCGGCAGAAGGAGGGCTACGGCCTCAACTGCGAGGCGGTGCGGAAACTGGCGGCGGAAGGGGTAGGCCTCCTTTTTACCTGTGACAACGGCATAGCCGCCATTCAGGAGACGAAGCTGGCAAAGGAGCTGGGGATGGAAGTCGTGGTTCTGGATCACCATGAGCCCGGCTTTGACGAGGGCCGGGAAGGGAGCCTGCGGGATATCCTGCCGCCGGCGGATGCGGTGGTGGACCCTAAGCAGCGGCTGTGCAATTATCCTTTTCGTATGCTGTGCGCCGCGGGGATTTCCTATAAATTTGCCCTTTGCCTGTTAAAAGCCTTTGCCATAGCGGATGATGTGCTGGAAAAGGAGCTGCTGTGCTTCGCGGCAGTGGCGACCGTCTGCGATATTGTGGATCTGCTGGAAGAAAACAGAATCCTCGTCAAGGCGGGGCTGGCGGAAATACAGCATACGACGAATATGGGCCTGCGGGTGCTGCTGGAGGAGACGGGCCTGGGCGACAGACAGATCACAGAGTACCATCTGGGCTTTGTGGTAGGCCCCTGTATCAACGCCACGGGCCGTCTGGAAAGCGGTAGACAGGCTGTGGAGCTGTTCTGCGAAACAGACGAGGAAAAGGCAAGGGAGATCGCCAGACGGCTGAAGGAGTTAAACGAGGAACGGAAGGACTTGACAAAAGAGGCGGTAGAACGAATCTGCGCGCAGGTAGAGGAGGACGGCAGTCTGTCCCGGCCGGTGCTGGTGCTGTACGATCATACCATCCACGAAAGCGTGGCCGGTATCGTCGCGGGACGGATCAAGGAAAAATATTACCATCCTGTCATACTGATTACCGACGCGGAGGATGGAGCAAAAGGCTCCGGCCGCAGTATCGAGGGGTACCATTTGTTCGAGGCGCTGTTTGGCTGCCGGGAGCTGTTTACCCGTTTCGGCGGACATGCCATGGCGGCGGGGCTGTCTCTCCCCCATGAGAATATCCCGCTCCTGCGGGAGCGGCTCAATGCGGAATGCAGACTGACCCAGGAGGATATGACGCCGGTGCTGCGGCTGGAGAAGCAGCTTTCCTTTGGGGAGATCCATTTGGATCTGGCCCGGGAGCTGCGGCTATTGGCGCCCTTTGGAAAGGAAAATCCCTCCCCTTTGTTTGCTTCCAAAAACATTTGGGTGAAACGGCTGGATCTTATCGGGAAGGAGAAAAATATCCTGAAAATGACGCTGATGGAGGCGGAAACCGGGCGGTACCTGACAGGCATTTCCTTTGACGGCTATGAACGCCTTCTGGAGCTTTTGAAACGATTGTATCCCGGCCAGGATTGTGATACAATGATACACAGTGGTTACCTGTCCTTCCCTATGGATATTGTCTATCGTGTGGAGATCAATTCCTATGGGGGAAGGGACAGCGTACAGCTGAATATACAGGATTTCAGAGCGGCGAAACAGGGAGGTTAAAGCGCATGAATTTAAAAGAAATGATTAGAGAAATTCCCGATTTTCCGGAAAAAGGCGTATTGTTCCGGGATGTTACTACACTGTTGAAGGACGGAGAAGGTCTCTGTGAGGCGGTGGATCTGATCCAGAAGGAACTGGAAGGCGTGGAATTTGACGCCGTTCTTGGACCGGAGTCCAGAGGCTTTATTTTCGGGATGCCTATTTCCTATAATTTGAAAAAGGGCTTTATCCCCGTGCGGAAAAAAGGCAAGCTGCCGGCAGAGGTCATCAGCCGGGAATACGCCCTGGAATACGGTACTGCTACCATTGAGATACACAAAGACGCTATCCGCCCCGGCATGAAGCTGGTGGTCATCGATGATTTGATGGCCACAGGCGGTACGGCAAAAGCCTTAGTGGATATGATCCGGGAAGCCGGCGCGGAAGTGGTGAAGCTGGTATTTCTGATCGAGCTGGACGGTCTGAAAGGCAGAGAACTGCTGCAGGACTGCGATGTCAGCTCTGTACTGCATTATTAAAAAAGAGAGGATACCCGTGCAAACGGGTATTTTTTCGGAAAAAGAGGGTTGAGAGATGTATAGTCGTTTTTTTATACTCTTTGCCATGGTGCTCATTGGCTATTACTGCTATAAAAAAGGATTCATCACAAAGGAAGTCAATAAGGGGCTGGGAAGCCTGGTCATGCAGGTGACCATCCCCGCCATGCTGGTAACGACCATTGCGGCCATTGATATCACCCATGAGATACTGCTGGGCTTTTTCCTGATGATGGCGGCACAGGCGGCGGCCATGATCCTGTTTGGCCTTTTGATCCGGCTTTACGGAAAATGGCGGCATATGGACAGCCGTTTGATGGATATGCTGGATATTACGGCGGGCTCTCTGAATAATGGTTTTATCGGCCTGCCGGTGGCTATGATCTTTTTCGGCGATACCGGGGTCATGTATATGTCTGCCGGCGTACTGGGTCTGAATCTGTATTTATGGAGCTACGGCGTTTATATCTTAAAGGGCAGGCAGGGCGGAAGTCCCGGAGAAATGAGCCGTACTTTTTTGAAGGGCGCCGTAAATCCCAACTGTATCGCTATTTTCCTGGGCCTGGCTCTGACCTTGAGCCATACGGTCTCCTATGTGCCGGAACCGGTCATGGCCTTTTTGGAGGAACTGGGCGGTCTTTCCACGCCCCTGTCCCTGATCTATATCGGGGCCCTGGCGGGCAGCAGCGGCATTTTGCAGGTATTCCGGGAAAAGGCGGCGCTGGAGATCAGTCTGGTGAAAATGATCTTTATGCCGTTTTTGGCCTGGCTGGTGATGCTGGTGGTGCCGGCGGGAAGCATGGCAAAATCCGTCTTTCTGGTGACGGCGGCCCTGCCGGCGGCGGTAGTGGTGCCCATGATGGTGGAAAAGTACGGCTATGGGGAAAAGATGTCCTCGGATATCGTGATTTTGACGACCATCATTTCTGTGGTGGAGCTGCCGGCCTGTGTCTGGCTGACCGGCAGATTGTACTGAAAAAATCAAGAAAAAAAGAGAAAAAAGTTCTTGCAAAACACGCGGACGCGTGGTATAATTTTTCATGTTGATTACGGACGGTCCAATGGCGCAGTATGGCGGTAAGAACGTCTTTGGGGAAAGGAGGAAACAAAATGGATATCATCAGAGAACTGGAAAAAGAACAGCTGAAAAGCGATGTAACTCCTTTTAACGTAGGTGATACGATTCGTGTTTACGCGAAAGTAGTAGAAGGCTCCAGAGAAAGACTGCAGATGTTCGAAGGCGTTGTCATCAAAAGACAGGGCGGCGGCATCAGAGAAACCTTCACAGTAAGACGTATCGCATCCGGCGTTGGCGTGGAAAGAACATGGCCTTTGCATTCTCCCAGAATCGACCGTATCGAAGTAGTAAGACGCGGTATCGTAAGACGCGCGAAACTCTTCTACCTGAGAGACAAGGTTGGTAAGGCAGCAAAGGTAAAAGAAGTACTGAGATAAGAAAAGTGAGCCTTGGTGAGATTTCTCATCAAGGCTTTTTTCGTGAAATATAAACCGGATTTTATGTTTGACGAAAAAAGGCGGAAGGTGTTATATTGAATAGGAGACTTGCGCAGACAGGAGGTAAGGGCATGGCGGCAAGAAGAAAGGAAAAGGAAGATAAAAAATGGGGCAGTTTTTTTCTGCAGCTGGCGGCGATCATCATTGCGGTGGTGCTGATCCGCTCTTTTGTCATTGGAACGATTTACGTAAAGGGGTCTTCCATGGAGCCGAATTTCCATCATGGGGACTTTCTTTTGATCAATAAGCTGGAAATGCTGATTTCCAACCCCAAGCAGGGGGATATCGTCATTTGCAGTCTCCATGAGAACGGATATGACGAAAATATCATCAAACGCGTCATCGGCGTACCGGGGGATGTGATTGATTTTCAGGAGGATGACGGCTATTATGAGCTGTATGTCAATGGAGAGAAAATAGAGGAGCCTTATATCGCGGAGCCTATGCTTTCTTCGGGAGACTGGGAATATCCTCTGGAGGTACCGGAGGGCAGCTTCTTTGTTCTGGGGGACAACCGAAACGCCAGCTCCGACAGCAGAAAGGAGACCATTGGCCCTGTATCGAAGGAGGATATCATGGGCAAAGTAATCCTGCGGCTCTATCCTTTCGACAGCTTCGGCCTGATTTGATGGAAGGAGGAAACTTAGATGCATATACAATGGTATCCTGGGCACATGACAAAGACCAGAAGGATGATGGAGGAGACCATTTCCCTGGTGGATATCGTCATCGAGCTGGTCGATGCCCGTATTCCTTACAGCAGCAAAAATCCGGATCTGGATGACCTGGCGAAAAATAAATTCCGTATTCTTTTGATGAACAAAAGTGATCTGGCGGACCCTGCCGCGACGGCGGTCTGGACAAAGTATTTTGAGGAGAAGGGCTTCCGTGTTATTGAAATGAACGCGCTGAAGGGCACAGGCATGGCGGAGGTCACCAACGCCGCCCGGGAATTGATGGCGGAAAAGATCGAGAAGCTCCGGAAGCGGGGCCGTATCAATGTGCCCATCCGGGCCATGATCGCCGGAATCCCCAATGTGGGGAAATCCACATTCATCAATAAATATGTGGGCAAGACCACGGCAAAGACGGGAGATAAGCCCGGCGTTACCAGAGGGAAACAGTGGATCAAGCTGAAAAAGGATTTTGAGCTTTTGGATACGCCCGGTATCCTCTGGCCGAAATTCGAGGACCAGCAGGTAGGGCTCAAGCTGGCCTTTACCGGAGCCATCAACGATGATATTCTGGATGCCCAGACGCTGGCGACGGAATTTATCAATCATATGATGGTGGTAAATCCGGAATGCATCCGTCAGAGATACGGCATCTCTTTTGACACCATCGCGGAGCCGCATACGGTGTTGTGTCAGATCGCGGAGGCAAGAGGATTTAAATTAAAAGGGAACGAGCCGGATCTGGAACGGGCGGCGAAAATCCTGATGGACGAGTACAGGGGCGGCAAGCTGGGCCGCATTACGCTGGAACTGCCGGAGGATATTACGGAAATGCTGGCGGAAAAGGAACAGCGGGAAAAAGAAAAGGCCAAAGCCGACCGGGAAAGAAAAGCGGAATATAAAAAGAAGAAAAAGTAATACGAAAAATGGATGCCCTTAAATCAGGTTCCCCTTAAGAAAATAATTCAAATAAAATCTAAAAAAAAAGAAAGCTGAAATCCTGTGTAATGTGAACCGAACCAGTAAAAATGGACAATGAAAAAAGAAGACCTCCTGTGGTAGAATGGAACTACTACAGGAGGTTTTTGCTATGCCTAGAAAATACAGCCATATCCAGGAACACGAAAAAGAAATACTGGAACTTCGCAATCAGGGGATGACTTTGCGCCAGATCGGAGAGAAGCTGGGATTTACGCATAAGGAAATGAGAA
>CALWKZ010000054.1 GCA_944381385.1 uncultured Anaerotignum sp. | reverse complement strand
GGCGGCCCTGGCAAAGGCGGAAGGCTGTGACTTCGTCATCGGTCTGGGCGGCGGCTCCATCATCGACTCCGCCAAAGCCATTGCGGTTATGGCAGTCAATGACGGCGAATTCTGGGACTATGTTTCCGGCGGCACCGGCGGCGGCAAAGCCGTTCCCGTGACACCTCTGCCCATCGTGGCCATCACCACCACGGCAGGCACCGGCACAGAGGCAGACCCCTGGGCTGTTATCACCAACAAAAACGGCGAAAAGATCGGCTTCGGCTATGACGGCACCTTCCCTGTGCTTTCTATCGTAGACCCCGACCTGATGATGAGCGTACCCGAAAAGCTGACGGCTTACCAGGGCTTTGACGCTCTGTTCCACAGCACAGAAGGCTACATCAACCGGAACACCAACCCCATCAACGACCTTTATGCCTTGAAAGCCATTGAGCTGGTGGGCAAGAGCCTGGCAAAGGCGGTCAACGACGGCAGCGACAAGGAAGCAAGAGAGGACGTGGCTCTGGCCAACACCCTTTCCGGCATGAGCGAAAGCATCGGCGGCTGCACCTCCGAGCACGCCATGGAGCACCCTCTCAGCGGCGTGAACCCTAAACTGGAGCATGGCGCCGGCCTGATTATGCTCTGCGAGGCATACTACACCTACTGGGCAGAACGGGGCGTTGTGGAGGAACGGATGATCGCTATGGCAAAGGCCCTGGGCAAGAAAGACGCCACAAAAGCCATGGATTTCGTAGACGCGCTCCACGAACTGAAAGTGGCCTGCCATGTGGACGACCTGAAAATGTCCGATTACGGCATCAAGGAAGAGGATCTGGAAATGTACACCAAAATGGCCTATGACACCATGGGCGGCCTGTTCCAGGTAGACCCTGCCAATATGCCTTTTGAGGACTGTCTGGCGATCTACAAAAAAGCCTATAAATAATATTTCACAGCAAAAAAACAGCCCTTTTCTTGGGTTTCCAAATTGAAACCGCCGCGGCTGTTTTTGCAGAGAGAATTTTGAAGCAAAATAAAATCGCTGAAATCCTTTTTACAAGGATTCCAGCGATTTTTATTTTCCTATGCAGCTACGCCGAAAAAGTATGTCCGGCGTTCTTATTTTTGTTTAGATAGCCGCTACCTTCGCGTCGATATCCGTATCCAGCGCGTCGATCTTTGCCTGTGCGTCTGCCAGAGAAGCGCCCTGCACACCGATATAGAATTTCAGCTTAGGCTCTGTGCCGGAAGGACGTACACAGATCCAGGAGCCGTCTGCCAGGGTGTAGTATACCACATCGGAAACAGGCAGAGGGCTGCCGGTCTCTTCCCCTGTTTTCATATTTTTGAAGGCCTGTGTCTTATAGTCTTTCGCCCAAACCACATCAACACCGCCAAAGGATGCCGGTGTTTCCGCGCGGAAAGCGGCCATGATCTTCTGGATCTTTTCCACGCCGTCCAGACCCTTCATGGTCAGGGATTTTACGCCTTCCCGGAAATAGCCGTATTTTTCATAAAGGGCCATGAGGCCATCATAGAGGGTCATACCCTGTTTCTTGTAATATGCCGCCATTTCGCAGATCAGCAGCGTTGCCACAACGGCGTCCTTGTCTCTTGCGTATGTACCGGCCAGGCAGCCGTAGCTTTCCTCGAAACCGAATACATAAGTATGGCTGCCGGTTTCCTCAAAGCCTTTGATCTTTTCGCCGATGAACTTAAAGCCTGTCAGCACATCCATCAGCTCCACGCCGTAGGCTTCGCAGATAGGGCGGATCATTTCCGTACTTACGATGGTCTTGATAACAGCGCCGTTGGCGGGCAGTGTGCCCTTTGCCTTCTTCTGGGACAGGATGTACTCAGTCAGAAGCGCGCCGGTCATATTGCCGGTCAGCACTACATATTCGCCTTTGTCGTTGCGTACCATAGCGCCTACACGGTCACAGTCGGGGTCCGTGCCCACGATGATGTCCGCGCCTTTTTCCTCCGCCAGCTTCTGGGCCAGAACGAATACCTTCGGGTCTTCGGGGTTGGGATAGCCCACGGTCGTAAAGTCGGAATCAGGCAGTTCCTGTTCCTTTACCACATATACCTGACGGAAGCCGGCTTTTTCCAGAGCTCTGCGTACAGGCAGGTTGCCGGAGCCATGGATAGGGGTATACACGATCTTCAGATCGTCCGCCATTTCCTCGATGATCTCCGGAGACTGGCGCTGTGCCAGCACATTGGCGTCGTAAGCGTCGTCCACCGCCTGAGAAGTATACTGGAACAGGCCCTTTGCCTGCGCTTCATCCATAGCCATTTCCTTGATCTCGCCAAAGCTTGCCACGGCGTTTACTTCCGCGATGATATCCTTATCTCTGGGGGCTACTACCTGGGCGCCGTCTGCCCAGTATACCTTATAGCCGTTGTATTCCGGCGGGTTATGGCTGGCGGTAATCACGATACCGGCGGTGCAGCCCAGTTCCCGTACCGCGAAACTCAGCATGGGCGTGGGACGCAGGGAAGGGTATACATATGCCTTGATGCCGTTGCCTGCCAGCACCAGACCTGCGATCTGGGCAAATTCCGGGGACATATGCCGGGAGTCATAGGCAATGGCAACGCCTTTGTCCTGCGTGCCTTCCTTCAGGATGTAGTTTGCCAGGCCCTGGGTCGCCCGGCCTACGGTGTAGCGGTTCAAGCGGTTGCTGCCGGCCCCAATAATCCCGCGCAGGCCGCCTGTGCCAAACTCCAGCTCCTTGTAAAAGCGTTCCTTGATCTCTTTGTCGTCTGCGGCAATGCTGCGCAGATCCTCTTTTGTTGCTTCGTCAATGGCGGGGTCTGCCAGCCACTGATGATATCTTTCCATATAATCCAATTTCCATTCCTCCCTTTGTATATTTTATTTCGCCGGCAAAAAGGTCCCAGCAGTCCCTTTGCCGGTTATTCTCTCTCCATTTCCCGCTACATGGTAGCGTTCAGATGCACCACAGGCGTCTCCACCGAAACATTGTGCTCATAATCTGGATAGCCGTCCTTTTTCAGCACCACCATATGCTCACCGTAGGTCAATGTGGTCTGCAAAGGCGCGATGCCTATTTCCTGCCCGTCAATATACACCACAGTGCCCTCCACATCCGAAGCGATGACGATGGTGCCGTACTGGATCTCCCGCTCCAGGTTGGCCGTCACACTGACAGTATCCTGGTCCAGGACTACCTTCTGGTTCCAGTCCTGGTACCCGTTTTTCAGGATCACCACATCGTATTCCCCTAAAGGCAGCACCGTAGGCACGGAGCTGTCCGTCTGGGCGCCGTTGATGTAGAGCTTATAATCCGTCACATTGGCGTTGATGACCAAAACCCCCACCTTTTCCTGGGCCTTGGAAAGGTCATAGACATATTCCTCTCCCGATTCCACAAAGACAGTATCCTTTCTGGTCTCGATATTGTCGCCTTCTACGGTAATGGTATGGCTGCCCTCGCTGACCGCGATGCGTTCCACTTCCTCCAGTGGAAGCTCGTCCTCCTCATCCAGGCGGAAGGTGCCGTTTTTCACCGACGTTTTATTTTCTACTTTGATATACCCGTGGTATTCCAGGATGTTTACGCTCCAGACCGTATCCTCATAGCCGGAAAGCTGCAGCACGTCGCAGGGTTCCAGCTCCTCCGGGGAGATCTCCTCGCCGTCATAACGGAACATGGTGCGTTCGTCATACTCATACTTTTCGTCCTCTCCGATGAGCCGGTATTTTTCCGTATCCGCCTCCAGACCTGTGGCCTCCTCCTGGAAAATGCCGCCGCCATAAGTAGCCGAGAGCACCACTTCTCCCGTCTGGTCCAGCTGCACCATCAAAAGATCGCCTTCCTGGACTTCTGAGGAAGAGATCTCCGCCTCCATGCGGTCCGTCACCACAGCCTCCGCGGACATCGTAACGGTTTTCTGCTCTTTCGCCGTAATATCATACACCAGCAGCTCTCCGCCGGAAAGAACGGACTCCACCAGCATCGGCTGCTCTCCCTCCTGGGCGGCCACCGGCGTTTTTCCGGAAAAACCGCCGAAAAAAACCACCTTCACCAGCAGAAATACCGCCAGCATCAGCAGGAAACCGCCTCCGGTCAAAAGGCCGATGGTCCTTTTGTTCCAAAACCCATCCGGTTCCTGTCCCCCGTCCGTCTCTATGCTTCTTTCCCGCACCGGCGTTTTTTCACCCTCCGGCTCCCGGCGTGGGATCTCATCAAACCTTTCCGATTCAAAAGCCTTTAAAAAATCATCCTTATCCCCCAGCTCATCTTCCATGGAAGGGGTTTCGTTCTCCAGATCCTTCAGTTTTTCGTTAATATGATCTAACCGTATGGTGGTATCAAATTC
>CALWKZ010000053.1 GCA_944381385.1 uncultured Anaerotignum sp. | reverse complement strand
TTACCGCGCATCATGACGCCTTCAATGACCGCCTGACCGCCGATATTCGTTCTCTTCAATCTGTTTCCTCCTTCCGAAACATATCCCCCCGGAAAATCATACTGCGAATTCCCCTTCCTTTCGCAGGAGGGCAAAACCATTTTGCCCTATTGCGAAAAAAAGGGCGGACTGTAAAGCCCAACCCTTTCGCACGTCTAACATTATTTTCTGCCGTATTTCTTGTTGAATTTTTCCACTCTGCCGCCGGCTTCCAGCAGAAGTTTCTGGCTGCCTGTGTAGAAAGGATGGCATTTGGAGCAAACTTCGACTCTGATCTCATCTTTTGTGGAGCCTGTTACGAATTCGTTGCCGCAGTTGCATCTTACTGTCACCTGTTTGTACTCGGGATGGATTCCTTCTCTCATTTCTTTCACCTCATTTTCCATATTCGTTGATCAATAATCCGAAATTATTTAAAGACAACAGCCGTATTATATCATGGCTTTGGGGAAATTGCAATATGTTTCCTGAAAAAATACGGTCTTTCGCCTTTTATTTCCCGCAGTGGCCCAGCATCTTCTCCCAGGCCGGCAGACGGTCCACAAATTCGGCGTTTGTCTTTGTTTTCCGCATCAGGTCAAAAAACCCTTCGATCATCTCCGCGGCGCTCATGCCGGACGCCATACGCCGCAGGGTATAGTTGCATTCCAGCTCCCCTTCGCTCAGGAGCTTTTCCTCCCGTCTTGTGCCGGACTTCATAATATCTATGGCCGGGAAGATACGCCGTTCCGCCAGTTTCCGATCCAGCACCAGCTCCATATTGCCGGTGCCCTTGAATTCCTCAAAGACCACTTCGTCCATTTTGCTGCCCGTATCCACCAGCGCCGTCGCCAGTATGGTCAGGCTTCCGCCTTTTTCAATGTTTCTGGCGGCGCCGAAAAACCGCTTGGGCATATACAATGCCGCCGGGTCCAGACCGCCGGAAAGTGTTCTGCCGCTGGGCGGTATGGTCAAATTGTAGGCTCTGGCCAGACGGGTCAAGCTGTCCAGAAGGATCACCAGATCCTTCCCCTGCTCTACCATGCGTTTGGCCCGTTCCAGTACCATTTCCGTCACCCGTTTATGGTGTTCCGGCTGCTGGTCGAAGGTGGAATATACGATCTCCACGTTTTCTCCCTCAATGGAACGCTGGATGTCCGTCACTTCCTCAGGCCGCTCGTCAATGAGCAGCATGATCAGATGGACCTCCCTGTGGTTTTTTACAATGGCGTTGGCAATCTGGGTCAGCAGGATGGTCTTGCCCACCTTCGGCGGCGCCACGATCATGCCTCTCTGGCCCTTGCCAATGGGGGAAATCAGATCAATGATCCGCCCGGACAACGCCCTTGGCTCTGTTTCCAGATGGAGCTTTTCCTCGGGATAAATAGGTGTCAGATCCTCAAAATTAGGCCGTCTTGCCGCCAGATCCGGCCGGTCCCCATTGACGCTTTTCACAAAAAGCAGGGCGCCGAATTTCTCTCCTTCTCTGGCGGGGCGGATACTTCCCCGCACCGCGTCGCCGGTTTTCAGATTGAACCGCCGGATCTGGGAAGGGGAAACGTAAATATCCCCTGTCCCCGGCAGGAAATTTTCCGTCCGCAAAAAGCCAAACCCGTCGGCCATGACCTCCAGGATGCCGCCGCCCTGCTCGCCGTTTTCCAGCTCTGTCTGACGGCAGCGCTCCCTGCATTCCTCTCTGGGCTTTTCCTCCCGGGCCTCCTCGGCTTTCTGTTCTTCTTTCCGCAAAGAAAAACCATAAGCAGTCACATTTTTAACGGGAGAAACCTCCTCCTGTGACTGCTTTTCTTTGATCTTTTCGATTAACTGATGCTTTTTCAGGGCGGAAATGGGGCCCAGCCCCATTTCCTTCGCCATTTCTCTCAGCTGCACCAGCGTTTTTTGTTCTAAATCTTCCATTCCCATAAAGATAGGACTCCTCACTTATTATGCAGCGGGGATCTTCAATACATCCCCGGGATGGATACCGTCGCTTTCCTTCAGGCCGTTGGCATCCAGAATCTTCTGATATTCCGCGCCGTTGCCATAATACTTCGCCGCGATGGTCCAGTAGGTCTCGCCGTCCTGTACCGTATGCTCTGTCGTACCGCTGGTTGATGTGCCCGTGCTGCTGCCGGTGGTGCTGCTATTGCTGTCACCGCTTTCCTCATCTGTGCTTTCGTCGTCTGTGGAAGTTGTGCCATCAGGATTCTTCAAAGCATCCAGTTCTTCCTGCAGCTGCATTTTTTCCAGCTGTACCTGCTCATATTTTTCGTTCAATGTCTGGCTTTCTGTCACCTTCTGTTCCGCTTCCTCCAGTCTGCCGCCCAGACTTACCACGCGGAAAATCAGCACAATAATCAGAATCAGGCCAACCACGCCCAGGATCAACGGCAGTTTGCTTTTGCCTCTTCTGTAATCGTCATCGTAATCGTCATACAGGCTGTCCAGATGTTCCTGCTTCGCACGTTCCTCAAAATCGATATCCTCATACCGGGGACGATCGCCGGAACGCTCCATTTCAGAAAAAGGCATAGGCTCCTGCTCTCTTTTCTTTCTTTTCTTTTTGGCGGGGGCTGCTGTCTGGGACATAGCCTCCTCCGTCACTCTGGATTTCTTTCTGGCAGGCATCACGCTGACATACTGGATCTCGTCCTGATAATCGTCGTCGCCGCCATAAGAGGCAGGCGCTTCCTCATAGCCCTGCTCCAGATTCCGCTGTCTGCGGGAAACATAGCGGGTAGGCTCGCCTTCCTGCTGGGGCGCCTTCCGGATCTCATTGATCTCGGAGCCGACCTGCTGCATTCTGGCCTCTCTTACCTCTTCCAAGTCCTCCCGCTGGGGGCGTCTGGTACGGTAAGCCGTTGCCTCGGAATCGCCTTCGTGCTTGCCCATCAGAGGGTGGGTCTGCATCAAAATATCTACTACCTCTTTGGGCAGGTCATTATACAAATCCTCGTAATATTCTTTATCTGTGTCGCTCATGCCGCGGGAATTCCCTGTGGAATCCATTCTTTCTTTCTCGTCCATTTGCTACCTCCATTGGCGGTACCCCGCCTTTTTTTATCTTACCCATACGATGTGCATTATATATCATATCTTATTTATTTTACATTCTTCCTTTCCGGGTGTCAACAAATCGGCCGTTTTTTCAAGGAAATGTAAGGAATTTTTCACCAAAAAAGCCGGCTTTTTCCTCCCCCGCTCTTTTGAGGGAGAAAAAACCGGCTTCTTTTGTTTTAAGACAAGCTCGTTACCGTGCAGACGCCTTCCGCGGAGACCACATACTCCAGCTTCACAGGGCTGCCCGTCTGTTTTTTCAGGACCTCCAGATGGCTTTTTGCCTCGATCTCAAAAAGCTCCTCCCGGCCCTCGATCATCAGATAATAGAAGGTATTCCCGTCGGAAACGATGTCCTTCAGCAGGGAAATAGTCCCCTCCGCCGTCAGCACATCTCCGCTGGGCGCCGTATCAATGCCGCTGCTGGCCATCAGGTTTCGGTAGACCTTCTCGCATTCCGCCACGGAATCCCCAATAGCTACAATATGGTATTTCTGGATATTTACCATGGCGTATTTCTTCACCAGCCCCGCCGCGTCCTTCAAGGAAAGGAAGTAGGTGGGCTCGTCAGCGATATTCAGCAGAATAGGGAAGGTGGCCGTATACCCCAGGTGCTGCACCTCGCCCTCAGCGGAGGCCATGGCGGAAATCTCCTTGGCCCCGGAGATCTGATAATAATTCGTCTCCTTTGTCCGGGAATTCATCAGCACAAAGCCCACATTGGACTCGTCGCCGCCGATAGAGGTGACGCCGGTGTAGACCCATACGTCGTCATCCAGGGCAATATAATTATACCCCTCCGTGGTCTGAAGGCAGCCCTTCTGACCGAATTTGCTGTTGATCCAGCCGTTCTGCAAAGTACCGTAATAGTCGTACTGCTCAATAAGCAAGGACGCGTCGTAGACCTTATCCACCCACTGGGGCACATCTGCCACATCATAGTACTGATGCTCCCCGTTCACAGCGTTCACCAAGATGGCCCCTTTGATGTCCGTGCCGCCGAACAGACCGATGGTCTTTGTCTCCACGGCGCAGATCCAGTAGGGCACACCGTTGTCATCTACCTCAAAATTGCTGCTGCGGATCATGGCGGTAGGATAACGGAAGCGCACATACCGGTACAGATTCCGGCCGAAATGCTCGAAGGGCGAATATTTGATGCCCTGTCCTTCCGCCAGCTTCACCAGTTCCACATCCTGTGTGGTCATGTCGATATTCATATAAGCGGGGATACCGGTGCTGCGGTTGGTGAACCATTTGATGAGATCCCCGTATTCCAGCGGCGTCACCCGGACAGGCTTGCCGTTCAGATTGATCTGGTTGTAATAATCACTGACCTCGTACTGGGAGACCATGTCCACCATGCTGCCCATTTCCCTCTCCGCCAGTCTGGCGGCGGAATCGCTGTCCAAAATGGGGATCTGGCTGTAATTCACCTCATGGATATCCTCAGCGAAGTCCCCCGTCTGCACCGTCAGCAGCTGGCAGTAGGCGGACGCCCGCAGGATAGAGGAGGACAGCAGGTTCCCCACCAGATAGATCAGCACCAGCGCCGCCGGCAGATACAGCAGCCGGCGCAGTTTTTTCTTATCCCAGGTCACTTCCCGATGGAAAAACAGCCCCTTGGCGATACTCCAAAAATTGATGACCAGAGCCACAACGATCATCGCCACCAAAAATGTCCAGCTTTCGTTGCTGTGGATATTCAGGGGCGGCAGATAATAATAATACATGCCCGCCCAGACGATCAGCGTCAGAAGCGGAGCGATCCATTTTCTCTTCATCCGGCAAAAATCCTCCTTTTTCCGTGTTTTTCTATGTTTTAGCGATATTATCCTCTTTACATCTTTCCTGCAATTCATTATACTATACTATATTTCAGAAATATTGTATAGTAAAGATAAGATGAAAAGTTTCTTCTGCCCTTCTGGGCGGAAACCACAAAAGGAAGTGATCCTATGAAAATAGAAAAAGTAAGCGATACCCAGCTGAAGCTGACCTTAACAAAGGCGGACTTAGCGGAACGGGATATCCAGCTGGAGGATCTGATCCGGCCCAGCGAAAAGACCCAGCAGCTTTTCCGTGACATCATGGAGCAGGCTATGGACGAGTGCGACTTCATCACGGAAAACACACCCCTGATGGTGGAGGCCGTACCCGTAGGCATGGACGGCATCATGATCATCGTCACCAAAATAGACAATAAGGAAAACGCGGAAAACGGCATCCATCTCTTCAACGATGCCAAGGATCTGCGCCGCTACCGGAAAAAACCTCTGGCTTCTGTAGAAAACAAAGGCTCCGAGGAAGGCGATCTGCTGATCTATTCCTTTGCCGCCCTGGATGATGTCATCGACGTATCCATCCGGCTGAACGCCCTGTTCCACGGCACCAGCGCCCTCTATAAGTACAATGAGCGGTATTTCCTGGTCCTCCAGGGGAATACATACAACAGCGAGGAGACCATCGACGATCTGGAACTGATTCTGGAGGAATACGGCACAAAGCATATTTCTTCCGTCCTCTCCCGCTACTTCCTGGCGGAGCATGGCGAAGTCATCATTGCCGAAAAAGCGGTGCGCTCTCTGGCCGTCAGCTTTGGACGCCCTGCCGGCGCGTAAACACAGCAAAAAAGACGCGGCACTTTGTATCTGCAAAGTTTCCCGCGTCTTTTCTTTCTGGGTATCTTCATAAGAAAACAGGAAAGCTGAACTCCTAATGCATTACACAGGAGTTCAGCTTTCTTATTTGGCAATGTTTTCTTAAAGAAGCTGCTTTTTCAGCCCTCTATTTCCCGCAAATAACGGTACATAGGCAGTATTTTTTCCCATCCGGCTACCACCTGATCCACCAGCTCCGGCTGGAACAGGATCTCCCCGATCTCATAGGACGCCGTCAGGCCAAAGGTCTTTTTCCCATACCAGGCCATGACCTCCGGGGAATAGCCGCCCTTGCCCATCGGCCGCTTATAGTCCTCGCCGTACAGCGCGAATTCCTTCTGGGCCGCCGCCTCCTCCGCCAGCCGTTGGAAGATTTCCGGCGCCGCGTCCACCTTTTTCCGAAAGGCCTGCATATAGGCAGGACGCCCCTCATAAAATCCCATGCCGTACTCAAAACGCTCCGGCATCAGCTCGAAGTAGAACACCGGCCGGCCGCTCCATTGCTGAGAGGTCATCCGCGGCTCCTTTAATACCATCCATTTTCTGGCCTTATAAGGACTTTTATCCTTGGAAAAGCGGACATCCCGATTGATGCGGGAAATGGAAGCATCCATCTGTAAATCCTTTTTCCCCTCCAGAAAACGCTCCCTTAACTCCTTGGTCAAGGCGTCAAAAGGTTCTTTCAGCACCCGCTGGTATCGTTCCCTGTTCTCCGCCATCCATTCTTTATTGTTGTTCATCCGCAGTTCCCACAAAAAATCTATGGTCTCCGGCGTAAATCCCGTAAATGCGTTCATGCCATCCCTTCTTTCTACCTGACATCATACCCCAAAACCAAAAAAAGAAAAAGGCTTTTTCCGCAAAAAAACAGAGAGGATGGAAAGTACATCCTCTCTGCTTCTATTTTTTATGCAGTATATCTTTTCAAGATTACAGCAGGCTGCCGATCTGAATGAACAGAGGGGCAAATACCAGAGATACTACGGTCATCAGCTTGATCAGAATGTTGATGGAAGGACCGGAAGTATCCTTGAAGGGGTCACCAACGGTATCGCCGACAACGGCTGCCTTGTGGGCCTCGCTGCCTTTGCCGCCATGGTTGCCTTCTTCGATGTATTTCTTTGCGTTATCCCAAGCGCCGCCGGCGTTGGACATAAAGATCGCCATCAGTACGCCTGTTACCAGGGAACCAGCCAGCAGACCGCCCAGAGCGCCTGTACCCAGCAGGATACCAACGATCAGAGGCGCAACGACTGCCATGATACCGGGAACCAGCATTTCCTTCAGAGCCGCTGTGGTGGAGATCTCTACGCATTTCTTATAGTCGGGCTTTGCTGTGCCTTCCATAATGCCGGGGATGGAACGGAACTGACGTCTTACTTCCTCGATCATCTGGAACGCTGCTTTACCTACGGACTGCATGGTGAATGCGGAGAACAGGAAAGGCAGCATACCGCCGATAAGCATACCGATGATAACTCTGGGCTCCAGAATGGAGATTTCTGTCAGACCTACTGCCTGTGCGTAGGATACGAACAGAGCCAGAGCTGTCAGGGCTGCGGAGCCGATCGCGAAACCTTTGCCCATTGCCGCTGTGGTGTTACCAACTGCGTCCAGTTTGTCTGTGATGTTTCTTACGGAATGATCCAGACCGCTCATTTCCGCGATACCGCCAGCGTTGTCGGCGATGGGGCCGTAAGCGTCAACGGCTACGGTGATACCTGTGGTGGACAGCATACCAACAGCTGCCAATGCGATACCATACAGGCCGCATACAGTGTAAGCTACGAAAATGCCCACGCAGATCAGGATGATGGGAATGGCTGTGGATTCCATACCTACAGCCAGACCGCTGATGATGGTAGTCGCGGGACCTGTTTCGGACTGGTCCGCGATCTTCTTAACGGATTTGTAATCGCCGGAAGTATATACTTCTGTAATGATACCGATAATCAGACCTACGATCAGACCAGCGATGATGGCGATGGCAGGGTTCATGTTGCCGAAGAATTTCCAGCTCAGTGCCAGAGAAGCGATGATAACCAGCACTGCGGAGGAATAAGAACCAGCCTTCAGGGCTTTGTGAGGGTTGGAGTTCTCGTCGCCTTTTACGAAGAATGTACCAATGATGGATGCCAGAATACCTACGGCAGCCAGTACCAGAGGGAATACCGCGCCTTCTACGGAGAAGTAAACGATACCCAGTGTGATAGCGGATACGATGGAGCCTACATAGGACTCGAACAGGTCGGCGCCCATGCCGGCAACGTCGCCTACGTTGTCGCCTACGTTATCGGCGATAACGGCAGGGTTACGAGGGTCGTCCTCGGGGATGCCTGCTTCTACTTTACCAACCAGGTCGGCGCCAACGTCGGCAGCCTTTGTATAAATACCGCCGCCTACACGGCCGAACAGCGCGATAGAGGATGCGCCCAGACCAAAGCCGAACAGGATGTTCGCGTCATTTGTGATTACATAGATCAGGCCAACGCCCAGCAGGCCCAGACCTACTACGGACATACCCATAACTGCGCCGCCGCTGAATGCGATAGAAAGGGCTCTGTTCATACCGCCGACTCTTGCTGCGTTTGCAGTTCTCACGTTTGCTTTTGTCGCTACGTTCATGCCGAAGTAGCCAGCCAGTGTGGAGAAGATCGCGCCGATGACAAAGCAGATTGCGGTCTTCCAGTCAACACCGAAGCCGATCAGCACAAACAGCACTGCGGCAAAGATGACCAGGATCTTGTATTCCGCTTTCAGGAAAGCGTTGGCGCCTTCACGGATCGCGGCAGAGATCTCATGCATACGGTCGGTACCTTCTTCCTCTCTGCCTACTTTCCCAGCCAGGGCAAAGGCAAAGATCAGCGCCACGATACCGAGGATAGGCGCCAGATACATTAGTTTTTCCATAATGAATCCCCCTGTTTCTTAAATTTGGTGATTGAAAAAAATGACAATTAGAATATGATTGCTCTGTATGGGAAGCCAACCTTCCAAAAAAAGCAAACCGGCGATTTCCGCAGAAAAAACAAAGACACTCTCCCTCTGCGCCCGCAAGCCCTTTTGTAATCGCGCAGTATGAAGAATGCATCTTTCCCTCTACGGATAAGCCATATTCTGTCCCACCTCATAGTATATACGAAACTTTGGCCGGGCACAAGTCCCAGCCCCCCTTACTCTGCACTAAATTTCCGGCATTTTTTTGTTATTTTTATACAAAGTTTTGCTTATTTTTCCGATTTCGCAGGAAATGATTTCCTTTTCCCTATTTCCGTAACCAGTCTTTTTTCCCACAGGATACACGCTTTTCCCGCCTTCTTTTTTCCCAGTTCCAAAAGAAGCATCTCGCCGTTCCAAAAAAAATACAGGCACGGAACTGCCGTGCCTGCCGTAATTTATGTATTTTATCCGATTCATTTTCCGATACACAGGAATTCCGCCACCAGAGGCAGCGTCACCACAGAAAATATGGTGGACACAAAAACGTATTCCGAAGCCCGTTTCTCGTCGTTGTCATAGATCTCCGCAAAGGAAGGCAGAGCCGCCGCCGCGGGCGTCCCCATGAGCACCACCAGCACGCTCAGAGCGATGCCGTCCAGGAAAAGGCTGCCGATGAGCTTCGTGATAACAGGCATCACCAGCAGTGTGAAAAAGCTGAAAATATACACCAGCTTGTCCTTGAAGATCTCCCGCACATTGGCCGCCGCCAACAGTGTGCCGATATAAATCATGGACAGGCAGACCGTCGTATTGGCGGAGAACTGGAGCGCGTCATAAATAGGCGCCGGCAGGGAAATGCTCTTGACGAAGCAGAAAAAGCCAATGACCGCCGAAATGCAGATCAGATTCACAAAGGCATCCTTCATCATCCGTCCCGCCGTTTTGCGCTTGCCGCTGCCTACAGCAAACAGCACGGAGCAGACCGTGAACAGGAACACGTTGCAGGTGAACATGACCGCCACACAGAAGATCAATCCTTCCTCCCCATACATAGCCATAATCAGGGGCTGCCCCATAAAGATTACGTTGCTGTAAACGCCGCCGCCGGAAAAAAGCCCCAGCTCCGGGAAGTCCATCTTCATGAGCCGCCCTACGATATAAAACATCAGCGCTCCCAGAGAGCACATCAGAAAGGTGCCGCCGCAAGTCTTTAAAAACCCGATCAATATTTCATGGGAATACGGGCGCTGCATCAGTATCACCATATTGGCCGGCACAGCCACTCTGGTCAGCACAATGGAAAGCCCCTTAGCGTTGCTTTCCGACAAAAACTTCTTCCGATTTAAGATCACACCCACTGCCATCAGCAGCATCATGGTGATCAGCTGATAAATTACCGGTACAGCCACTTGACACCCTTCTTCCTTCTTTGTTCTTTTTTTCACATTCTCATGTGTACCATTGTAGCACTAAAAAAATCTAATTTCAATCTCTTTTTTTGAAATTATACTTAAATTCGTTTTTCAATACCTTTTTCATCACGTATAGCGTAACCTTCGCCATCACCACACCAATCAGGGCACCCACGACCACGTCCGTCACAAAATGCACGCCCAGATACAGCCGAGAAAGACCCATCAGCGCCGCGAAAACATAAGCCGCCTTCCCCCAGCCGGGATGGATGGCGTAAATAGCCGTAGCCGCCGCGAAGGACGCGGAGGTATGGCCCGAAGGAAAGGAATAATCCGACAGAGGCGGGATCAGAATGTCATAGCCCAGCACATCGTAGGGCCTCGTTCTGGCCGCCAACGGCTTCAAAAGAAGATTGCAGACCAGGGCGTTGCTGCCCAGACTCAGCAGAACTGCCAGACCCCAGGCAAGGCTCTTGCGCTTTTTCCAGCCCAGAAACAGCAGCGCCAGCCCCAGCAATATCCATATCATACCGCCATTGCCCAGCCAGGAAATGCCGATCATCCACTTTTCTATACCGCCGTGGGGGATATGTTCCTGTATCCACGTCATCATCTGGCAGTCCAGACGCTGTACCCACTCCAAAGCAAAACCTCCCTACGCAAAAATCGTATGTTCCAGCAAAATTTTGCATCCAATCAGGATCAGCACTATGCCGCCGGCGATCTCCGCCTTTGCCTGGAGAAAATTTCCCAGCTGCCGTCCCAGCATACCGCCCATATAAGACAGCATGAAGGATACCACACCAATGATGAGCGCCGCCTGAAGGATATTCACATCCAAAATAGCAAAGCTGATGCCCACCGCCAGGGCGTCGATACTGGTGGCTACCGCCTGCAGCAGAAGCACCTTCGCCGTAAGGCTGCTTTCTCCTTCTTCCTCTTCCTCGCGCAGGCTTTCCCGGATCATATTGCCGCCGATGACAGCCAGCAGGGCAAAGGCGATCCAGTGATCCACCGACTCGATATATGTCTTGACGCTAGTGCCTAAAAACCAGCCGATCAATGGCATCAAAAACTGGAATCCGCCGAAATACAATCCCTGTTTCGCCGCCTCCTTCTTTCCAAAGCCACGGACAGACACGCCGTTGGAAATCGAAACGGCGAAAGCGTCCATAGCCAAACTCAGGGCGATCAGAAAAATCGTTACCATCTCCACAAAAATCCCCCTCCAAAAATCACATTGCCGAAAAACCGCTCCATAGGCTCCGGACTTGTTTCCCTTCTCTACAGTCAGTATAAACCCTGATTTTGTAAATATACCATTTCATTCTCTAGCGGTCAACGAAAAACACATGAAAAAAGACCGGAAACGACAATGTCGTCTCACGGTCCTTTGGAGAAGTCATTTTACAGAGATATATTTTGTGATATGAGCCTTGGAAAAAGCATAGCCAACTACCAGGAAGATCACCAGGCCTGCCGCCGCCTGAACTGCGTTTTCCGGGATAGATGTTGCCGCCACCAGAAAACTGCTCTTTAAAACAGCGCCGCCCAGGAAATATCCCAGTACCATCCATACCAGCCCCAATACAGAACCCAGCAGATTCCGCAGCCGTAAAAAGCTGCCTTCCTTGCCGGCGTAATCCGCCACCTTGCCGATAATCAGCCCCATAAGCCCTTTGATAATCAGTGTAAACGGTACCCAATGGGCATAGCCGCTGAGCAGATCCGCCAGCGCGGAGCCTACACCGCCTGCCACCATACCGTAGCGCCAGCCAAAAAAGATACTAATCAGCAGTATCATACTGTCTCCTAAATGGATATACCCCTGTGTCGCCGATACGGGAACCTGGAACACCATAGTAGATACCGTTACCAGCGCGATCATCAGACCCTGCAAACAAACATCCTTCGTCTTCATTGAAACCCCTCTTTTCTTTCGTTTGATGAAAAAAGAATACCATATCTTCCCTCTGCTACGCTAGGGCCGCGGCACAGCCTCCGAAAATTGTATCCATACAATACCATTCTTTGTACCCATACAATACTTTTGTGTTGTATCCGGGCAAGCACCGACCACCAATACAAAAAAGAAGTTAAGGGCTATCACATCCTGTCACTGCTAAGCGGAACTCTTCCCCTCTGGTCTTTCTTCCTTATCTGCCTTTTTTTCTTTTGCTTTTTATAATTTTCTTTTTTACAACAAAAAAATGGAAGTGACTGGGCTCCATCCTGTGTCCTGCAGCTGCTAAGCGCAACTCTTCCCTGCTGGTCTTTCTTCCTTATCTGTCTTTTTCTTCTTTTGGCTTTTTATAATTTTCTTTTTTACAACAAAAAAATGGAAGTTACAGGGCTCCATCCTGTGTCCTGCAGCTGCTAAGCGCAACTCTTCCCTGCTGGTCTTTCTTCCATATCTACTTTTTTCTTATTTGTCTTCTATTGCCCACTTTTTTATTTTTTTACAACAAAAAAATGGAAGTTACAGGGCTCGAACCTGTGACCCTCTGCTTGTAAGGCAGATGCTCTCCCAGCTGAGCTAAACTTCCATATTTTTTGCAGATTCAGTTATATTCTGGTACATGACCCGTAAGGGAGTCGAACCCTTGATTCGACCGTGAGAGGGTCGCGTCTTGACCGCTTGACCAACGGGCCGGATCTAAAATGAAAAAGTAGCGGAGGAGGGATTTGAACCCCCGACACTGCGGGTATGAACCGCATGCTCTAGCCAACTGAGCTACTCCGCCTCAAGTCGACCATTTGATTATATCCCCTAACCGCTGTCTTGTCAATACCTTTTTTTGCAAATTCTGAAGAAAAATAAGAAAGCAAAACGCCTTTTGTCTCAAGAAACGCAAAAGGCGTTTTACTCGCCTCTGTTGATATAGAGGATCTCATTGCTCTTGACCAGCCCCAGCTTTTCTCTGGCGATCTGTTCAATATAGCTGTCACTGTTGTAGTACTCTTTCTGTGCCTCAAAATCCAGTGTCTTTTCCTGTTCCTGAGCAATCTGCTGCTCCAGCTCAGCCGCTTCCATCTGCAGGGCTTGGTACTCCTGCATCTGCCAGTACATCCCTACACCGACGGCCGCTATAAAAACCACAAGAAAAGCACGGATAAAGAGACGATCCACTCTTCTTTTCCTGCTTTTTTTCTCCATGGGGTTACAAGCGCCTTTCTGTATTTTGACCTTTTTAAAAAAGGCGTTCTCTGCTAGGGCTTTTTGCGCAAAATACACAAATCCCGCCGCAGATTTCTTAGTCTTATTTTTACATATCCTTTACATAATTGCAAGCCTTTTTTTCCTTTTCTGCCGCAAAATCCACCGATTTTTCCCACTGGCCGTCCTATGACATAAAACAGCAGGCGAAAGGGGGTCAGTACAATATCCACTAGCAGCCGCAGCAGCCGGATACCCAGTCTGAGGATGCCTTCGCCCACCCGCAGGACCACCGGGCTCAGAATCGAAAAATACAGCACCAGGCCGCCGCCCAGCCCCAGAAATATAAACAGACGGAGCTTCCCGGCGTTTTCCCTCAACAGCACCCAGAAGACCAGGGGCGCCAACAGCAGCCAGTACAGACCATCCTCCGCCTGTACCCACCCTTTCTGATGGGGCACCATACGCCGGAACAGGCGAAGTCCGTCATAGAGGAGCCCCATAATGCCGCCTAAAGCCACCGTCAGCAGAAACAGCTCCGCCTGGGACGATAGAGACAGTATCATATCAGCGGAACAACCTGCTGAGGAAGGAGCCCTTTCCCTCTGCCCCGCCTTCAGCATAGGTTACGGCATCAATCTGCCCTTCCGCCGCGAACTCCCCTTCTTCCAGACTCAGCTTCCCAATACGCAGTCCTTCTCCATGGATCATCAGCCGGCCGCAGCTGGTCTCCAGCACGATGCTCTCCTCGTCAAAATGAGGCACATCCAATACGCCGTTTACCCGAAGGCCCTCTCTGTCCTCCACTATTACGCTGTGGCGCAGCCCTCTTTTTTCCTCTCCCAAATAAAAAAACCTCCCCTGTCTGCCGATGTATTCGATACAGTATATGGGAGGTCTTGCCCGATTATGCTTATTCCACGGCCCGGTACATCCCTGCCGCGTCCTCTTTCTTCGTAGACTCCTGTAAGGACAGCACCTCTACCTTGGTGATATTGCTGCCAAACTGGATCTCGATAATATCGCCGATCTTTACGTCGGCCCCCGCCTTAACTACCTTGCCATTGAGGGAAACCCTGCCGGCGTCGCAGGCCTCGTTGGCAATGGTTCTGCGTTTGATGATACGGGAAACCTTCAGAAACTTATCTATCCGCATGTACATTTCCCCTTTGCTCTTTTTCCTTTTTTGCCCTCCGGCAGCTGTGGCTCTATCTGCGTCAGCAGAAGTATAAGACACTCTTTGCCGGAAACCATTCCCTCTCTTTTTTCTCTTTCAAAAAAACGCTTTCCCCGTAGACAGAGAAAGCGTTTTTAATCACAGCTGAATCAAATTATTTATTGATGGCGTCTTTCAGAGCCTTACCAGCTTTGAATCTGGGTGCTTTGGAAGCAGGGATCGGCATTGCTTCGCCTGTCTGAGGGTTTCTGCCTTCACGAGCTGCTCTTTCTGCAACATCGAATGTGCCAAAGCCTACCAGCTGTACTTTGCCGTTTGCTGCCAGTTCTGCTGTAACAACGTCTTCAAATGCTTTCAGCGCTTTTTCAGCGTCTTTTTTGCTCATTTCCGCCTTCTCAGCGATTGCTGCAACTAAATCAGATTTGTTCATTGTGTTAGTCCTCCTCAATATAAATCACTTAAACTTTCTCGGACAATTCTTTTTTCGCCTTGTCCCAGAGCAAATCCATTTCCTCCAGAGTCATGTTGGAAAGCTGCTTTCCCTCCGAAAGGGCTGAATTCTCAATATACTCAAATCTATTTATAAACTTTTTAGTGGCTTTTGTCAAGGCAAACTCGGGATTTATTTGCAAAAACCTGGCTACGTTCACCATTGCGAACAGGATATCCCCAAATTCTTCCTCTATATTGTCATTTTTTCCGGCAATGGCTTCCTCCAACTCGCAGACTTCCTCCTTTACCTTCTCCAGCGCGCCGCCGGCTGCGTAAAAGTCAAATCCTACATCTGCCGCCTTTTTCTGCACCTTTCTGGCTCTTGTCAGGGCAGGCAGCGCGTCAGGCACACTTTTAAGTACATCTGTCTGACATTCCATATGCTTTTCCTTCTTTTTCAGCTTCTCCCAGTTGACCCGCACCTGCTCCGCCGTATCCACAGAAAGCTCCCCGAACACATGGGGATGGCGGTAGACCATTTTCTCGCAGATGCCGCCGATGACATCCTCCAGCGTAAATCCGCCCCGCTCCTCCTCTATGGCCGCGTGGAACACTACCTGCATCAGTACGTCGCCCAGTTCTTCCTTCAGATTCTCCATATCGTTTTTCTCAATGGCGTCTACGGCCTCATAGGCCTCCTCCAGCATATCCGCCCGCAGGCTTTCATGGGTCTGCACCCGGTCCCATGGACAGCCGTTCTCCCCACGCAGTCTGGCAATGACCGCCCGCAGATCCTCCAGTGTATATTTCTTTTCCATGTCCTCGCCTCCGTTTTTATTGGGACAAAAAATGTCCCACGTTTTATTCAATTCCCATAAACATTTGTCCGTGTACGAAAAGAAAAACAGCGTTTTAGCCATATCCCGCCGTTTAAAATTATGTTATGATAATTTTAATAAAAATGCAATTCCAATTTCAAATAGCACTCAAAAACAAAAAGAAAGGAAGTTGAGCACCATGTTCCGTATCGTTAATAAAAGAGAGCTGAACAGTTCGGTCACGCTGCTGGAAATCGAAGCCCCCTTTGTGGCTAAGAAAGCCAAGGCCGGACAGTTCATTATCTTCCGTGTGGATGATTACAGCGAACGCGTTCCTCTGACCATCGCTGACTATGACAGAGAAAAAGGCACCGTCACTATCATTTTCCAGAAGGTAGGCCTGTCTACCAAGCTGCTGGCAGCCAAAGAAGTAGGCGACACCATCCGCGACTTTGTAGGCCCTCTGGGCATCGCCACAGAGTACGAGGGCTACAAAAGGGTAGCCGTAGTCGGCGGCGGCGTAGGCTGTGCCATCGCTTATCCCCAGGCCAAGGCCCTTCATGCGATGGGTGTTTCCGTAGACGTTATTGCCGGCTTCCGCAATGAGGATATCGTTATTCTGGAGGAAGAAATGAAGGCAGTGGCCGACAACTACTATCTGATGACCGATGACGGCACCAAAGGCGAAAAGGGCTTCGTTACCGACAAGCTGAAAGCCCTCATCGAAGCTGGGAACCAGTATGACGCAGTCATTGCCATCGGCCCCATCCCCATGATGAAATTCGTCAGCCTGACCACAAAGCCCTACGGCATCAAAACCATCGTCAGCCTGAACCCCATCATGATCGACGGCACAGGCATGTGCGGCGGCTGTCGTGTTACCGTAGGCGGCAAGATCAAATTCGCCTGTGTGGACGGCCCCGACTTTGACGGCCATGAAGTAGACTTTGACGAACTGATGAGCCGTAATTCCATTTATAAGGAACAGGAAGCGGAAATGGCAGAGACCCATATCTGCCGTATGGATAAGCTGGCAAAGGAACTGATTCACTAAGGAGGACTGGGTAACATGGCAAATATGAGTCTGGAAAAAATCAGGATGCCGGAACAGGCGCCTGATGTTAGAAATAAAAACTTTAAAGAAGTAGCCCTGGGCTACACTAAGGAAATGGCAATGGAAGAGGCTACCCGCTGTCTGAACTGCAAGCATAAACCCTGTGTCAGCGGCTGCCCCGTCAACGTGCGCATCCCCGAATTTATCGCGGAGGTAGCCAAAGGCGATTTTATGGAAGCCTATAAGATCCTGACCTCCACCAACGCCCTGCCCGCTGTCTGCGGTCGTGTCTGTCCGCAGGAAAGCCAGTGCGAATCCAAATGCGTCAGAGGCATCAAAGGTGAACCCGTTGCCATCGGCCGTCTGGAACGCTTTGTAGCGGACTGGTACATGGCCAACTGCGACGAGATGCCGGAAAAACCCGCCCAGAACGGCAAAAAAGTGGCAGTCATCGGCTCCGGCCCCTCTTCCCTGACCTGCGCCAGCGATCTGGCCAAGGCAGGCTATGCCGTAACGGTATTTGAGGCCTTCCATACTGCCGGCGGCGTACTGGTTTATGGTATCCCCGAATTCCGTCTGCCCAAGGCCATCGTACAGAAAGAGATCGACAAACTCTCCGCCATGGGCGTAGAGATCATGACAAATATGGTCATCGGCAAGGTGCTCTCCATCGACGAGATCATCGACGATATGGGCTTTGACGCCGTATTCATCGGCACCGGCGCCGGCCTGCCCTCCTTTATGAACATCCCCGGCGAAGCCCTGGTAGGCGTATATTCCGCCAACGAGTACCTAACCCGGATCAATCTGATGAAGGCATATCTGCCCGATTACGATACCCCCATCCGCAAGAGCAAGGCCGTAGCCGTAGTCGGCGGCGGCAACGTAGCCATGGACGCGGCAAGATGCGCCAAGAGAATGGGCGCGGAAAAGGTATATATCGTATACCGCCGTTCCGAAAAGGAAATGCCCGCCCGTCTGGAGGAAGTACATCACGCCAAGGAGGAAGGCATCGAATTCCACCTGCTGCGCAATCCCGTGAAAATCCTGGATGACGGCAAAGGCCAGGTATGCGGCATCGAATGCCTGAAAATGGAACTGGGCGAGCCTGACGCCAGCGGCAGAAGAAGCCCTGTGCCTATCGAAGGCTCCAATTACGTTATCGACGTAGATACCGTTGTTATGTCCATCGGCACCTCCCCCAATCCGCTGATCCGCAGCACTACCAAGGGACTGGAGGCCAACCGGAAGGGCTGTCTGGTAGTCAATGAAGAAACCAACCAGACCACCAGAGAAGGCGTTTACGCCGGCGGCGACGCCGTAACCGGCGCGGCTACCGTTATCCTGGCCATGGGCGCAGGCAAAAAAGCCGCTGCGGCTATCGACGAATATCTGAAAAATAAATAAGGAACACATAACGAAAGAGCGTCCTTAAAGGACGCTCTTTTTTCATGCTTTTTTTAGTTCTTCCTTCCATTCCAGCCAGACGCAGATGGGATTCCACACAAAAACCAGCGGGATAGCCGCCGGACGCAGGCCCCCAAAGTCAGCGCTTTTCCATACAAACATCGCCACCACCAAAAGCAGGATCACCAATGCCCCAAACAGATACCGTCTGGGACGGCGCAGCTTATAGCCGTGGCGCAGAGGGTTGTCCAGATGGGCCGCCACCGCCAGTACGCCGCACAATATCATGCCGCCGATCATGACCCAGCCCGGCAGGGCCTCCCCCAAAAGCTCCTCCGCAATGCTGCCGCTGAATACGGCCCAAAGCATCATCAAAAGCCAGGCGGCGATCTCCCGCCGGATACGCATACATCCCGCCGCCAGGGCCTGTTTTCTGTTCTGCTCCATTTTTTCCGCTCCTTCCTTCGTCTGCTACCATCTTACACGCTGCCGCCCCGTCTGTCCAGAGCTCCCTCCAAAAACTTTTCTTTTCCCAAGACTAGGCGGCGGCCCCCTTTTTCTGGTATACTGATAGCATATGAGTAAAAACATAAGGAGGAATGTACCATGCATATAAAAACACTGGAAATCGGCGCCATCGGCACCAACTGCTATGTGATTTCCGACGACAAGGGCACCTGTGCCATCATCGACTGCGACGGCAATCCCCAGCCCCTGTTCCGTTATATCGAGGAAAACCATCTGAAACCTACCCATATCCTGCTGACCCACGGCCATTACGACCATATCGGCGCCGTGGAGGCGGTACGGGAGAAATACGGCTGTCTGGTCTGCGCGCCCCAGAAGGAGGCGCCGCTGCTGGCGGATCCCATGGCCAACTGCTCCGTTTACATGGGCGGCCCGCTGACCATTACCGCCGATATTTGGGTAAAGGAAGGGGATGCCGTGAAAGTAGGCGATCTGGAATTTTCCGTACTGGAAACACCGGGCCATACGGCGGGCAGCGTCTGCTTCCTCATCGGCGACAGCATCTTCTCCGGGGATACCCTCTTCCAGGGCTCCTGCGGCCGCACCGACCTGCCTACCGGCAGTTGGGGCGAAATTCTGGCTTCTTTGAAGCGTCTGCGGAACCTGCCCGGGGATTATGACGTGTATCCCGGCCACGGCCCCGCTACCACACTGGAAATCGAGCGCCGCTCCAACCCTTATATGTAATCAAAAGCCCTTCGGGGCTTTTTTGCCGAAAGGAGGATATTTATGCATTATATCATGTCTTTGGATCAGGGAACCACCAGCTCCCGCTGTATCCTCTTTGATAAAAACGGAGCCATCGTCAGCGTGGCCCAGAAGGAATACCGCCAGATTTATCCCCAGCCCGGCTGGGTAGAGCATGACCCCATGGAAATCTGGCAGACCCAGCTGGAAGTAGCCCAGAAGGCCCTCCAACAAAAGGGGCTGACAGCGGCGGATATTGACGCCATCGGCATCACCAACCAGCGGGAAACCACCATCCTCTGGGACAAACGCACCGGGAAACCCGTCTATAACGCCATTGTATGGCAGTGCCGCCGGACGGCGGAGGACTGCGAACAGCTGGCGGAATACAGGGAACTGCTCCGGGAAAAGACCGGACTTCTTCTGGACGCCTATTTCTCCGCCACCAAGATCCGCTGGATTCTGGATCATGTGGAAGGGGCCAGAGCCATGGCGAAGGAAGGCAATCTGCTCTTTGGCACCGTGGATACCTGGCTCATCTGGAACCTTACCGGCGGGCAGGTCCATGCCACGGACTACTCCAACGCCTCCCGGACCATGCTCTTTAATATCCATACCCTGGAATGGGACAAGGAGATTCTGGAACTGCTGGACATCCCCGCTTCCATCCTGCCCAAGGTCATGCCCTCCAGCGGCGTTTTCGGCCATACCCTGCCCTTCCATTTCGGCGCGCCTATCCCTATTGCCGGCGCGGCGGGAGACCAGCAGGCGGCTTTGTTCGGACAGGCCTGCTTTACCCTCGGCTCCGCCAAAAACACCTACGGCACCGGCTGCTTTTTATTGATGAATACAGGAGAAACTCCCGTCACCTCCCAAAAGGGACTGCTGACCACCATCGCCTGGGGGCTGGACGGCAAGGTCTCTTACGCTCTGGAAGGCTCCGTATTTGTGGCGGGGGCGGCCATGCAGTGGCTCCGGGATGAACTGGGCCTCATTTCCTCCACGCCGGAGTCGGAAGAGCTGGCCCTTTCCGTTTCCGACACCTGCGGCGTGTATCTGGTGCCTGCCTTCGTAGGCCTGGGCGCGCCCTACTGGGACCCCTATGCCAGAGGCACCCTCACAGGCCTGACCCGAGGTGCCAACCGCTGCCATATCGTCCGGGCAGCTCTGGAATCCATGGCCTACCAGACCTATGACGTCCTCCACGCCATGGAGGAGGACGCGGGCATCCCTCTGGCGGAGCTTCGGGTAGACGGCGGCGCGGCGGCCAATAATTTCCTGCTCCAGTTCCAGGCGGATATCACCGGCGTGCCGGTGCTGCGGCCCAAAACCCTGGAAACGACAGCTCTGGGCGCCGCTTATCTGGCGGGCCTGGGCGTAGGCTATTGGAAGGACCGCTCCGAGATCCGCCGCAACTGGGGCGTTTCCAAGGCATATTCCCCCAAAATGTCCAAGGAAGAGGCCGGCGGCAAGCTGGAAGGATGGAAAAAAGCCGTCCGCCAGACCTTACAGAAATAACGCCGAAATTCCATTCATGAATTGCGAATCTTCTCTGCGGTTTTTACAAGATATTGTGGCGCTCTCCAATTTTTATTGAAATGCGGAACTAGATATGGTATTTTAGGGATAGCATTTCACGCTAATCGGAATCACTCCCCCAAGGAGCAAGGAGGAAATACATATGTACGTTATCAAAAAAGATCAGACCCACGAACCGTGGAATATACAGAAAGTCGTTGTGGCGGTTAATAAATCCGCTTACCGCGCTCTGGTGAAGTTCACCGATGAGGAGCTGGCCTTCCTCTGCCAGTATGTAGAGGAAAAAGCCCAGTCCCTGCATAAAGAAGGCATCCCCATCGCGGAGATGCACAATATTGTGGAAAGCGCCCTGGAACGGGTAAAACCGGAAGTAGCCAAAAGCTATCGGGACTACCGCAACTATAAGCAGGACTTTGTAAAAATGCTGGACGAGGTCTATAAAAAGAGCCAATCCATCATGTACATCGGCGACAAGGAAAACAGCAACACAGACAGCGCCCTTGTCTCCACCAAGCGTTCTCTGGTATTCAACCAGCTGAACAAGGAGCTGTACCAGAAATTCTTCATGACCACGGAAGAATTACAGGCCTGCCGGGACGGCTATATCTATATCCATGATATGTCCGCCCGGAGAGACACCATGAACTGCTGCCTCTTCGACGTAAAAGAAGTGCTCACCGGCGGCTTTGAAATGGGCAACCTGTGGTACAACGAGCCGAAAACACTGGAAGTGGCCTTTGACGTCATCGGCGACATCGTCCTTTCCGCCGCCAGCCAGCAGTACGGCGGCTTTACGGTGCCCTCCGTGGACATCCTGCTGGAGCCCTTCGCCGAACGCAGCTACGAAAAATTCTACCGCCGCTATATCGATATGGGCCTGACCCCCAAGGCGGCGGACAAAGAAGCCATGGCCGATATCCTCAACGATTTCGAACAGGGCTTCCAGGGCTGGGAATATAAATTCAATACCGTAGCATCCAGCCGCGGGGACTATCCCTTCATCACCATGACCTTCGGCACCGGCACCGGCAAATTCGCCAAAATGGCGGCCATCACCATGCTGAATGTGCGCCGGAAGGGTCAGGGCAAGAAAAACTGCAAAAAACCCGTTTTGTTCCCGAAACTGGTATTCTTATATGACGAAAACCTTCACGGAAAGGGCAAGGAACTGGAAGATGTCTTTGAGGCCGGTATCCTCTGCTCCTCCAAGACCATGTATCCCGACTGGCTGTCTCTGACCGGCGAGGGCTATGTGGCGGAGATGTACAAAAAATACGGCGCCATCATCAGCCCTATGGGCTGCCGGGCCTTCCTGTCCCCCTGGTTCGAGCGGGGCGGCATGGAGCCTGCCGACGAAAACGACAAGCCTGTTTATGTAGGCCGTTTCAATATCGGCGCCGTCAGCCTGCATCTGCCCATGATTTACGCCAAGGCAAAGCAGGAAAGCAAACCCTTCTATGAGGTACTGGACTACTATCTGGAGCTGATCCGTCAGCTGCATATCCGTACCTACGCCTACCTGGGCGAAATGCGGGCCTCCACCAACCCTCTGGCCTACTGCGAGGGCGGCTTCTACGGCGGCCATCTGGGCATCCATGACAAGATCAAGCCTCTGCTGAAATCTGCCACGGCTTCCTTTGGCATCACAGCCCTCAATGAACTTCAGGAGCTGCACAACGGCAAATCTCTGGTGGAGGACGGTCAGTTCGCCATCGACACCTTGCAGCATATCAACGATAAGATCGCGGAATTCAAAAAAGCCGACGGCAATCTTTACGCCATCTACGGCACACCCGCCGAAAGTCTCTGCGGTTTGCAGGTGACCCAGTTCCGCAAGAAATACGGCGTAGTGGAAAATGTATCTGACCGCCCGTATGTAAGCAATTCCTTCCACTGCCATGTCACAGAGGATATCACACCCATCCAGAAGCAGGATCTGGAAAAACGCTTCTGGGATCTGGCAAACGGCGGGAAGATTCAGTATGTAAAATACCCCATCGACTACAATCTGGACGCCATCCGCACACTGGTGCGCCGGGCCATGAAGATGGGCTTCTATGAAGGCGTCAACCTTTCTCTGGCCTACTGCGATGACTGCGGCCATCAGGAACTGGAAATGGACGTATGCCCCAAATGCGGCAGCAGGAACCTGACAAAGATCGACCGTATGAACGGCTATCTGTCCTACTCCCGTGTCAAAGGCGATACCCGCCTGAACGAGGCAAAAATGGCGGAAATCGCGGAAAGGAAGAGTATGTAAGCCATGCGGTATCATAATATTACGAAAGACGATATGTTAAATGGCGAGGGCCTGCGGGTGGTATTATGGGTAGCGGGCTGCGCCCACGGCTGCAAAAACTGCCAGAACCCCATCACCTGGGACCCGGAGGGCGGCCTGCCCTTCGACGAGGCCGCCAAGGAAGAGCTTTTCGCCGAATTACAAAAAGATTATATCAGCGGCGTTACTTTGAGCGGCGGCGACCCCTTATATCCGGGCAATCGGGAAGATATGACAGCGCTGGCAAAAGAAATCCGGGAAACCTTCCCCGACAAAAAAACATGGCTGTATACCGGCTATCTCTGGGAGGAAGTCAGCGCCCTGCCCATTATGAAATACATCGACGTTTTGATCGACGGGCGTTTTATTGAGGACCTGAAAGACCCCCAGCTCCACTGGAAGGGCAGCTTCAACCAGCGGATCGTAGACGTGCAGAAATCTCTGGAAAAAGGCACTCTGTATCTCTATCCCGCCGAATAACATAGAAAGGAATCGAAACCATGGTTTCTATTAAAATCAAATATCTCAGCGACAAAATCGAAAAGCTCCGCTATATCGACGGCAAATCCGACTGGATCGACCTGCGGGCGGCGGAGCGTGTGGAATTAAAGGCGGGGGAATTCCGTCTCATCCCTCTGGGCGTGGCTATGGAGCTGCCCAAAGGATACGAAGCCCATATTGTGCCCCGCAGTTCCACATTCAAAAACTTCGGCGTCATCCAGACCAACCACTGCGGTATTGTGGATGAAAGCTACTGCGGTGACAACGATCAGTGGTTCTTCCCTGCTCTGGCTATGCGGGACACCGTCATCGACGTCAACGATCGTATCTGTCAATTCCGTATTTTTGAGCATCAGCCTGCCATTTCCTTTGCAGAAGCAGAAACGCTGGGCAATGACGATCGCGGCGGCATCGGCTCCACAGGGAAGAAATAACCTCAAAGATATGTTTTAGTCACGGATCAGGAGAAGACGCATATGAACGATATCTATTCCGCTGAATTGCTAAGCTTAGGGACCACACTGGCAGATCTGGCTGTCAAAGGCACAGCGACTGCCGTTTCCAGCAAAATACGCGCAATTAAAGAAGAAAAAGACGTCGAAAAAATCCGAAACACCTATGATGAAATTATCAACGAACTGCTGAACGAACGAGAAGAGGCTGTTCGCATCGCGCAGGTTTACAAATCAGAATTAGAAAAAGTAAACATCAGTGATGAGGATATCCAGCACCTGCATAGTACGGTATCACGTATGATAGAAATCATCAAGAAATCGCAAATCGCTGCCGCGGAACAAATCAGCGAAGAAGCCGTACAGAATGTCAAAAATCAAGTGGAGTCCTATGAACAGATCAAGGAGCTCATCAGTGTGGATACACTGAAAACCATGCAGCTCATCGGATTTAATTATAAATCCGCTATCGGAGAACCGTTAACACTGATGCTGAAAAACTTTATTCTATCGAAAGTCAAAGAGCCCGATTCTTTGAGAGCTTTCGAACGGCTTATTACCCCGGAAATGGTAGAAATTCTAAAAGATGACACTGCCTATGAAAACTTTAAACATATCACAAAAATAAAGTAAAAGCAGCGTTTGATGAAAAAACAATCCCAGTAAAAATGATTATGGCCGGAA
>CALWKZ010000052.1 GCA_944381385.1 uncultured Anaerotignum sp. | reverse complement strand
CACAGAACGCTATCGACGAAGCGACATCCTATGGCAAATATAAATTCGCATTGGCTCCCGTATGGGCCTTCCTGCTGAAGATCGTAGCGCCTATCGCTATTGCGATCATCATCATCGCAGGTATGTTCCTGGGTATGTCCATTTCCTAAGAAACCCTCTTAGTTTACCTATATCATCTGAATTCCATATGCTGATTCGGAAACGACTTTCCCCGCAGCATGAAACGAAGCGCGCAAGCTCTCGAAAAGAAGCCTGCGCGCTTCTTTTTTTGAAATCTCCCTCTTTACAAAGCCCCTGTTTTCCGATATAACAAAAAGAAAAGCAGACCATCAGGAGGTTTTCCATCATGCAAAAGACTCTGCGGCAGGACGCCCTGCATCTCATAGACGAAACACTGAAAAAAGTCATGCCCGATACCGCCGTAAAACGGGCCCTGAAGGATCATGCCTTTCCCGGCCGTATCTTTGTGGTCTCCATCGGCAAGGCCGCCTGGACCATGGCGAAAGCGGCGTCAGAAGTCCTTCCGACCATTGCCGGCGGCATCGTCCTGACAAAATACGGCCACAGCCAGGGCCCCCTGCCCGGCTTCACCATCCTGGAGGCAGGCCATCCCGTTACGGACGAAAATTCTCTCCTGGGGGCGGAGAAGATCCTCCAACTGACGGAAAACACCGCCCCGGAGGATACGGTGCTGGTACTGCTTTCCGGCGGCGGCTCCGCTCTGTTTGAAAAACCGGCGGAAGGGCTGACACTGGCCCAGCTCCAGGATGTGACAAAACAGCTTTTGGCCTGCGGCGCCAATATCATAGAGATCAATACCATCCGCAAACATCTTTCCGCTGTAAAGGGCGGCCGCTTTGGCGCTCACTGCGCCCCCGCCTCTGTATTCGTCATCGCCCTCAGCGATATCCTGGGAGACCGCCTGGACGCCATCGCTTCCGGCCCCGCTGCTCCGGACAGCTCTACCTCAGCGGAAGCTCTGGCCATTGTCAAAAAATATAACCTGGATTTTTCGCCGGCACTTTTGTCCCAGCTGGCACAGGAAACCCCCAAATCCCTGCCCAACGCCACTGCCGTCATTACCGGCAGTGTTTCCCAGCTCTGCCATTTTGCCGCGGAAGAGGCCAAAAAAATGGGCTATGAGCCGCTGATCCTGACTTCCATGCTGGACTGTGAAGCCAGAGAGGCCGGCCGGTTCCTGGGGGCAATAGCCCAATCCCTGGAAAAAGGGGACGGTCTTTCCCAGCGGCCCATAGCTGTAATCTGCGGCGGGGAAACGGTGGTCCACCTGACCGGTTCCGGCAAGGGCGGCAGAAATCAGGAGCTGGCTCTGGCGGCGGCGCCTTATCTGGAGGGACTTTCCTCCGCCCTGATCGCGGCTGTAGGCTCTGACGGCACAGACGGCCCCACAGATGCCGCCGGCGGCATTTCTGACGGAGAAACCATGGCGAAGCTGCGGCAGGCCGGTATCAACCTGGATCAAACCCTTGCCGACAACAACGCCTACGCAGCCCTGTCCCACGCGGACGGCCTTATTATGACCGGCCCCACCGGCACCAATGTCAACGATCTGTATTTCCTGCTGTACCGGCCGGAAAACAACTGAATCATCCAAATACAAAAGACCCGCCCTCGGCGCTGTCTCGAAAGAAATCAAGGAAAAATCTTGTTTTCTCCAGAGGAGTCCGCAGGAGGCAGGTCTTTTTTTGTCCTTTTTTTCCCATTGTCCTTGCACCCACAGCCCGTCCCGCCCATATGATACCAGTGTAAACCAAAAAGGAGGAATTTCCATGAAAGAAATGACTTCCGTATTCCTTTCCGATACGGAAACCCCGGTGGAAACCGGCTGCGCCTTCGCGGCTGGCAGCGACTGCCCTCTGGCACAGGCCTATGTTCCGCCCCAGCCCTATGAATCCCCCTCCACACCGGAACAGAGCCTGGTTTGCGGTACTGTTTTTTCCGCCCTTTCCATGCCCTATACCGGTCTCTTCTCCCAGCCTGAAAGCAAAAAGGAGGCGATCAGATGACACGGGACGAACTGCTGCAAAAACTGACAGAAATGGATTTTATGGCCGTTGACCTGGCCCTTTATCTGGATACCCATCCGGAGGACGCGGAGGCCATCGCTGCCTATCGTCAGGTCATTGCCGCCGCCGATACCCTGCGGTTGAAATACGAAGAATCCTACGGCCCCTTGTGCTCCTTCCGCAGTGACAACGCCAGCGATAAAACATGGCAGTGGATCGACGCGCCATGGCCCTGGCAGAAAGACTTTAATCCCTCCATGGCAGGAAAGGAGTGCGTATAAATGTGGATCTATGAGAAAAAACTGGAATTTCCCATTCATATCAAAAACCCCGACGCCCGTCTGGCTAAAATCATGATCGAACAGTACGGCGGCGGGGACGGCGAGATCGGCGCGGTGCTGCGTTATCTCAGCCAGAAATTCACCATGGTCACCCCCCAGGCCCAGGCCGCCCTGAACGATATCGCCACAGAAGAGCTGGCCCATGTGGAAATGATGGGCACCATCGTCCACCAGCTGACCCAGGGTCTGACCAAAGAACAGCTGATCCAGTCCGGTCTGGATACCTACTACGTCAACCATGGCTTTGGCCTTTTCCCTTCCGCCGCTTCCGGCGTTCCCTTTTCCGCCTCTGTGCTCCAGTCCAAAGGGGACCCCGTAACAGATCTGTATGAGGATATGGCGGCAGAGCAGAAGGCCCGCAGCACTTATGAGTATCTCATCGACCTGACGGATGACCCGGATGTACTGGCGCCCCTTCGTTTCCTGCGGGAACGGGAGATCGTTCATTTTCAGCGTTTCGGCGAAGCGCTGGATATAGTCCGTCATCATCTGAATTCCAAGCATTACTTTGATTTCAGAAAATCCTGACGGCGTTTACTGATTTTCTCCCTCTCAAAAGGCAGTGTGTTAGAAGCGTCTTCATAAGAAAGCTAATATTTTCTTATGAAGAGTCTGCTTTTCCGCACTGCCTTTTCTATGGAATCCTTCTAAAGTAAAATCCTCTTTTGAAATACCTTCATAAGTCAAATGAAAGGGCTATCATGATTTCTAAGCAAAACACTCTTTTCGGTTATCTTTTATTGACATATGTCGGTAATAGGACTATACTCATTTTAGCGATAAATGGCATATGCCGAAAATAAAATCACATCCCAAAAAGGAGGAATCCTCATGATTATTGCCATTCCTTTGGACGAAAACAAAAAAGACGTCTGCGTTTCCTTTGGCAGAGCGCCTTTTGTGCTTTTTTACGATACGGAATCCAACGCCCAGGAAATTTCCGAAAATCCAGCTGCCCAGGCCCAGGGCGGCGCCGGCCTGAAAGCGGCCCAATTTCTGGTAGATCACCATACAAATATTCTTATCACCATCCGCTGCGGCCAAAACGCCGCGGAAGTATTGCAGGCGGCAGAAACGGCTATTTACGAAGCCCAAGGCGGTGACGCTGCGGTAAATCTGGCCGCTTATCTGGAGGGGAAACTGGAGCTGTTAAGCCATTTTCACGCCGGTTTCCATGGAAAAGCATGAGGCTGGCGGTACTTAGCGGCAAAGGCGGCACCGGCAAGACCTTTGTCTCTGTCAATTTAGCGGCGGCGGCAAAAAAAGCCGTCTACATCGACTGTGACGTGGAGGAGCCTAACGGCAGGCTTTTCTTCCGTCCCCAAGACGTCGTTTCCGCTCCGGTCCATACCCTCCTGCCCCAGTTTGACGCGGGCAAATGCAACGGCTGCCGGAAATGCGTTGATTTCTGCCGTTTCCATGCTTTGGTCTACATCAAGGAAAAACCCATGATCTTCCCCGACGTATGCCATTCCTGCGGCGGCTGCGCTCTGGTCTGCCCTCAAAAGGCTGTTTCCGAGGAAAAACGGCCTGTAGGCGAACTGGAAATAGGCGTCAGTGAAAACGTCACCGTTGTGACCGGCATATTGAATATGGGGGAAGCCTCCGCCGTCCCCGTCATCCAGGAGGCGCTGCAAACGGGCTTTTCTTATGCCGGACTGACGGTCATTGACTGCCCGCCCGGCAGCAGCTGCTCCGTCATGGAGAGCGTTTCCGCCGCGGACTATGCATTGTTTGTAGCGGAACCCACGGCCTTTGGCTTTCATAATTTCCAGATGGTCTATGAACTGGTGCGTCTGCTGAAAAAGCCCTGCGGCGTGATCCTCAACAAGGCCGACGGCCCTTATCCTCCTCTGGAGGACTTTTGCCAGAAGGAACAGATTCCTCTGCTCCACACCTTCCCCTTCTCAGAGGAATTGGCGGCTCTGGGCGCGGAGGGAACCATTGCTGTCCGGAAAAACGAAGCCTTGAAACATACCTTTCAAAATATCCTGCGGCAGATAGGCGGTGAAAATGCTTTATGAAAAAATTACTGATTCTCAGCGGCAAGGGCGGTACCGGAAAGACCACCACCACCGCCGCCTTCATCCATTTTGCCCAGGCCAAAGTATTTGCCGACTGCGACGTGGACGCGCCCAATCTGCATCTGGTTTCCGGCTTGCGGACGGAACCGGTGGTCTCCGACTACTACGGCTCCGAAAAAGCCTGGCTCGACCCGGAGAAGTGCATTGGCTGCGGGGCCTGTCTGGAGGCTTGCCGTTTCCATGCCATCAAAGAAACGAACGGCCGCTATCAGGCCGACGAATACGCCTGCGAAGGCTGCGGCGTTTGTTCCGCCGTCTGCCCGCAGGGAGCGGCGATCCTGCGGGAGGACCAGGCCGGTGCTCTGTACCTGTATCAGGGAGAGACAGTGTTTTCCTCTGCGAAGCTGAAAATGGGCAGAGGCAACTCCGGCAAGCTGGTCTCCGCTGTAAAATCCGCCATGGCGGAAGCTGCGCCTCCGGCAGAACTGGCCGTTATAGACGGTTCCCCCGGCATCGGCTGTCCTGTTATTTCTTCCATCAGCGGAGTGGATCTGGTACTGATCGTTGCGGAGCCTTCCTTATCGGGTCTCCACGACTTAAAGCGCATCGTTCAGACGGCCTCTATTTTCCGGGCCAAAACGGCGGTCTGCGTCAATAAATACGACCTCAGCCCAGAGAAAACAAAGGAGATCGAGGACTACTGCCAACAGGAGGGCATCCCCTTCCTGGGACGTATCCCCTACGACTCCAGCGCCTCCAGGGCCATCAACGAGGGCATCCCTCTGCCGGAAATAGACTGCCCCGCCAGAGACGCCCTGTACAGCGTATATTGTCAAGCCATGTCCCTTTTGGACATCCAACCATAAACTATCATTTACCAAGAAAAGGAGAATGTCATATGAAAATCGCAGTTGCATCCATGGGTACAGAAGTAGCCGGCCATTTCGGCCATTGTGAAGCCTTCCGTATCTTTGACACAGACCAGAACACCATCCTGGGAGAATCCGTCATTGCCAATCCCGGTCACAGACCCGGCTTCCTGCCCAATTTCCTGGGGGATATGGGCGTTAACGTCATTATCGCCGGCGGCATGGGCGGCGGAGCCATCGAAATCTTCAACGAAAGAAACATCGAGGTCATTGTCGGTGCGGAAGGAGATGGAAAGGCCGCTGTGGAAAGCTACCTGAAAGGCGAGCTTCACTCCACCGGCTCCGTCTGCCATGAGCACCAGCACGCGGGAGAATGCGAAAACCACTGACCGATCCCCGCTTCATAAAAAGCAAATATGGCTGGAACCCTTGCAGCACAAGGGATTCCAGCCATATTACTTTTAACGGGATCATTTTTTCGCAAAAACATCCACTGCGTTTTTTTCTTAGTCTCTTCTCATATTTACGGAAGCGATTTTAAATTTATCGTGTACCGCTACCATTGCCTCGTCAATATCCTTCTGGGCGATCAGCACAGTGATCTTGATCTCGGATGTGGAGATCATCTGGATATTTACGCCCGCGTCATACATTGCCTCAAAGAACATAGCCGCAACACCGGGATTGGACGCCATGCCCGCACCGACGATAGACAACTTCGCTACACTGTTGTCATAAACGATCTCCTGAGCCGTCAGGCGTTCCTTGTTTTCCTCCAGCGCCTTGATGGCAATATCCAGATCGTCCTGGCCAATGGTAAAGGAAATGTCCTGTCTGCCGTCGTAGCCGTTGGACTGCAGGATAATGTCTACGCTTACCTTTTCCTTCGCCATCAAATCGAAGATCTCAAAGGCCTTGCCCGGCTCGTCCTTTACACCTAATACAGAAATACGGGATACATTTTTATCCGCCGCAACACCACTAACCAGCATTCTTTCCATCTTGCATTCCTCCTTGACCTCTGTTCCCTCCGCGTCAGACAGACTGGAACGTACTACCAGCTTTACATTGTATTTCTTCGCAACCTCTACGGAACGGCAGTGCAGCACCTTCGCGCCCAAAGACGCCAGCTCCAGCATCTCGTCATAGCTGATCTCATCCAGCTTTCTGGCATCCTTTACCACACGGGGATCCGCTGTATAAACGCCTTCCACGTCTGTATAGATCTCACAGATATCCGCGTTCAATGCCGCCGCCAGAGCCACGGCGGAAGTATCGGAACCGCCTCTGCCCAGCGTCGTCATATCGCCCAGCATGTTTACACCCTGGAACCCTGTTACCAATACAATGTTGCCTCTTTCCAGCTCGTTTTCAATACGCTCGGAATGGATCTTCCGGATTCTCGCGTTGCTGTAATTGTTTGTGGTCTCAATGCCCACCTGTACGGCGTTAAGGGAAACCGCTCTGCCGCCCAGGGCGTTGATGGCCATAGCCATAAGGGCCACGGACTGCTGTTCCCCTGTTACCAGGAGCATATCCATCTCTCTGCGGCTGGCCTTGGGATTGATCTCCTTAGCCTTGGCAATCAGACCGTCTGTGGTCTTTCCCTGCGCAGACAGCACTACCACTACATCGTTGCCCTCGTCCTTTGTTTTCATGATACGTCTGGCAACATTAAACACTCTTTCCGCGTCGGCGACGGAACTGCCGCCGTATTTCTGCACTACTAACATCTTATACCTTCCTCCTGTTTATTCAGTCACTGCTTTTACGCCTTCCGGGTCGGGCTCCAACAGCGTCAGCTCCCAATGATCCGGCAATTTTTCAAAGCAGGCGGACATTTGATTTCTGAATTCCTCGGCTTTCTCTTTTGTAACAACAGCCATCAGCGTAGAGCCTGCGCCGCTAAGGTAGCAGGCCACAGCGCCAGCCTCCTTGGCCGCCGTGAAGATCTCTTCCATTCCCGGGATCAAAACCTTCCGGTAGGGCTGGTGGATCTTATCATCCATGGCCATTTCCAGGTTTTCATACTTCCCGCTCATCAAAGAAGCTACCAAAAGGGCCGCTCGGGAAACATTGAACACCACATCTCCCCGGGTATACTCCGTGGGCAGCACGCCTCTGGCTTTCTCCGTAGAAACTGGAAAATCAGGCACCATTATAGCAAAAATCAGGTCATTCGGCAACTGTAAACACACATGTTTCAAATCATTTTCTTTCATAGCGCCGACAACCATTCCGCCGAAGAAGGCCGGCACCGCATTGTCTGGATGCCCCTCCAAGGCCGCCGCCATTTCCGCCAGCTCTTTTTTGTCGCAGGGACGGCCCGCCAATTCATTGGCCGCCATCAGCCCGCCGACGATGCAGGCGGCACTGCTGCCCAGTCCCCGCACCATAGGGATATAATCCTCCTGGATCAGGCGTACCCCCGGCATGGGAAGCCCCTTCTGCTCATAAAAATACCGCATGGTCTGATAAATCAAATTGCTTTCGTCCGTAGGGATCTCGATCTCCTGCTTTCGTTTGATCTGGATCTCCAAGCCTTCGGGGATCTCCTCCGCCCAAAGATGATTATACAGCTGGAGCGCTACGCCAATGCAGTCAAATCCCGGCCCCATATTCGCGGAGGTAGCGGGAATCTGGATATGTACCATATAAATCCTCCATTCTTTTTCTTTTTTCTATGCGAAAAGGAAAATCCGTGCCGCCAACAGGACAGCACGAATCCGGTCTTTTCCTTATTCTCTGCCTATGATCTTGATGGACTGTACTCCCAGCAGGCTTTCCAGCTGCCGCATGAGCCGTCCGAACTCCCCGCGCATCTCATTGGTCTCAATGGTAATGGTCACATTGGCGATGCCGTTGATGGGGATGGTCTGATTGATGGTCAGGATATTGGCGCCTTCTGTGGCAATGCTGTTGAGCACCGTGGAAAGCAGTCCCGGCGTATCGTCCAGATTCAAGGCGATGGTCACCGTTTTTCCTCTTGTATTCTCATAAAGGGGATGCACGGCGTCACGGTATTTGTAAAAAGCGCTGCGGCTGATGCCCACACGATTTACGGCATCCTGCACGGTTTTTTCCTTTCTGCTCTCCAAAAGGTTCTTTACCTCCATTACTTTCAGAAAGATCTCCGGCAATACACTTTTGTCCACGATAAAGAAATTCTTGTCTTCCTTCACGGTCTTTTCTCCCCTCTTTTGTTCTTCGTTTACACACATTTGTTTCCGCTACAAGGAATATACCATATTCTACGGCCAGTTTCAACCATTGTCTCATGTTTTTTTCAAAAAGAACGCTTTTCTGTCTTTTGCACAAAAACACTTTCCTTTCTCCCGGGTACTTTTGCATTTTGCCCTCTTATTTTTCCGGGAACCGTTCACAAACCATACTTTTTCTGTTACAATGAAAATTGGCTTTTTTCGCCCTTTTTCGATAAAGCCCCATTGAAATATTTATAAAAGGAGTCCATTTCCATGGAACAGAAGAATACACCGCTGCGGCACGAAGAACTGCTGCGGCTTTTCACAAATGAATATGAAAAATACGTTTCCCATATGGACGAAAGCTGTCGGGAACGGCTTTACGGCATCGCGCCCATGGTCTTTGCCAAGTGGTACCATACGGCTCTAGCGGCGGATACCATCCTTTCACCCATCAATATCATCTCTCAGGATATGGGCACGGAAAATGCGGAAACGGTCTATACCCTGCGGATTCTTCCCCAGGCTCCCGGTGAGGAGAAATACAGCTTCCGGCTGCTTTCCTACTCTCTGGAGGAGCACCCGCTGCTGGCGGATCTAAAACTGCTGCTGGAAGAATGCCTGCCGGATCAAACAGTAGACGAAAACGGCTTTTTCCTGCCGCAGGACAAGCAGCGGCTTTTGGAACGGCTTTCCTTTGCCGATCGGTTCTATCTGGACTATCTGACCCAGCTCTGCCGGCAGCTGCGGCTGCTGGAGCCCATACCCGCCATCCACGTCCATAAGATTCGGACAAGCGCCCAGGCGGAGAAATTCCTTGGACTGCCCCCTTTGGAACAGCTGGAGCTGATGAAGCTGGAGGCCTGCTATCTGGCGGCGGGACGTTTCCACTATACCATGGATCTGGAGGCGGATACTATCGACAGCGGTTTTTTCCTGGCCTGTCTGGAACATCCTCAGGACATAGACCAGATTTTTGTAGACTTTTACAAGCGGGTGGACGTGGATATTTCCGATCTATGGAAAACGCCGCCCTCCCAGCTGACGGAGGAGGACCACGCCGTCCTTTCCTCCCTACTCTTTGCCGGCATCCTGTTAGACAAATGGTTCTTAACGCCTATGAGCGTTTTCTTCCGGCTGATCCGCCCCATTTCCTTTACGCCCTACCGGTTCTATCAGACTGTGAACCATCTGGCGGCTTTGTTCCTGATGGGCCATAACATCAGCCCGGAGCTTTATCTGCCGCCCAGCTATTATAGCCTGACCCCTCTGGGCAAGGCTCTGGCGCCAAAGGGTGCAGCAAAGGAGGACCGGCAGAAAATGCCCAAGGCCCTTACCTATGAGCAGATCCTGGATGCCGTGGCCTCCGAGTGGGAAATGCGGGTCTACGAGGAGCTGCTGCGGGTAGAGATCGCCGCGGAGCTTTATGTTTTCCGCGTTTCCATGGAGGAGGACGATGGTCTGTGGAAAGATATCGAGATCGAGACCCACAGCCATCTCCACGAGTTTTGCTGCGAGCTGTGCGCTGCCTTCGGCATGGACGCCGTCAGGGATTATCTTCTTTCCGTCCCCGATGAAAACGGCTTCCCCATCGAATACGCGCCTATGGGCTCCAAAAGCGCCCTGAACAAGACCAACCGGCTGACTCTGGAGGAGCTGCCCATCCGGATGGATACCGCCATCCGGCTGATCCCGGAAAAGAACCGGAAAATGGCGCTGCGCATCCTGCCTCTGGAAAAGAAACAGGGCAGCGGCTATATCCAGTATCCCCGGGTGCGGGCCCAGAGCCAGAAGATCACCACACAGGAACGAATCGACGAGATCTACTGAAAAAAACGATTATATTATAGATAGAAGAAGGGAAAAATCATGCAGAACACAACTCTCATGCACCAGCATGGCGGCGATCTGGACGCCATCGAAAGAAAATACCATATCCCCAAAAAGGAGATCCTGGATTTCAGCGGCAATATCAATCCGCTGGGCTTTCCCAAAAGCGTGGAAACGCTGATGGCCAAAAACCTCCACATCGTTTCCACCTATCCCGATAAAAAATACAAGGCTCTGCGCCGGGCTATCGGCCAATATACCGGCGCGGACCCGGCACATATCCTGGTGGGCAACGGCTCCACGGAGCTCATCAGCACTTTCATCAAAACCGTAAATCCCCGCCGCAGCATTATCTTAGGCCCCGCTTACAGCGAGTACGAGCGGGAAGTGACCCTCTGCGGCGGCCAGTTCGATTACTTCCCTCTGGAAGAAAAAAATGACTTCCGCATTGACCTGGAGGGCCTTCTGGCGGCTTTAACAGAGGAAGTGGGCATGTTTATCGCCTGCAATCCCAACAACCCTACCGGCAGCGCCCTGACCGTTTCCCAGCTGCGGACCATTTTGACCCACTGCAAAAAGATCGGCGCCTCCGTCATGATCGACGAGACCTATATCGAATTTTCCGACCAACTGGAGGAAATCTGTGCCATCCCTCTGACTAGGGAATTTGACAATCTCTTTGTCATCCGGGGCACCTCCAAATTCTTTGCGGCTCCCGGCCTGCGCCTGGGCTACGGCGTGTCCTCCAACGAGGATTTCCGCCGCCGTCTTCTGGAAAATCAGGACCCCTGGAGCGTCAATTCTCTGGCGGCCTTCGCCGGAGAGCATATGTTCACAGACACTATTTTCCACGAGACCTCCCAGCATCTGATTTCCTCTGAGCGAAAGAAGGCTCTGGCAGAATTTTCCACCTGGAAGCATCTGAAGGCTTATCCTTCCGCCTCCAATTTCATCCTCCTGAAGCTGCTGACGGATAAGATCACCTCCGCCCAGCTCTTTGAAAAATTGATCGTCAAAAAAATGCTCATCCGGGATGCATCCACCTTCGCCTTTCTGGATCAGACCTTCCTGCGGTTCTGTCTGCTGCGGCCTCAGGACAACGCCGCTCTCATCGCAGAACTGAAAGCCCTCATAGAGTAAAAAACTGACATCGTTTTTTTCAGGAAAACGGGATATGCTATTGAAAACTTACGATGAAAGAAGGATGTCCGTTGGAATCTATGCCCCATACCGTCAGCCGCGGTGACCTGCGCGGCACCCTTTCCCTTCTGCGCCAAAGACTGCGTCTGTGGCGGCGGCAGGAAGGAAAAAACGTAGTCTTTCTCAACAGCCAGTCTGCCTACGAAACCCTGTCCTGTCTTTCCTGCGGGAACAGGACCATCGGCGAATTGCTGGAGGAAATCTCCGGCTGTATCCCTCTGGCGCTGACAGAAGAAAGTCTGGAAAAATTTCTTCTTTCCTGTGAAAATTCGGAGGAAGAGCTGCACCGATTTCTGGAAAGCAGCAAGCGGGATTTTCTGATGCTGCTGCTTTTTGCCGGAGACGATGCCGTCCTTTGGCAAGCCATTGAGGAACAGTGCGAGCTGCTGCGGCAGACCCCCATAGATTGGAAGTGATACCATGGCGGAAAAGCCATACCGCGACCTAAATACCTATTACCGCCAAATCTTCGGCAAAAAAACAGCCAAGATATCCCTCAACGGCGGCTTCACCTGTCCCAACCGGGACGGCACTCTGGGCACCGGCGGCTGTATCTTTTGCAGCGCCGGCGGCTCCGGGGACTTTGCCGAAAGCCCCGCTCTATCCATCCCAGAACAGATTCATGCCGGCAAGGCCCAAACAGCGAAAAAATGGGAGGACCCGGCCTATATCGCCTACTTCCAGGCCTTCACCAATACATACGCGCCGGTAGAACGCCTGCGGAAAAAATATAGCCAAGCCCTCGCCCAGCCGGGTATCCAGGGCCTGTCCATCGCCACCCGCCCCGACTGTCTGGGGGAGGATGTGCTGGCACTGCTGGAGGAACTTTCCCAAAAAACACATCTATGGATAGAATTGGGACTGCAAACCGCCAAGGAAGAAACGGCGATGCTGATCCGGCGAGGCTATCCTAGGGAAACCTTTGTGACGGCCGTAAGGGAACTCCACCAACGAAACATCCCCGTCGTGGCCCATGTAATCCTGGGCCTGCCCGGCGAAACGGAGACGGATGTGCTCTCTACCATAGACTTTCTTAATTCCCTGCCGGTTTCCGGCGTAAAACTCCACCTGCTCCATATTCTGGAGGGCACCGAGCTGGCTCAATGGTACCGAAAGGGCCTTGTGGTTCCCCTGACCCAGGAGGAATATATCCATCTCGTCTGCCACTGCATTGCCCGACTGCGGCCCGATATCGTCATCCACCGGCTTACAGGCGACGGCGACCGGAATAGCCTTTTAGCCCCTTCCTGGAGTTTAAACAAGAGAAACGTCCTCAATGAGATCCACCACCGCCTGCGGACAGAAGGCATTACCCAGGGCATGGATATTGCTTCTGCACCGAGGACTTGACAGTTCCGCACAGAAGATGCGTTTTTTTGCAAATTCTGTTTTTCTTTTGGCTAAAATATGATATGATTATTTACAATAAAACCTTTTGAAAGGGGGTTGTTCCATGGCTGATTCCATACGCCAGCTGGCGGAGCATAAACTCATTATCCTGCTTCTGCTGAAAAAAATGGGAATCGCTCTTTCCAACAGCGAAATCTGCCAGTTTCTACTGGAAAAAAATTATATGGATTATTTTTCCGTACAGCAATATCTGGCGGAACTGGTAGACGCCGGATGGCTGGAAAAATCCAGGGAGCAAAACAATACCCGCTATACTTTAACGGATGAAGGGGAAGAGATCCTTACCTACTTCCTCAACCATATCTCCGATGAGGCTAAAAACGAAATCAATACTTATGTCAAAGAAAACAGCAAGCGTATCCGCGCGGAGTACGCCGTAACGGCCAATTACTTCCCGGAGATCAATGACGATTTTCTGGTAAAATGCGGGCTCAATGACGACGACGGCAACACCCTGATGGAGATCAGCGTTTCTGTAGTTTCCAAGCAGCAGGCCCTTTCCATCTGCCGAAACTGGCGGAAAAATGTAAGCCGTATCTACGGCGCCATCCTGACCTCTCTGGTGAAGGATACAGAAGCGGAACATATTTCCTTTAAGGCCAAAGAAGAAAATTTCCCCCAAGGGGAACTTCAAAGCGAAAAAGAAACGGAAGAATAAAAAAAAGAAGTACGATTTTTCCAACGGGAAATTTCGTACTTTATTTTTTTGCCTTTTTGATTTTGCCAGATTAAAAAAGGCTTCGCGCCGCTTCCCTTACGAAACAGCCCAAAGCCTTTGTCCTGCGGATAACAGGACTTGAACCTGCACGGTCGCCCGCCGGAACCTAAATCCGGTGCGTCTGCCAATTCCGCCATATCCGCATAACGGTTTTATTGTACTCATTTCCGTACTGTCTGTCAAGGTTTCCGTCAAACTCTCCCAAAGAAAACTGTACGAGAGCATATAAAAACAAAAAAACCGGAGCATACGCTCCGGCATTCTGAACCAGGAGGGATTCGAACCCCCGACCCACGGCTTAGAAGGCCGTTGCTCTATCCAGCTGAGCTACTGATTCGCATAAAAAAAGCGGGTGATGAGAATCGAACTCACGTGTTCAGCTTGGAAGGCTGACATTCTACCATTGAACTACACCCGCAGAAACTGAACCAGGAGGGATTCGAACCCCCGACCCACGGCTTAGAAGGCCGTTGCTCTATCCAGCTGAGCTACTGATTCATATCAATTCGGCAAGAAATATTATGCCACAAATACCATCATTCGTCAAGCATTTTTTCTCCGTTTTTTGTTTTTTCCCAAAGCCAAACCAGGATCAAACCCTTTTTCTCCCCCCATATTTTTAAAACAGCGCGGAAAGAAACCCCTTCCGCACCGCTTCTATCTGTAAAATCAGGGCCGCCGCACAAACCGTCCGTCAGGACAGCATTCCATAATGGCGCCCTCCATCCTGCCGTTCTCCTCCACCGTAAGGATGCCAAAGGTAGGCAGACCGCCGCCTCTGGGCAAAGACAGGCTGCCGGGATTGAGCAGCATCACCCGCCCTTTGTCATCATACACAGGCTGGTGGGTATGCCCAAAGAGCACCGCGTCCGCGCCCTGCTCCTCCGCCCAGTATGCGATGGTATCCGGGTTCCAATGCACCCGCTGTTTGTGTCCATGGGTCAAAAGCAGCATCTTCCCCTGAAAACGCAGCATCTTTTTAGACGGCGTTTCCGGCAAAAAATCGTTGTTCCCCCGCACATAGTAAAAGGGCAGAGAGGGGAACTCCCGCTGCAAATCTATGGCGTCCAGATCGTGATCCCCCAGATGTACCACCGCGTCCACTTTTCCGCCCAAGCGGCGCAGTACCTCTCTGGCTCTGTCCAGATATCCATGGGTATCACTAATGACCAGCAGCTTCATCTCAAAGGTTCTCCTTTTTCAAAAGCTCCTTCATTTTACGAAGGGCTTTTCCCCGATGGCTGATGGCGTTCTTTTCCTCCGGGGAAAGCTCCGCCATATGCTTACCTTTCTCCGGCACATAAAAGATAGGGTCATAGCCAAATCCATTTTCCCCCTTGGCTTCATAGGCAATACGTCCTTCTACGGTATCGTAGCTCAAAAGCTTCCTGCCGTCGGGAAAAGCGGCGGCGATACAGCTGACAAAACGGGCCGTCCGTTTCTCCTCTGGCACGTCCTTCAGTTTTTCCAAAATCACCTTGAATTTCTCGGGGTACGGCGTATCCTCTCCCAGGAAACGGGCGGAATATACCCCCGGCGCCTTATCCAGGTAATCAATTTCCAGACCGGAATCGTCCGCCAGCGTGATCTTTCCGCTGGCTTCCATGATCTCTACCGCCTTTTTCATGGCGTTCTCCTCAAAGGTGGTGCCGTCCTCCACCACATCGATGTGGATGCCCGCATCCTCCATGGACACGACATTGACGTCCATATCCGCTAAAATAGCGTTGATTTCCCGTATTTTCCCTTTGTTCTTCGTTGCGAAAATAATCGTTTCCATAAATTCCTCTTTCTTCTTCGCCCTCATTCGTCGTTACAGTTCCAGACCGCCCAGCGCCTTTTTCTGGAGCTGGTGCAGTTCTCTGGCTCCTTTTTCGCCCAAAGCCAGCAGCCGGTCCAGCTGTGCCCGGTCAAAGGTGCCATGTTCGCCGGTGCCCTGCAGTTCCACGAAACCGCCTTCCCCGGTCATGACAATATTCATATCCACCTCCGCGGCGGAGTCCTCCACATAGCACAGATCCAGCAGGCATTCGCCTTCCACCACGCCTACGCTGACGGCGGAAACATATCTTTGCAGGGGCATGCGGGTGATGACACCTTCCGCCAGCAGTTTTTTGCAGGCCAGCCCCAGGGCTACGAACCCGCCGGTGATAGAGGCCGTTCTGGTGCCGCCGTCGGCCTGGATCACGTCACAGTCAATGGTAATGGTGCGTTCCCCCAGTGCCTCCATGTCCACCGCCGCCCGCAGCGCCCGGCCAATGAGCCGCTGGATCTCCGCGGAGCGTGTATTCAGCTTCAGCTTCTGGATATCTCTTTTATTTCGGGAAGCTGTGGCCCGGGGCAGCATGGAATATTCCGCTGTGACCCAGCCCGTGCCGGTTTCCCGCAAAAAGGGCGGTACATTTTCCTCTACCGAAGCGTTGCAGATCACCTTGGTATCGCCGCAGACGATCAGCACGGAACCTTCGGCGTATTTTGTAAAGTCTGTGGTCAGCTGTACCGGCCGCAGACTGTCATAAGCTCTGCCGTCTATTCGTTTCATGGTATTCCTCCCTGCTATACTCTCTTTGCCGTTTATCTTTTTTATTTTACCATCCTTTGTCTGAAAAGGACAATGCTTTCTCCAAAAAAAGCAGGGAGAACCTTTCGCAAGATCCTCCCCTTTTTTTCGCCGCTTCTCAGCGCAGTTTGTAATTGTCCATCATATAGATAATGGCGTTGCCCATAGCCGCCGCCGCCAGATCCTGGGTAGCGCTGTTGGAAATCTTCAGCGCGTCACCGGCGTTGGACAGGAAACAGGTTTCCACCAGAATCGCCGGTACGGTTGTGGAATTCAGGATCAGCAGATCCGAACGCAGCTTCACGCCCCGGTTATTCAGCTGCAAAGCGGCAGTCAGATAATTCTGCATGATCTGTGCCGCCTGCTGACTGGTCAGCATGGAAGCGTTGTCATTGCTGTGGGTAGCATAGAGGGTCTCCGTACCGGAAGCCGTAGCTACGCCTGCGTTCATATGGATGGATACCATCAGATCGGCGATCTGGTTGGCCGTTTTGGCTCTGTCCTCGTTGGCGGGACGAGTATCGCTGTCTCTGGTGAGATATACCTTGATGTCAGAATTTGCGTTCAGGTACGCTTCCACCTTCAGCGCCATAGTCAGGTTCATAGTCTTCTCTGTCAGACCGTTGCCGCTGGTGCCGGGATCATTGCCGCCGTGGCCCGCATCCAGAAGCAGCACCTTATCATAAACATCCTGCGGGTTCTGGATAGAGATCACATAATATCCGCCGCTTTCCTTGACGGAATAGCAGCTGATGATATTCTGGTTGAAACGGATCTTTGTCTTTCCGCCGCTGGTAGATATTTCAAAGGATGCAATCTTGTCATCGCTGACCGTCAGCTTGCCGTAGCCGTAAACATCGGAATAATCTCCCGGCAAGGTCAGCTCATAGTACCCGTTCAGATACTGGTCATTATGGGAAATGCTGCCGACACTGATGCTTTCCACCGCCTTCAGACGCAGTTCATCATTGGTGCTGTCAAACTCCAGATTATCCAGAGTGGAATCCTCCACCTTCACCGTCAGCACCCCATTGGTCTCGCTGTAAGTCAGGTTCGTCAGGATATCCGCCTCCAGCACCACCCGGAAGGTGGTCCCGTTCATCCAGCCCGTTCTGATCTCCGAAATACGGGACAGACCGCTGGTGGAGATCTGCTCGTCAAAGTCCGCCGCTACGCCCGGCAGATCAATGACGATCCGGTAAGGATTCTGCAAGGTGGAAACCTGCGCCCCCAAAGAGCCGTCGCCGGTAATCTTTACAATATCCGCCGAAGAGGTGCTGCTGGTATCAATATCCGTAACAACGGTCTGGGAAAATTCCACATAGACCTTTGTTTTGTCACTGCTCTGGGTCACGGTGTAGTCCTTCTTCCCCGTCAGGTCAAAGACCACCCGAGTATAGCTTTCCCCGGCTGTGGCTCCGGCATGGTA